>CAYOXW010000151.1:0-6965 GCA_964408005.1 uncultured Methylibium sp.
GTCGCGGCCGCCGCCGCCGCGCGCGGCGCGCTGGGCGCGGCGCTCGGCGCGGCGATCCACAGCGAGCGCACGGCAGCGATCGCTGCGGCGCTCGCGCTGCGGGCCGCCCCCCCTTCCAGTTGAGGCCCCGCCACTCGCAGTCCGCCGCACCGCAGCGCCCACCGTCGCTATTGATGCACTACCAGCGGCACCGCGAACAGTGAAAGAATTTCACGGCCCGTAGCGTGCAGGCCTGCGCTGAACTGCGTCGCCATCGATGTCGACGCCGGGATGCACACTGTCCTGCCGGACCTGAGCTCATGCAGTCGGCAAACCAAGGTGCAGCCCCTGGTTTCGGGCCACGCCCCAAGCGGCGCGGCCGGCTCAGAACAGCGTCAGACCGGCCAGGAGGTTGTCGTCACACACGCGATAGCGTGCCAGCCGGCTGCCCCGCTCGCGCACAGCACAACGGGGACGGGCTCGCCCGTCCTCACCGTCACAGGCCGCACCGGCCGCTTCCCTCGGCGCCCCATGCGCAGTAAGTACAGGAGTTCACATGGCTAAAGTCATTCACACCATGATCCGCGTCTTCGATCTGGACCGGTCGATGAAGTTTTACGCCTCCGTCCTCGACATGAGCGAGGCGCACCGCCTCGACTTCCCCGAGTTCACCCTCGTCTATCTGCGCAACGCGGAAAACGACTTCGAGATCGAACTGACGCTCAACAAGGGCCGCACGGAAGAGTACACGCACGGCACGGGTTACGGCCATGTGGCGGTGGTCGTGCCGAACGTCGCGACGAAGCGCGAGCAGGTCGAGGCCCTGGGCTATGCGCCGACCCCGGTGAAGGAGTTCTTCCGCGGTGACGAACTGCTGGCGCGTTTCTTCTTCGTGCAGGACCCGGACGGCTACAAGATCGAAGTCCTCGAGCGTCACGGTCATTACCGCTGAGCCCGACCGGGTGGCCTTTCGCGCCACGGGGTGGCGTCGCGGCGGCCGGACCGCCTCCGGCGCCCGGACATAGACTGGTTACCTTCGGCCATCCGCCGATCATTTCCTGCTGGGAGTTTCAAGTGCGTGCCCTCGTTTCGATCAAGGCCTTCGCCGACAACTACATCTGGCTGATGCGCATTGACGGTCGCGCCTGGGTCGTCGACCCGGGCGAGGCCACGGGCGTGATTGCCTATCTGGACGAGCACGCGCTGCCACTCGAGGGGATCCTGCTGACCCACCATCACGACGACCACACCGGCGGCGTGACGGCGCTGCGCGAGCGCTGGCCGGCCACCAAGGTCTACGGGCCGGCGCGGGAGCGCCTGCCTGACGACGTGGCGAGGCTCCAGCATGGCGAGGCGGTCGATGTGGCCGGCATGAGCTTCCAGGTCATCGATGTGCCGGGGCATACCGCCGGGCATATCGCCTATTTCACGCAGGACTTCGCGGGCCGCCCCTTGCTGTTCTGCGGCGACACGCTGTTCTCCGGCGGGTGTGGCCGCCTGTTCGAAGGCACGGCTGCGCAGATGCTCACCTCGCTGGACCGCCTGGCTGCCCTGCCCGGTGACACCGTCGTGTGCTGCGCGCATGAGTACACGCTGAACAATCTCCGTTTCGCCAGTGTGGTGGAGCCCGAGAACAGCGATCTGGCGGCCTATGTCGAGCGCTGCACCGAGCTGCGCCAGCGTGGCGAGGCCACGGTACCGAGCTCGATCGCCCAGGAACTCAAGATCAACCCCTTCCTGCGCTCCCGGACCCCGTCGGTGCGACGGGCCGTGCAGCAGGCCGGCACCATTGCCGCAGAGACGGATGACGTCGCGTTCTTCGCCGCGCTGCGGGGCTGGAAAGACCGCTTCTAAGGTCGACGCGGGGACCGCTCGGGCGACGGCGCACGCGGTCGCCTCTCGATCTTCATGGCCCAGGGACGAGCGCCTGGTTGAGGCGGTCTCGTTTCGCCGAAGCCGTTAGCGCGGCGCAGCCGCGCGGCGGCCCTGCACCGGAGACTCTGTCCGGCGTCGGTTCGCAGATCAGCCCAACGGGCTCCTGAGGCATCGGCGCGGATCCGCCTCAAGTCTGAGGGCACATCGCTCGCTGCGCGAGGCCGCCCTATCCCACCGACACGGCATCGTCACGGCGCGCCGTCGCGATGGTTTGCGACCTGGGCGCTGCCGGGTCCGGCAGTCGAGCGTCTGGATAAAGAAACGCGACGTGGCCCGATACTGCACAAGACCACGTCGCGAAAGATCAGCCTGTTGATTGGCTGACAGAGGAGCTGGTTCGACGCCGAAGCGGTTCTCAGCACACTGGGTGCCGGGCCGTTGGCGCTGTGGCGGCCGCCGGAGAGCTCTTGGGCTCTGCAGATCGGTCCGCTGATGTGTCGACTCCCTCGACACTCGAAAACAATCGGCTCTTCTTGAAGAAGCACCGCCGCGAAAGCGCGGCGGTGCTCTCCATAAGACGCCCGGAAACCGCCAGCGCAAGCTGGCAGTCACCGTGTCGCGCTGGCTTAGTTGCCCGTGCCGGTCGCGACTTCTTCCAGAACGTTCAGGGCCACGTCGGTTTCCTTCACGCCCTTCGGGTTCGACTTCATGTTCGACGACCAGTTGGTGGCGTGGCCACGCTTGACGTCGATGATGTGACCGATGACGGGCATGACCGCCTTGTAGCCGTCGTCGCCGATGTCAGGACGGTTTTGGAAGATGAACATCTTCCAGAATTCGCCCTTGCGGTCCAGCGCGAAGCCCAGGTACGGACGCGGGAAGTCCACTTCCATGTACACGGTCTTCTTGCTGTACGGGTGCTCCGGCGGGCAAACGCCTTCGACCACATAAACCTCACGCGGCTCCCAGCCGATGTCCGGCGCCGGGTTGAAGTGCGGCGGGATGTTGATGCCGATGCGCGGGAAGCGCTTGGCCGGATCGCTGAAGGGCTGCTTGACGTCCACGCTCATTTCCGGGCTGTGGGCGATCGCGAGGACCCAGCGCTTCTCGATCAGCTTGTTCGAGAGGTACTTGGTCGGAGCGGCATCCCAGATGTCCCAGTCGTCGTACAGCTGGTCGGTACCACCGATCGGGTCCATCCACGCGCCACCCGACAGGCGGCGCACGCGGCGCACCGACTTCAGGTAGGCGTAGGAGTCGTCAGGCTTCTTCGAGTCCGGCTGGTTGTAGCGGACCGAGAACAGGCCCAGACCGCGGATGTCCTGCGGGTAGGTCGCGACGAAGTAGGTCTTCTGCGAGATGGTGCCGTCACCGACGGTGACCGGACCGCCGTCCAGACGGCCTTCCATGTAGTAGCGACGCGACTGGAAGGCCTGGACCCGCTCGTAGCCCTTCTTGGCATCCAGGAAGGCCCAGGCGATATCGCGCAGGTCCATCGTGGCGCCGTAGGTGGCCGCACGGAGGTTCCAGATGATCTTGTCACCCGCGTGCGGGTCGTCCATCTTGATGGTTTCCGCCGGGAACAGCATGCCCGCCTGCCAGCCCGACACGGTGCGATCGGCCGGGTTGAACTTGACGGTGTTGATGTTCTTCTTGGACCACTCGACGTACTTCGGGTCCATCTCGATCTTCTTCGAGTTCGCGAGCTTGATGGTCAAGTTGTAGTTCTTGATCATCCACTCGAGCTTCTCAGGGACCATGCTGGCGATGGTCTTCTTCTCGAAGGTGTCGTTCTTGACGCTCTCGTAGTTGTCCTTGTTGATGACGAAGCCTGCTTCAAGCTCCTTCGCCATCACCGGGTTGGCAGCGATCGCAGCCGCGATCGCCACTGCGCCGAACAGGCCGCTGCGCATCTTGGTGGAATTCATTGTGAACACTCCTTTGATCAAAATTGCCGGGTCAAACGGAACACCAGCTGACTGGCATTGCTGAAGTAACCGAACAGTTGCGACTTCTCGCCGCTGAACTGGTTCTTGTTGCTCCTACCGCCATCCCAGAAGATGTCGGCCTCCACCTTCGCCACCCACTTGTCATCCAGGGTCAGGGCCACGCTCGGGATCGCGAAGCCACCACCGTTGGTCAGATCGAAGCCCACCGCGAAGCCGGGGTTGATCTCGTCGTTGCTGTAGTTCAGCACGGTGAACGCCGTCAGGATGGTGTTGTTTTCCTTCAGACGCGAACCGTAGGCGAACAGACGGACCAAGTCCTCGTTCTTGTCGTAGCTCAGGACCGTCGTGTTGAACAGCTGAACCGACGAGAACGACGGGCGGCTCGTGCCCAGGATGTTCTCGAACTTCAGGTTCTTGTCCAGGCGCAGCATCGTGGTCAGCGTGTCCTTCAGCTTGATGCCGGCCAGACCGATGCCCGGGTTCCCCCCCGGGGCGGACGGGTCGAAGCCGCCGCTGCCATAGTTGTACGGCTGGTCCTTCGTGAAGGCCACTTCGGCGCTCCACACCGCGTCCAGCGTCTCGCTGTACGCGCTGGCCGTCAGGCCGAGAACGTCGATCTTCGGGTGGATACGATCGAAAACGTTACCGGCGTCGAGCATCGGCACCCCCTTGTAGGGGTTGAACACCGAGCTGGCGACCGGGTCGGCCGCGAAGGTGGTCAGGTAGGCGACCGAGTAGGAGATGTCCGCCGCCTCGCCCGACCAACGCACGCCGCCGGTGAGGTCGTCGTAATCGCCAGACTTGTGATTGCAGTTCTTCGTCGTGACCTGGGTCAGGTCGAAGCCACGGTAGGGCTGGAAGAACCAGCGGCCACCGGCGATGTCGTAGCTGTTGCCGATGTCCTCGCAGCGATCCCAGCCCGGACGAACATAGGCGGCCAGCATGCCGTTGAGTTCCGGAACGCGGATCTTGGTCGACAGCAGGATCAGGGGCTTGCGCCACTCTTCGTTCTCACCCTCGAAGAACAGGCGCCAGCTCAGGTCGTAGCCGTGCACCAGGTCCATCGCGTGGAAGAAGTCGGACTCGCCCCAGACCAGCTGCTGGCGGCCGAACTTGACCGTCGTGCGCTCGCCGAGATCGGTCTCGACCCAGAGTTCGCGGAAATCGAAGTTGTTGTAGTTGTCGGTGATGTTTTTGCCGCCCGACGTATCGAGGACGGGGCCCGTCCGCAGATCTTCCAGATCTTCAAGATAGTTGGTCTTGTACTCGCGGTCCAGACGCGCGATAGCCTTCAGCTTGAGCGGACCGGCCTTGGCGTCGGCGTCCAGCAGCACCGAGCCGCGGATCATCGACAGCTTGCCGCCGCTCTTGGCGCCTTGCGCCTTCAGCTCGGGCTGGTTCTCGAGGTTCATCGAAAGCCAGCCGCGTGCGTAGCCGGACAGGGCGAACTGGAAGCCGCCTTCGTCCTGTGCAGCAGCTTCCGCTGCATACGCATTGGGCAGCCCCACTGCGCCCAGCGCAGCCATCGCCGCGAACCCGCAAAGGGTCCGCTTGAATTGCTTGTCTCTCTTCATTGTTGCCTCTTTCCTTTGGTTATCGCTCACTACCTCAACCACGAGAAAGCGCCCGCCGCTGTCGCAAGACACCGCCGGACGCAACCTACACCGTTCACGCCATCGCGGGCTCTTCTTCGGCCTGCTCGATCGGGCGCTGCTTGCTGCCCACGATGAAAGCCGGACGGAACACATAGACGATGGCGGGCATGATGAAGAGCGCACTGAAGGCGGAGATGAACAGCCACAGCGCAATCAACAGCCCCATGTCGGCCTGCAGACGCAGCGACGAGAAGCTCCACAGACCCACACTGGTGATCAGCGTCATCGCAGTGATCAGCACACCGCGACCGGCGCTGCGCAGCGACTTGATGATCGCGGCCTCGACGTCGGTCGAGTGATGCAGCTCCTCGCGGATGCCATCAACGATGTAGAAGGTGTAGTCGACCCCCAGACCGATGCCCAGCGCCACCACCGGCAGCGTGTTGATGTTCATGCCGATGTCGTTCCACGCCATGTAGCTGAACGTGATCGTGTTCGACAGCATCACAGGGATCATGAAGAACACGCCCGCCACCGTGGACCGGTAGGTGACCGTGCAGCACACCACGAGCACCAGCAGCGCGAGGGCGATCGCCTCGATCTGGCCGGCCAGGATGACCTCGTTGACCGCAGCGAGCACGCCGACCAGGCCGCCAGCGAGCAGGTATTCGGCCTTCTCGATCGGGTTGTTGGCGACGTATTCCTGGACACGCGCCACGGCGGTGCGGATGGTTTCGCCCTGGTGATCGCGGAAGAACAGGGTCACGGCGCCGTTCTGGGCGTCGGCATCGGCGTAGCGGTCCATGTCGCCCGGGTCGGAGCCCGACACGAACATGTAGGTCAGCTCGCCGTTCTCGTTCGCATCGCGGCCGAGTTCGGCATACATCGGATTGCCTTCGCGCAGCACACGACGCACCTGCGGCAGGATGTCGGCCAGCGAGATGCTGCCGCCCACTTCAGGCTGCGCCTCCATGTAGCGCTGGAACTCGGCCATGCTGTCCAGCACTTCCGGCTCGCGCATCGCGCCCTTTTCCTTGCCGGCGAGCACAACGAACATGCGGTCCGAGCCCTGGAACTGGCGGTTGATGTCGGTCGCGTCGCGGTTGTACGAGGAGTCCGGCCACAGGATCGGCGAACCGGGGTTCGCGTCACCGACCTTCAGGTTGAAGGCGTACCAGCCCGAGACGATGAACACCACCAGCGATGTGGCCAACACCCCATAGCGCCAGCGCGTCGTCACCACCGCGGCACAGACGCTCAGGATCTTGTCCAGCACCGGGCGGATGTTGATCGGGTGAACGAAGCTTTGCTTCGGCTTGAAGAACGAGAGCATGACCGGGGTCATGATCAGCGCACTGACGAAGATCGACAGGATCCAGACCGTGCCGATGTAGGAGATCTTCTCCAGCATCGGGATCGGGGTCAGCGCAACGACCAGCACGCAACCCGCGTCGGCCACGATGGCCAGCATGCTGGGCTTGAACAGGTTCTTCGCACTCGCCAGCGCCGCGGCGCCCGAGCTGGTCGCGCCACGGGCGATTTCGTCGTCGTAGCGGGAGATCAGCTG
>CAYOXW010000152.1:0-6874 GCA_964408005.1 uncultured Methylibium sp.
TCTTGTTGATGTGCTGGCCGCCGGCGCCGCTGGCGCGGAAGGTGTCGATGCGCAGCTCGGCCGGGTTCAGCGTGACCTCGGCCGCCTCGTCGGCCTCGGGCAGCACCGCGACCGTGCAGGCGCTGGTGTGGATGCGCCCCTGCGCCTCGGTGGCCGGCACGCGCTGCACGCGGTGGCCGCCGGACTCGTAGCGCAGCGCGCCGTAGACCGACTCGCCCGTGGGCGAGCTGAGGTGGAGCACGGCCTCCTTGTAGCCGCCCAGGTCGCTGGCGCTCTCGCTGATCAGCTCGAGCTTCCAGCCGCGGCGGTCGGCGTAGCGGCTGTACATGCGCAGCAGGTCGGCGGCGAACAGCGCCGACTCCTCGCCGCCGGTGCCGGCGCGGATCTCGACATAGGCGGCGCGCGTGTCGTCGGGATCGCGCGGCAGCAGCAGGCGCTGCAGCTCGGCCTCGAGGCGCTCGAGGTCGGCGGTGGCGGCGCCGAGCTCCTCGGCCGCCATCTCGGCCATCTCGGGGTCGGCGCGGAGTTCCTCGGCGGCCGCGCGGTCGCGCTCGCGCTGCGCGTGCCGGCGCGAGCGCTCGACGATGCCCGCGACCTCGGTGTGCTCGCGGCTGAGGCTGCGAAAGGCCTGGCCGTCCCGCATCACCGCCGGATCGGCGAGCAGCGAGTCCAGCTCGGCGAGGCGGCGGGTGTAGCGGTCGAGTTGCTGACGCAGGGCGGGCTTCATGGGCGGGGCGGACACGGCGGGCGGACGGGCGCGGCGCCCGATGGCGCCGCGCGGCGGGGACCGACGCTAACGGGCGGGCGGCGCGGGAGGGGCCGCGGTCTCGGACGGGCTGGCCGACGTGCCGCGCAGGAACAGGCGCGACACCGTCGTGGCGAGCTGGTCGCGCTGCTCGGGCGCGCAGCTCTGCAGTTCGGCCAGCGTGCCGTGCAGCATCTTCTGCGTCAGGCCCCGGGACAGCGCCTCGAGCACCGTCTCGACGCTCTCGCCGCGCGCCAGCAGCTTGTGCGCGCGGGCGATCTCGACCGCGCGCCAGTCGTCGGCCTGGGCGTTGAGCGCCTGGATCAGCGGCACCGAGGCGCGCTGGTCCAGCCAGTGCACGAAGCTCTGCACGCGGCTGTCGATGATGGCTTCGGCCTGGGCGACCGCCGCCTGGCGCTTCTCGCCGGAGGTCTGCACGATCGCCGACAGGTCGTCGACGGTGTAGAGGTAGACATCGTCGAGGCGCGCCACCTCGGGCTCGATGTCGCGCGGCACCGCCAGGTCGACCATGAACATCGGCCGGTGCTTGCGTGCCTTCAGCGCGCGCTCGACCGCACCCAGGCCGATCAGCGGTAGCGTGCTCGCGGTGCAGGAGACGACCGCGTCGAACTCGTGCAGCCGGCCCGGCAGGTCGGCCAGGCGCATCGCCTCGGCGCCGAAGCGCCGGCCCAGCGCCTCGCCGCGCTCAAGCGTGCGGTTCGCGACCGCCATGCGGGCGGGCTGCCTGGCGGCGAAGTGCGTCGCGGCCAGCTCGATCATCTCGCCGGCGCCGACGAACAGCACCCGGATCGCGCCCAGGTCCTCGAACAGCTGGCCGGCCAGCCGCACCGCCGCGGCGGCCATGCTGATCGAGTGCGCGCCGATCTCGGTCGAGCTGCGCACCTCCTTGGCGACCGAGAAGCTGCGCTGGAACAGCTGGTGCAGCGTGCGGCCCAGCGTGCCGGCCTGGTCGGCCTCGCGCACGGCCTGCTTCATCTGGCCGAGGATCTGCGCCTCGCCGAGCACCATCGAGTCGAGCCCGCTGGCGACGCGAAAGGCGTGGCGCGCCGCCTCGCCGCCCTCGAGCACGTAGGCGTGGTGGGTCAGCGTCGCGGGGCTGACGCCGCCTACCTGGGCCAGCCACTCCAGTGCGGGGCGCACCAGCTGCGGCTCGGCGGCGCAGTAGAGCTCGGTGCGGTTGCAGGTCGACAGGATCGCGGCCTCGGGGCCGGCGGCCACCTTGGCGATGCCGGCGAAGCCCTGGCGGAAGGTCTGCAGCGTGGGAGCGAGCTGCTCGAGGCTGAACGCAAAACGACCGCGCAGGTCCAGAGGCGCGGTCGTGTGGTTCAGACCCAGCGTGAACACCGACATGTGCACATTATAAAATTTAGGCCCTTTCCCCGGCACACAGCCCCTGCGGCATGATGGGCCGCCCACCGGGGCTCCCACCGATGTCCGCGCTCGACGCCCTGCTCCATCTCGCCAACTTCGTGCTGCCCGCGCTGCTGCTGGGCGGCATCGCCGCGGCATTGGCCAAGCTCGCCTGGTTCCGGGCCCTGAAGCCGGTGCCCTGGCTGCGCCTGGCCGGCTGGGCCAGCGGCGGGGCGCTGGGGGCGCTGCTCGGCGGCCTGATCGTCACCGGCCGCGACGGGGCGATGGCGACCTACGGGGCGATGGTGCTGGCCTGCGCGGCGTCGCTCGCCTGGGCGGGATGGGGGCGGCGATGAGCACGAGCCGAGCGCCGGGCCACCCCAAGCCGGCTTGCGTCCCCCCGGGGAGCCGGCCGACGTACCCGTTGGACGAGGGGCTGTCATGAGCTACAGCGTCAAGGAAATCTTCTACACGCTGCAGGGGGAGGGCAGTCACGCCGGCCGGCCGGCGGTGTTCTGCCGCTTCGCCGGCTGCAATCTGTGGAGCGGCCGCGAGGAGGACCGCGCCAGCGCCATCTGCCGCTTCTGCGACACCGCCTTCGTCGGCACCGATGGCACCGGCGGGGGCAAGTACACGATCGCCGAGGCGCTGGCCTCGGCGGTGGCCGCGCACTGGCCGGCCGCCGCTGGCGGCGCGCGCTTTGTCGTGCTGACCGGCGGCGAGCCGCTGCTGCAGGTCGATGCGGCGTTGCTCGACGCATTGCACGCGCAGGGCTTCGAGGTCGCGGTCGAGACCAACGGGACCGTGGCTGCGCCGGACGGCATCGACTGGCTGTGCGTCAGCCCTAAGGCCGGCGCGCCGCTGCTGCAGACGCGCGGCGACGAACTGAAGGTCGTGGTGCCGCAGGCCGGCCTCGACCTCGCCGCGCTCGAGAGGCTGGACTTCGGCCAGAAGCGCGTGCAACCGATGGACGGCCCCGAGCTTGCCGCCAACACCGAGTGGGCCGTGCGCTGGTGCCTCGAGCACCCGCGCTGGCAGCTCAGCCTGCAGACCCACAAAGTGCTCGGCATCCGTTGACCATGTTCGAACTCAGCCAGTCCTTCTACTTCGAGTCGGCGCACACGCTCAAGCGCCAGGTCGAGCGCAACGAGGCCGACGGCAGCCGCCGCGTGCACGGCCACACCTACACCGCACGCGTCACGGTGCGCGGCGCGGCCGACCCGCACAGCGGCATGGTGGTCGACCTCGCGGTGCTGCGCGCGGCCATCGCCGCGGTGCGCGACAGGCTCGATCACCATTTCCTCGACGAGGTCCCGGGGCTGGGCACGCCGACGCTCGAGAACCTGTGCCGGTTCATCCACCAGCACATGGTCGCGGCGGTGCCGCAGGTGGCGGAGGTCAGCGTCGAGCGCAAGAGCAGCGGCGACCGCTGCGTCTACATGCCGTGAGCGAGGACCTCGCCGCGCGCAGCCTGCGCGCCGTCTGGCACCCCTGCACGCAGATGAAGCGCCACGAGCGCGAGCCGCTGCTCGCGATCGCGCGCGCCGAAGGGCCCTGGCTGATCGGCAGCGACGGCCGGCGCTACCTCGATGCGATCAGCTCCTGGTGGGTCAACCTGTTCGGCCATGGGCACCCGGTGCTGAAGGCGGCGATCGCCGCGCAGCTCGACACGCTCGACCACGTGATGCTCGCCGGCCTGACCCACGAGCCGGTCGTGCGCCTGTCCGAGCGTCTCGGCGCGCTGACCGGCCTGGGCCACGCCTTCTACGCCAGCGACGGCGCCTCGGCCACCGAGATCGCGCTGAAGATGAGCGCCCATGCCTGGCGCAACGCCGGCCGCGCCGGCAAGTGCGAGTTCGTCGGGCTGGTCGGCGGCTACCACGGCGAGACGGTCGGCGCGCTGTCGGTCACCGACATCGCGATCTTCCGCGAGGCCTATGCGCCGCTGGTGCGCCTGAGCGCCGCGCTGCCGACGCCCGACACGCGCTACGCCGAGCCCGGCGAGGACGCCGTCGCCTGCGCGCGCCGTGCCGCCGCGGCGCTGGAGCGCTACCTCGAGGCCCACCATGACCGCACCGCGGCGCTGATCGTCGAGCCGCTGCTGCAGTGCGCGGCCGGCTTCGGCCTGCACGACGCCGAATACCTGCGGCGCGCGCGCGCGCTGTGCGACCGCTACGAGGTGCACCTGATCTGCGACGAGATCGCGGTCGGCTTCGGCCGCACCGGCACGCTGTTCGCACACCAGCAGGCGGGCATCCGCCCCGACTTCATCTGTCTCAGCAAGGGCCTGACGGGCGGCACGCTGCCGCTGTCGGCGGTGCTGACGACCGACGCGGTCTACGCCGCCTTCTGGGACGACAGCGCCGCGCGCGGCTTCCTGCATTCGCATTCCTACACCGGTAACCCGCTGGCCTGCAGCGCGGCGCTGGCGGTGCTCGACCTGTTCGAGCGCGAGCCGGTGCTCGAGCGCAACCGCGCGACCGCCGCCAAGCTTGACGCGCTGTGCGAGCCGCTGCGCCGCCACCCGCGCGTCAAGGCCTGCCGCCAGATCGGCATGGTCTGGGCCTACGACATCGCCGACGCGCCGCCGGGCTTCTCCAGCGCCTACCACCTGGCCGCGCGCGATCAGGGCCTGCTGCTGCGGCCGATCGGCGAGACGCTGTACTTCATGCCGCCCTATGTGCTGGACGACGCAGCGCAGGCGCACCTGGCCGGCGGCGCGCTGCGGGCGCTGGAGGCTGCGCTGGCATGAGTGCGAAAGGCTGGTTCGTCACCGGCACCGACACCGGCGTCGGCAAGTCGCGCGCGAGCTGCGCGCTGCTGCATGCGCTGCGCGCGCGCTACCCGCGCTGCGTCGGCATGAAGCCGGTCGCAGCCGGCGCCGAGCCCGATGCGCGGGGCCGGCTGCAGAACGAGGACGCGCTGGCGCTGCGCGCCGCGAGCAATGTCGCGGTGCCGCCCGAGCTCGACAACCCGGTGCTGCTGGTCGATCCGATGAGCCCGCACATCGCCGCGGCGCGCGCCGGGCGTGCGATCGAGATCGAACCCATCGTCGCGGCCTACCGCGCGCTGGCCGAGCGGGCCGACGCGGTCGTCGTCGAGGGCGCGGGCGGCTTCCTGGTGCCGCTGTCCCCGCGCCTCACCGGCGCCGACCTCGCGGCGGCGCTGGGCCTGCCGGTGATCTTGGTCGTCGGCCTGCGGCTTGGCTGCCTGAACCATGCGCTGCTGACGCGCGACGCGATTGCCGCGCGCGGCCTGCCGCTGGCCGGCTGGATCGCCAGCCGGATCGACCCGGCGATGCCCGAGCAGGACGCGAACCTCGACTACCTGCGCGCGCAGCTTGGCGCTCCGCTGCTGGCCGACTTCGCCTGGGACCCGCAGGCCGACCCGGCGACGCTCGCGGTGACGCTGCCCGCCTAGCGGATCAGGCCGCGACGGTCTCGGCCGTCAGCACCGCGCCGCGCAGCGAATGCGGATAGGCCTCGGTGATCGTCACGTCGATCAGCTGCCCGGTCAGCCGCGCCGGCCCGGCGAAGTTGACGATGCGGTTGCACTCGGTGCGGCCCATCAGCTCGGAGCGTCCATCGACACCCAGGCGCCGCGACGGCCCCTCGACCAGGATGCGCTGCACGCTGCCGACGCGCCGCTCGCTGATCGCGCGGCCGTTCGCCTCGATCGCCGCCTGCAGTTCCTGCAGCCGCGCGAGCTTCTCGGCCTGCGGCGTCTCGTCGTGCAGCGCCGCCGCCGGCGTGCCAGGGCGCGGGCTGTAGACGAAGCTGAAGCTGTGGTCGAAGCCGATGTCGGCGATCAGCTTCATCGACTTCGCGTGGTCCTCGGCGGTCTCGCCGGGGAAGCCGACGATGAAGTCGGTCGACAGGCTGATGTCCGGGCGGATCGCGCGCAGCGCGCGGACCTTGGACTTGTATTCGATCGCGGTGTAGCCGCGCTTCATCGCGCTCAGGATGCGGTCGCTGCCATGCTGCACCGGCAGGTGCAGGTGGTTCACCAGCTGCGGCACGCGCGCATAGGCCTCGATCAGCCGCGGGCTGAATTCGAGCGGGTGGCTGGTCGTGTAGCGGATGCGCGCGATGCCGGGGATCGCAGCGACGTACTCGAGCAGCAGCGCGAAGTCGGCGATCTCGGCCGTGTCGCCCATCGTGCCGCGGTAGCCGTTGACGTTCTGCCCCAGCAGCGTCACTTCCTTGACGCCCTGGTCGGCCAGCCCGGCGACCTCGGTCAGCACGTCGTCGAAGGGACGGCTCACCTCCTCGCCGCGCGTGTAGGGCACGACGCAGTAGGAGCAGTATTTCGAGCAGCCCTCCATGATCGACACGAAGGCGGTGGGCCCCTCGACGCGCGCCGGCGGCAGGTGGTCGAACTTCTCGATCTCGGGGAAGCTGATGTCGACCTGCGCTCGCTTCGTCGCGTCGCGCTGCGCCAGCATCTGCGGCAGCCGGTGCAGCGTCTGCGGGCCGAACACCACGTCGACGTAGGGCGCGCGCTCGACGATCGCCGCGCCCTCCTGGCTGGCGACGCAGCCGCCGACGCCGATCTTCACGCCCTTGGCCTTCAGGTGCTTGTAGCGGCCGAGGTCGGAGAACACCTTCTCCTGCGCCTTCTCGCGCACCGAGCAGGTGTTGAACAGGATCAGGTCGGCCTCTTCCACGTCCTGCGTGGGCTCGTAGCCTTGCGCAGCGTGCATCACGTCGGCCATCTTGTCCGAGTCGTACTCGTTCATCTGGCAGCCGAAGGTCTTGA
>CAYOXW010000153.1:0-6846 GCA_964408005.1 uncultured Methylibium sp.
CTGGTGCGCGACTGTGTGAAGGCGATGGTCGACGCGGTCTCGATCCCGGTGACGGTCAAGCACCGCATCGGCATCGACCGGGGCGAGAGCTATGACTTCGTGCGTGACTTCGTCGGCACCGTGGCCGAGGGGGGGTGCCGCGTCTTCGTGGTCCATGCGCGCAACGCCTGGCTCAAGGGCCTGAGCCCGAAGGAGAACCGCGAGGTGCCGCCGCTGCGCTACGAGGTGGTCCACCGCCTCAAGCGCGACTTCCCGGCCCTGACCCTCGTCGTCAACGGCGGCGTGGCCGGTGACGAGGCGATTGCGGCGCAGCTCACCGAGCTCGACGGCGTGATGCTCGGCCGCGAGCCCTACCACCACCCCTGGACGATGCAGGGCTGGGACCGCCGCTTCCTGGGCGCCGAGCACGACGCGGCCGCCGAGCGCGAGGTGGTCGAGCACGCGATGGTCGCCTACATGGAGCGCGAGCAGGCGCGCGCCGGCGTGGCCTGGAGCCACATCGCGCGCCACATGCTGGGGCTGTGGAACGGCACGCCCGGTGCGCGCCGCTGGCGGCAGGTGTGGTCTGACCACCGCCTCAAGGCGGAGCCGCCGCGGCGGGTGCAGGCCCTGGCGTCGCAGGCGCGCCAGGGCTGCGCCGTGGCCGCGACAATCGGCGCATGAGAGATCTGCGGGCACGCTGCTTCTCGCGGGCCGGGCGCCGGGCCGCTTTCGAGCCGGACCGCGTTCCCCGGGAGGGCCGGCCGACGTCCCTCCCGGACGAGGGAGGGGCATGACGATCGGCATCATCGGCGGCAGCGGTCTCTACGACCTGCCGGGTTTGAGCGACACCCGCTGGATCACGGTCGACACGCCCTGGGGCGCGCCGTCGGACCAGATCTACCTCGGCCGGCTCGGCGACGCGCAGCTCGCCTTCCTGCCGCGCCACGGCCGCGGCCACCGCATCCCGCCGGGCGAGGTGAACTACCGCGCCAACATCGCGGCGCTGAAGAGCCTGGGCGCGACCGACGTGCTCTCGCTCAGCGCCGTCGGCGGGCTGAAGGAGGCGCTGCCGCCCGGCACCTTCGTCGTGGTCGACCAGTTCATCGACCGCACCGTCGGGCGGGCGTCCTCCTTCTTCGGCACCGGCCTGGTCGCGCATGTGTCGATGGCCCACCCGGTGTGCGGCCGCCTCGGCGACCATGTGCACGCGGCGCTGGGCCGGCTCGGCGTCGCCCACCACCGCGGCGGCACCTACCTCGCGATGGAGGGGCCGCAGTTCTCGACCCAGGCCGAGTCGCACCTCTACCGCAGCTGGGGTGCCAGCGTGATCGGCATGACCAACCTGCCCGAGGCCAAGCTCGCCCGCGAGGCCGAGCTCTGCTATGCCTCGATCTCGATGGTGACCGACTACGACTGCTGGCACCCGGGCCACGACGCGGTCACGGTCGACGCGATCATCAAGGTGTTGCTCGGCAACGCGGCGCACGCGAAGAACCTGGTCGTCGACCTGGCCGCGGCACTGCACGGCGACGCGCATGGCGCCGCCTGCGCCTGCCGCCGCGCGCTCGACCATGCGCTGATCACCGCGCCCGAGGCGCGCGACCCGGCGATGGTCGAGAAGCTGCGCGGCATCGCGGGCCGGGTGCTGGCGTGAGGGTCGCCGGCCGGCCGATGCGCACGCTCTGGCCGGCGCCGGAGCGCGACGCGGTCCATGTGATCGACCAGCGGGCGCTGCCGCATCGCCTGGTGGTCGAGCGGCTGACGGACGTCACCGCGGTCCACACCGCGATCCGCGACATGTGGGTGCGCGGCGCGCCGCTGATCGGCGCGACGGCGGCCTACGGCCTGGCGCTGAAGGCCCAACACGACGCGCTCGACGACAGCCTGCGCGAGACCGCGGATTTCCTCGTCGGCGCGCGCCCGACCGCCGTGAACCTGGCCTGGGCGCTGCGCCGCATGCTCGACCGCCTGCTCGGCCTGCCGCTGCCGGAGCGCGCCACCGCCGCCTGGGACGAGGCCGGCACGATCGCCGAGGACGACGTGCGCGCCAACGCCGCGATCGGCCGCCACGGCCTGGCGCTGCTGCGCGAGCTGGCCGCGCGCAAGGGCGGCGCGCCGCTGAAGCTGCTGACCCATTGCAACGCCGGCTGGCTCGCCACCGTCGACTGGGGCACCGCCACCGCGCCGATCTACCAGGCCCATGCCGAGGGTCTGGCGCTGCAGGTCTGGGTCGACGAGACCCGGCCGCGCAACCAGGGTGCCAGCCTCACGGCCTGGGAGCTGGGCCACGAGGGCGTGCCGCACACGGTGATCGCCGACAACGCCGGCGGCCACCTGATGCAGCGCGGCGAGGTCGACGCGGTGATCGTCGGCTGCGACCGCGTCGCCGCCAACGGCGATGTCTGCAACAAGATCGGCACCTACCTGAAGGCGCTGGCGGCGCGGGACAACGGCGTGCCCTTCTACGTGGCGATGCCGACCTCGACGCTGGACCTGGCGCTGCCCGACGGTCGCGCGATCCCGATCGAGGAGCGCAGCGCGCGTGAGGTCACCCATGCCACGGGCCGCGCCGCGGACGGGGCCATCGTCGAGGTGCAGCTGGTGCCCGACGGCAGCCCGGCCGCCAACCCGGCCTTCGACGTGACGCCGGCGCGCCTCGTCACCGGCCTGATCACCGAGCGCGGCGTCGTCACCGCCGAGGCGGGCGCGCTGCGGCGGCTGATGGAGGGGGCGTGATGGACGAAGCCGCGCTGCGCATCGACCTCGTCGCCACGCTGCGGCGCCTGGACGCGCTCGGCCTCAACCGCGGCAGCAGCGGCAACCTCAGCCACCGTCTCGACGCCGGCATGCTGATCACGCCGACCGGCATGGGCGCCGACGAGCTGCGTCCCGAAGACCTGGTCTGGCTCGGCGACGACGGCACGCTGCGCGGCGACTGGCAGCCCTCGTCCGAGTGGCATTTCCACCAGGCGATCTACCGGACCCGGCCGACGCTGAACGCGATCGTCCACACGCACTCGGTACACGCCACGGCGCTGGCCTGCCTGCGGCGCGAGCTGCCGAGCTTCCACTACATGGTCGCGGTGGCGGGCGGCGACTCGGTGCGCTGCACGCCCTACCACCTGTTCGGCACCGAGGCGCTGTCGCAGGCCGTCGCCGAGGCGATGCGCGACCGCGACGCCTGCCTGATGGCCAACCATGGCCTGGTGGCGGCGGGCGCGACGCTCGGCAAGGCGGTGAAGGTCGTGCTCGAGATCGAGTCGCTGTGCGAGGTCTACCTGAAGGCGCTGGCCACCGGCAGCGAACCGGCGCGGCTCGATGCCGCGCAGATGGCCGAGGTGATCGAGCGCTTCCGCAGCTACGGCAAGGCTGCGCGGCGCTGAGCGGCGTCGCGCGAAGGCCAGGTCGCCAGCAGCAGCCCCGCGAGCGCCAGGCCGAGGGCCGCGATCTGCCCGGCCCGCAAGGGCTCGCCGAGGAAGAGCACGCCGACGGCGGCCGCCGTGACCGGCAGCATCACCGTGAACACGCCCGCCTGCGGCGCCGGCACGCGCTGCAGGCCCTTCATCCACAGCCACACCGCCCACATGCTGGCGGCCAGCGCGTAGAAGACCAGCAGCGCCCAGGTCGGCGGCGCGACCGCGGCGAAGTCGAAGCGCCACGCCTGCCACAGCCCCAGCGGCGTCACCAGCGCCAGCCCCCACAGGTTGATCAGCGCGCTGATGCGTCGCGGCGAGACGCGGCCGGTCAGCCGCTTGCCGATGACGACATAGCTGGCCTCGCACAGCACCGCGCCGACCAGCAGCGCATAGCCCAGCAGCTGCGGTGCCGCCCCGTCGGTCGCCGGCCGGAACAGCGCCGACAGCGCGATGCCGGCGACCGCGCAGGCGATGCCGGCCGCTACGCGGGGAGCGAGCCGCTCGCCCAGGACGATGAAGGAGAGCAGCGCCACCGCGGCCGGGATCGCCGCCATCACCACGCCCGCGGCGACGGCCGAACTCAGCGCCACGCCGTAGAGCATGCACACCGAGAACAGGAAGTTGCCGAGGAAGCTGTTCCAGAACAGCAGCCAGTGGTCCTGCGCGTTCAACGGCCCCTCGCCGTCGGCGCGCCGCACCCAGTGCGGCATCGCCAGCGCCGCGATGCCGAAGCGCAGCCAGGCCAGCAGGAACACCGGGAACACGGCGACCAGGCCCTTAGACAGCCCGACATAGCTGCCCACCAGCGCCATGCTGGCGGCGAGGCAGGCGTAGGCGCCGAGCGGCGGTCGCGTCACGCCGGTTGAATCAAGCGGGTTGAGTGGAGCGCCAGGACTGCCAGCGCCAGGCGTCGGCGCACATCTGCGCCAGGTCGCGCTTGCTGCGCCAGCCCAGTAGGCGCTCGGCCAGCGCCGGGTCGGCCCAGCAGGCCGCCACGTCGCCGGCGCGGCGTGGCGCGATGCGGTAGGGCACCGGCCGGCCCGAGGCGGCCTCGAAGGCGCGCACCATCTCCAGCACCGAGATGCCGCGGCCGGTGCCGAGGTTGACGGTCAGCAGCCCCGGCTCGCGGGCCAGCCGCGCGAGCGCCGCCACATGGCCCTCGGCCAGGTCCATCACGTGGATGTAGTCGCGCACGCCGGTGCCGTCCACGGTCGGCCAGTCGCCGCCGAAGACCTGCAGCTCGGGCCGCTGGCCGACGGCGACCTGAGCCACGTAGGGCAGCAGGTTGTTGGGCACGCCCGACGGGTCCTCGCCGATGCGGCCGCTCTCGTGCGCGCCGACCGGGTTGAAGTAGCGCAGCCGCGCGATGCGCCAGTCCGGCTCGGCCTGCACCAGGTCGGCCAGCATCTGCTCCATCATCAGCTTGGTCCAGCCGTAGGGGTTGGTGGCCGTGAGCGGAAAGTCCTCGCGGATCGGCACGCTGGCCGGATCGCCATAGACCGTGGCGGACGACGAGAACACCATCGTGCGCACGCCGGCGCGGCGCATCGCCTCGAGCAGCTGGAGCGTGCCGCCGACGTTGTTGTCGTAGTAGGCCAGCGGCTGGCGGACCGACTCGCCGACGGCCTTCAGCGCGGCGAAGTGGATCACCGCGCTGATGCGGTGGCCGGCGAACACGCGGTCGAGCAGGGCGGCGTCGCGCACGTCCCCTTCGACAAAGGCCGGGCGCTTGCCGCACAGCGGCGTCAGCCGCTCCAGCACGTCGGCGCGGCTGTTCGACAGGTTGTCGAGGATCAGGAACTCGTGGCCGGCCTGGGCGAGCGCGACGCAGGTGTGCGAGCCGATGAAGCCGGTGCCGCCGGTGACGAGGATCAAGAGGAGCTCCGGGGAGGGTGGGTGCTGGCGGCGATTGTGACGGCGCGTGAGCGGGGCCCGAAGGGCGTCTGTCACACGCGGCCGCCGACGCGGGGTCAGAACATGGCGCCGTAGCGCGCGTGCTCCCAGTCGCTGACGTGGCGCGCGTACTCGGTCCATTCGGCGCGCTTGAGCCGCACGAACTCGGCGTGCAGCGTGTCCCCCAGCGTCGCGCGCATCAGCGCGCTGGCCTCGAGGGCATCGACCGCCTCGCCCAGGCTCTGCGGCAGCAGGCCGTGGCCGCGCGCGCGGATCTGCGCCGGGCTCAGCGCGAACAGGTCCTCGGTGCAGTCGGGCCCGGGGTCGAGCGCACGGTCGATGCCGTCCAGCCCGGCGGCGATCAGCGCCGCGGTCGCGAGGTAGGGGTTGGCGGCGGCGTCCGGCAGGCGCCACTCGAAGCGCCCCGGCAGCGTGCGGACCAGCGCGGTGCGGTTGTTCGGGCCGTGGGCCACGTAGGCCGGTGCCCAGCTGGTGCCCGACAGCGACTCGCCGACGAGCAGCCGCTTGTAGCTGTTGACCGTCGGCGCGGCCAGCGCGCACAGCGCGGCGCTGTGGGCCAGCACACCGGCGATGAAGTGGCGCATCCGCGCAGCGCCGTCGTCGGCCTCGAACAGGCAGCGCGTGCCGTCCCACAGCGACGCGTGGACGTGCAGCCCGCTGCCCGGCTGGTTGGCGAAGGGCTTGGGCATCATCGAGAAGACACAGCCGGCGCGCTCCGCCAGCGTGTGGGCGGCGAGCTTGAACAGCATCAGGTGGTCGGCGCTGCGCAGCGCCTCGTCGTGGGCGATGTTCAGCTCGTACTGGCCGTGGGCGTCCTCGTGGTCGGTCTGCAGCACCGTCAGGCCGGCCGCCTCGAGCGCCTCGCGCAGCGCGTGCAGCAGGGGCTGCTGGCGCGGCAGGCTCTTGAGGTCGTAGCTGGGCTTGTCGAGCTGGTCCGCGGCGTCGGCCGGGACGTAGCGTGCGCCCGCCGGCTTCAGCAGGAAGAACTCGGGCTCGATGCCGGTGCGCAGCGTCCAGCCACGCGCGGCGAGCCGGGCGGTGGCGCGCCGGAGCACCTGGCGCGGGCAGGCGTCGAAGGGCTCGCCGGCCACGTAGCCGTCGCCGACGAGGCGCGCGACGCCGGGCATCCAGGGCAGGGCCTGCAGCGTGCTCGCGTCGCCGCGGGCGTGGTACTCGGCGCGCGGCCCGCTGCGCCCGAGCGCCGTGCCCCAGATCGACGGGCCGGCAAAGCCGGCGCCGCCGGCGAGCACGGTGTCGAGCTGGTGCAGCGGCAGCAGCTTGCCCTTGGCGACGCCGTGCACGTCGGCGAACTGCAGCAGCAGCGTGTGCACGCCCTGGGCGGCGAGCGACTCGCGCGCGCTGCGGACGAATTCGGCTGCTTCCATGCGAGGTCCTCAGCGAGCGGGGAGCGTGGCCTCGCGGACCCGCCGCGCCGCCGTGTGCGCGGGCCTCACGGGTTGATCCTCAGCCAGGTCGTCTTCAGCTCGGTGTACTTGTCGAAGGCGTGCAGCGACTTGTCGCGGCCGTTGCCGCT
>CAYOXW010000154.1:0-6841 GCA_964408005.1 uncultured Methylibium sp.
GGGGTGGGTCAGTATTGAACGAGCAGACCGGGTCAGTTCACGGCGAGCGTCAACACGCTAAGGCCTTGGCCGCGTACCACTTGCGGGTTTCGGGGCCGGGCAGCCGATCCAGCAGCACCAGGTTGTGGCCCCAGGGCAATCGTGCAACAGCTTGCTGCACAAATGCCTCGCCCGGCCAGGCGTCGGCAAACGCGCGCATGTACTTCAGGTTGCGCGGCGAAAAGCCACTCATGTGAGGGAAGGCGGTGCGCAGGTCGTGCGACAGCCGGTCGATCACTTTGGCGCCCCAGCCTTGGGAGGCCTGCCGCGCCAGGATGTCGCGCCCGATCTGCCAGTACAGCAGCAGCATCTCGCTGTTGGCCGCCAGCGAGGCGCGCTGCTGCGCGGCGTGGATGCGGCTCTTCAGCTCCGCCAGCCAGGCAGCGTAGCCCTCGGGCAGCGGGATCAGGCCAACGGGCGGGTCAGGCGCCGGGTTGGACTTGGTGCCGCGCTTTGGCTTGGCAGACGGGCTCATGCTTTCCTTCCCCAAGGCACCTTCTCCGATTGAGTCACGTACTCCGCGGTCAATCGACTGGTGTAGGCGTCGTCGTAGCCACACAGGGCCAGTACGGACAACTCTAGGTACCACAGGAACAGCTTCCATGCGTCCACGATGCAGATGCCCACCTGCTTCCTGCTGATCGGGTGAACCAGTTCGTTGCGGATGTCCGCCATGGCATGCGGCGCATCCACCCACTTGAACGTCGCGGCAGCCTTCAGGATGTGGGGCGTTGCAGTACCAATCTCGATCGGGATGTTCAAGCTCGAGAACAGCAGCCGCAATCGATCAGAGGTCCTCAGTTGGTCGAGGCCTCCGGCGGAGATCATCTTTCGGTCAACAACCAGATGGTGATGGGCCAGTCGCTCCAAGGCGGCTTGCGCCAGGATGATGGCCGCGTCGATGCTCGGCGAACCACCACTCGTGTTGGCCTGCGTGTACCAGTAAATGGCTGCGTGCAGGCAGTCCTTCCACTCCTCTGACTGCTGCCAACGCTTCGCAAACAACGGGAACAGGATTTCAGCTTGACTCGCCTTGAACGGGTTGAACCACGAATAGGGTGGGTTGCTGTGGCGTGGAGAAGCCAAGGTCTCCCATGTCCTCCCAGCCGCGGCATCGAACCCCACCTCGCATACGGTCGAGCACCGCCCGCCCCTGGTGAACGAGAGGAAGTCGGCGAGGAGCAGCCGTTGCTCACTGGCCTCATCGCCAGAGAACGGCTTGCCGTCCTTGCGCTCCAGCTTCCCCACATGCGTCGGGAAGCAGCCGCCTTCCTCTTTGATCCGCTTCCAGGCTTGCTGGGTGGCGTTGTGAGCCAATGACTGGAGCGAAATTCGCCACTCGTCGGAATCCAGCACCATCAGGCTGCACCCGGCAGGCGCACTGGAAGCCTGATGCTGACCACCCCGAAAGTCAGGGAAGTTGAAGAGATGAAGCAGCGCCGACACAGACGTCTTGGACGCCATGTCGCGGAACACCATCGGCTCGGAGCTGGGACACCAGTCCAACTCCAAGCCTTCGGCATCGGCCCTCCACCTTGTGCGGAAGCCTTCGACCATTTGGCCGTTCAACGCGAAAGATGCAATGTCCGGCTCCTTGAGGAACCAGTGGAGCGCCGACTCCTCGGACCCCTGCACGGTCGCGCGGATGATCACCCTCGGGCTGGGCAGGAACCGCAGCAGTACCTCAGCCGGCCCGGCATGCTCTTCACCACCCATGTTCAGTACCGCTGTTCCCTGGAGCAGACTGACGGGATTCGGCGCACTTGCAAAGTCGAACGCCGGCTGCAGGGGCGCAGGCCGATTCATGCCCTCTTCCTCGCTGACGTGGCCTTCGATGTTGGCCTTGCCGGTGCCTTGGCCACGGCCGCTGTCATCTTGGTGTAGAGGTCGAACAACTTCTCCAGCCGCTCGGTGTCGTTCTTGAAGCGGCGGCCGATGTAGATGCGTTCCAGCACCTCGTCGTTGTGTTCGTGGGCGTGGCGCAGGTTCTCCGGCATCGTGTCCGGGTCGTAGAGGTCTGCGATGGTTGCGGGGAAATGCGCCTCGCGAGCGAGCAGGATGTTCTCTGCGCAGCGGGTCAAGTCGGCCTTATTCTGCTCGGTCAGCAGCGGGACGGGAAAGGTGTTCCAGCCGAGGGTGTTGGAGTAGCGGTAGTCCGTTTTCATCTTGCCGCAGACAGTAGCAATCCAGACCAAGTGCAAGCGGCTGGCGATGAGCGCCATGTTCCAGAGAGGGCCGTCGTAAAGGGCGAAGGCGAGATTGGAAACGACAGTCCCGGCAGGTTCGCAACCACAGGGCAGGTACTCCCGGGATGCGGAGGAGACGCCAGGGACAATGAGCGTTGACTGCTCTCCAAAGTACATACGCTGGAACCGGTGGGACTGTTCAGCAATATCTCGCGCCGTCTTCCCACCCTTAAGCCGGAGAACTTGCACGTCGCGGACACGTCGCGCGACAGCGTCAATAGCCAGTGCCTCGGCCAAGTTCTGATCCTCGATCCAGAGGCAGTAGCGCTCCAGGCCGCGAATGAACTCAGCCGATCCAAGAATCCTGCGGACGAAGCGACGCTGCTGCGCGGGCGAGAGTTCCAGCGCGTCACGCTCATCTCGCGAGAGCAGCAGGTGACCGCCGTCTATTGGCGTGTTTCCAAAGGTCATCTCGCTCCGCGCACTCAGCGGCTTACTCTCCTTGTTGACGATGACGCTCTCGCCGGCGGCAAGGTACGCGTTAATGTGCGCGCACTGGCGCTCGACGGTATCTCCAGAAGAGTCCACCGAGAACAAGCGCCTTGGATTGCGTGGCCGCGCCGTGATGCCGACGATCGCTACAGTGACGCCCGCGTTGTGACTGGCGAGGTTGGCCCACGGAAAAGACGTGTGAGCAAACTCGATCTGGCAGCCAAGGCGAAACACTTCGGGCCACAGAGTCGGAACCTGCAGGCCTTGGCAGACGGAGTTCGTGGACACAAACGCTGCGGTGGACTGTGTCCTGGTCGTGTAGTCAGCTGCCTTAATGAACCAGCCGGCGACATAGTCGAGTGACTTCCAGTTCTGAACTCGCTGATCGAAGAGAAGCTGCAAGTCTGCCTTCTGTTCGTCCTGCTGGTCGCGCGAGCCAAGGTACGGCGGATTGCCACAGATGTATGTCTCGCCACCCTCGTTCTCAAAATCGATCTCCGCTTGGTCGAGCGGCGTCTCGAACAAGTCATCCGCCGTCACCTTCACGCCGGTACCTGTGGGCGGGCAAATGGAGAGCCAGTCCAGCCTCAGCGCGTTGCCGCAGACGATCCAGTTCTCCGCCGACAGCGGCAGGAACTCCGCCAGCGCATCTTTCTGGCCGCGGTACAGCACGTCGCACTGGAACTCCGCAATGATGAGCGCCAGCCGCGCGATCTCCGCCGGAAAGTCGCGCAGCTCGATGCCGCGGAAGTTGGTCAGCGGGATCTCGCTGCCCAGGTGCGTCTCGCCCCGCCGCCGGTTGATCTCTGCCTCGATCTCGCGCATCTGCTTGTATGCGATGACCAGGAAATTGCCGCTGCCACAGGCCGGATCGAAAACGCGGATGCGCGCCATGCGCTTGCGCAGGTTCAGCAACTTGATCTTGTTGTCGCCTGCGGCCTCCAACTGTGCGCGCAGGTCGTCCAGGAACAGCGGGTTCAGCACCTTCAGGATGTTCGGCACGCTGGTGTAGTGCGTACCTAAGGCGCTGCGCTCTTCTTCGTCGGCGACAGCCTGGATCATGCTGCCGAAGATGTCCGGGTTGATCTGCTTCCAGTTCAGCGTGCCCGCGTGCAGCAGATAGGTGCGGGCCATGCGGGTGAAGCGCGGCACGTCCGCGCTGCCGGAGAACAGCCCGCCGTTAACGTAGGGGAACTGGTCGGCCCACGGACGCAGGTTCGTGGCGGTACGGTCGGCGATCTTCACGTTCATCGCACGGAAGATTTCGGACAGCACCTCGTGGGTGTTGCCGGCGTCGCGGTCGCTCATCTGCTCCAGAGTGCGCGTGAACAAGGCTTCGCCGTTGAAGATGTCGGTGTCCTCGGCGAAGAAGCAGAAGATCAGGCGGGCCATGAAGTGATTCATGTCACCGCGGCGTTCGGACGTGGCCCAGTCCGGGTTCTCGCGCAGCAGCTCGACGTACAGCTTGTTCAGGCGGCCGGTGGCGCGCACGTCGATCGGGTTGTCCTTGATCTCCTTGATCGTGGAGATGCCGGCCAGCGGCAGGAAGAAGCCGAAGTGGTCGGGGAAGTCCGGGTAATTGCAGGCGATGGTTTCGCCAGCGGTCAGGTCTTCGGCTTCGAGCGTCTGGCCGTCGGTGGCGAGGATGAACTTGGCCTTGCCCTTGGCGGTGGCCGGGCTGCTGCGCAGCGCTTGCAGCCCGGCGCCGGTGGTGCCGGGCTGGCAGACGGCGATGTGGATGTTGTTGCGCTGGAGCACGCCGCCGGGCACGTCGGAGGTGTTGTTGTTGCCGGCGCGCAGGCGCCTGAGCGTGGTGTCCTTGTTGCCGAAGGCAGCCAGGAAGGCGAAAGGGAACTCGGCAGCGTCGAAGGGCTGGAGCGCGAGATCAGAGATGGCTTGTTCGATTTCTACGGCGTTCATGGGCGTGCGGATGCTCCTCGGGCGCCGCCGCATCGTAGCAACCGCCACTGGGGGCCTGAGAAGCAGCGCCTGGCGCGTTGGTCCGTTCACACAGCACCTCCGGGATACCGCAGGCCCAAGCTCAAGCCTCGGCGGCGCGCAGCTCGGCCATCGAAGCCACGCGAGCGCCGTTGACAAAGGCCGCACCGTCGCGCACTTCGATCAGCATCGCGCCGTAGGCGCTGTGCCAGACGTAGCGCTGCACGCCCTCGCTGGCGAGTTCGAGGTTCGGTTGATCGGCGGGTTGCGGGCCGAGTTGCACCTCGGGCAACAGTGGAAGGTTCGGGGCGTTCATGGCGGTCGGGCGGCGGCGGGTCGCATCATGCGCAGGTTGGGCAAACTACTGTACGGACATCCAGTACACTACGCTACCTTTCCGGGCCTGTCTTTACCGAGATCTGCTGGCGCGTCTGTTGGTGCGCCGGATTGGGTGCGGCCTGCCGTGGCGTTCCGGCCGCGAAGGCTTCGATCGAGCGCGCCAGCTGCAGGTCTGGCTCGCGGCCGGTAGCGGCCAACGCTGCTGCAAGCTCACGCCAGGCAGCCTGGGCGGCATCGCGGCTGGCCTGGGCTCCGACGCCATTCGTCGCAGGTTGCGGAGACTTCAGCAGTCGGCCGTCCTTGCGCGCTTTGACCTGCCACAGCGCTGGGTAGCGCCGCGATGCACCCCGCGTCGCCTGTCGCGTCGCTTCGGCCTCGACACCGCGCTCGCGCAGCTTCTCCGCAAAGGTCTCCCGCCAGCGGTGCAGGTCAGTCTTGCGCGGGTTCAGCCGCTTGCCGTGCTTCGACTCGGCGCGCACGCTGATGTGCACATGCGGGTTGGCCTGGTGGTCGTGCAGCACCATCACGACCTTGTGGTCGGCCAGCTCGATCTTCGCGAACTCACGCGCCGCCCACCGCACGGTCAGCGGGTCCGTGCCGCGCGGCATCGACAACATGATGTTGAAGGCCTCGCGTCGGTCGCTCACGTCGTCGATGAGGCTGCCACCGAAGCGCCAGTCGTCGGCCAGCTCGTGCAGCGCCTCCTTGCCGCGCGTCGTCTCGCCGCGCTCGTCCTCGATCTCGAGCCGGCCGTTCTTGCTGATGTAGCGGAAGTGTGCGGCGATGGCCTTCATGCCACGCCCGCCGCCCGTCACCTTGACCATCACCTGCGGCACGCGGCGAACGACAGTGGCCTCGATCCGCTCGCGGATGACCGCGGCACGCTGACGCGCCGCAAGGGCACCGAGCTTGGGCTGCTTCTGGCTCTTGACGATGCGGTTGCCCGGGTAGAACAGCCGATCGCCCCACTGGATCAGGATGCCGTCGATGTCGGGGCGTTGGGACATGTCGATCTCCTTCGTTTCACGAGGCCGCGGGTCGCCTTGACTCGCCATGCCCGGCAGATGAGCGCGCGGGCCGCAGGTCGGCCAGGACGCCGGCCGCCAGGGTCAGGTGCGCTCGCACGTCGTCTCCCAGCGAGTCGAGCATGCGGCGGTACTCCAGGGCAGGCCGCACATTGCCCTGACGCAGCAGCGCGGTGAGGTGGTTGATGCTCCGGCTCAGCGTCGAGAGTTCGGCGCTCGATGCCGTGAGCGCAGCCAGGCAGTCGGGACGGCTGCCCGCGCCCGACAACGCCGGCACGTCGGCCAGCAAGCCCGCGAGGAAAGCGCCACGCGACAGGCCTGACCTCTTCGCTCCGCCATCGAGCTGCTCGGCCTCGCCGCGTGTCAATCGGATGGACAGCTTTACGGTCGATCCGGTGAAGGACGCTGATCGTCCCGCCTCGGCGGGCGCACGCGATGCGTCGACGAGGCCCAGCTCGCGCTCGACCGCCCGACGAACCACCACTGACACGCTGACCCGCTCGGCCTGCGCACGCGCCACCAGCGCGGCTTTCAGGCCGCGCATGTCTGCCGTGACGAACTCGTGAGTCGGGGTGTTCATGGCAGAGCAAATCGATGCGATGCGAGGCAAGCGGAACGCTTCACAACTTGGCGGCAAGCCGCCTATCTCTGCACTCACCTACGCATTCAGTATTGGCCCGGATCGAGGTCGTACGACCGATGATTCCGACCTCAGAATCATCGCCCTCGCCTTCCGCGCAGCTCGCGGTGAGCGCGAGCGCCGCAGGCGTGTCCCCAGCAAGACCGGCCTCATTTCCGAGACAGCGTCCCGGAATTCCTCGC
>CAYOXW010000155.1:0-6781 GCA_964408005.1 uncultured Methylibium sp.
AGCGCCAGCGTGCGAAAGCCCATCTGCAGGCTGGTCAGCGTGGCCAGCAGCGTGGTCGGGCCGGCCAGCGTGACGCGGTGCTCGCGCTGCAGCGCCTCGGCCAGCCCGGGGCGGCGCAGCGCCTCGGCGTACAGGCCCTCGGTCGGCACGAACAGGATGCCGAACTCGGTGGTGTGCGGCGTGGCGATGTACTTCTCGCGGATGGTCCTGGCCTCCAGCCGCAGGCGCTGCTCGATGGCCTTGGCTGCGGCCTCGGCGGCCGGCGCATCGGCACGCTCCTGGGCGTCGAGCAGGCGCTCGTAGTCGTCGCGCGGGAACTTGGCATCGACCGGCAGCCAGACCGGGCGCCCGTCGGCGCCACGGCCGGGGAACTTGATCGCGAACTCGACGCGCGCGCCGCTGCCGGGCACGGTCTCGACGTTGACGCCGTACTGCTCGGGCGTGAACACCTGGTCGATCAGCGCGGCGAGCTGCACCTCGCCGAACACGCCGCGGGTCTTGACGTTGGTCAGCACCCGGTTGAGCGAACCGACGTCGCGCGCCAGCGTCTGCATCTCGCCCAGGCCGCGGTGCACCTGCTCGAGCCGCTCGGCCACCTGCTTGAAGCTCTCGCCGAGGCGCTGCTCCAGCGTCGCGTGCAGCTTCTCGTCGACGGTCAGGCGCATCTGCTCGAGCTTCTTCTCGTTGTCGGCCGCGAGCGAGGACAGCTTCTGCTCGACCGTCACGCGCACCTCGGCGAGACGGCGCTCGTTGGCCTCGGACAGGGCGCGCAGCTGCTCGACCAGCGCGTCGCCGAAGCGCTTGAGCGCGCCGTCCTGCGCCTCGCGCGCGGCCAGCGCGCCCTGCCCCAGCGACTCGGTCGTGTGGCGCAGCGTGTCGGCGAGCGACTGCTGCAGCGTCGCGAGCTGCACGCGGAAGGCGTCGAGCTGCTCGTTCTGCGAACGCGTCGCGTCGCCCGACTGCGCGACCAGGGTCTGCTGCAGCACGCCGATCTGCTGCACCAGCTCGCCCCGGGTCGACCGCGCCGCCTCCTGCACGTCGGCGCCGATGCGGCGGGCGAGCGCCTCGCGGCCCTCCTCCGAGGGGCGCCGCAGCGCCAGCCAGGCGAGCAGCACCAGGTTCAGCGCGGTCAGCGCGATCAGCAGCGGGAGCATCCAGTCCATCGCCGCGATTCTCGCAGCGCCCCCGCGGTCACCGCTTCGCGCCGCGGCGGTAGATCAGGTGGTAAACCAGGCCGACGAGCACGCTGCCGCCCACCAGGTTGCCGAGCACGACCGGCAGCAGGTTCCCCGCGAAGCCGGCGAGCGTGATCGGCGCGGCGCCCTCGACCGTCACGCCCGAGAGCTGCAGCCAGGCACCGAGCGGGATCAGGTAGAAGTTGGCGATGCTGTGCTCAAAGCCGGCCGCGACGAAGGCCGAGACCGGCAGCACGATGGCGACCGCCTTGTCGACCACGCTGCGCCCGGCCATCGCCATCCACACCGCCGCGCACACCAGCACATTGCACAGCGCGCCGCGGAAGAAGGCCTCCCCGAAGGGCAGCGCGCACTTGGCCGCGGCGATCTTCACGTAGGCCTGGGCGAGCTGGCCCTGGTTCATCTGCGCGTGGCCCGACAGGGCCACCATCGCCGCGAGCCCGAGCGCGCCGACCAGGTTGGCCAGGCCGACCACCGCCCAGTTGCGCAGCAGCTCGCCGCTGCCGATGCGCCCGTCGGCCCAGGCCATCGCGAGCAGGTTGTTGCCGGTGAAGAGCTCGGCGCCGGCGACGACGACGAGCAGCAGCCCGAGCGAGAACACCGGCCCGCCGAGCACGCGCGAGGCCGCGAAGCCGAGTGTCGGGTCGGACACGACGATCACGTAGTACAGCGAGCCCAGGCCGATGAAGGCGCCGGCCAGCACGCCCAGCAGCGCCATCTGCAGCAGCGGCAGCCGCGCCTTCGCGACGCCGACCGCCTCGACACGGGCGGCGATCTCGCTCGGCGAGAAGGCGTCGAAGCCGTAGAGCTCGGCCATGCCCGCTCAGCCCCGGCCGGCCTGGGCTTCGGCGAAGTAGTGCTCGAGCGTGATCTCGCCGCCCGCCGCGCCGACGCGGCCGGTGTCCCGGGCCGGCAGCACGTCCTGGAGGGCGTCGATGCGCTTCCACTTCGCCAGCGGCGCGCAGCCGGTGGCGTCGGGCACCGAGGGCGAGGCGTCGACGCGCCGGTAGCGGTGCACGTAGCGCGGGCAGTTGATGAAGAGCTGCGTCACCGCGATCTTCACCACCAGTTCGGCGCCGGGCCACCGCGCCAGCGTCGCGGCATCGGCGTGCAGCGTCGCCGCGCCGTGCAGGCGCAGGCGGTGCGGGGTCTCGAAGTCGAGGAACAGCAGCCCGACCTTGGCCGCCGCGGCGATGTTGCCCATCGAGAAGTACATGCCGTTGCCGTCGTAGCTCGGGAAGGCGACGGTGTGCGCGTCGAGCACCTGGACGAAGCCGGGCTCGCCGCCCTTGTAGGAGCAGCTCGGCTGGCCGCTCGCGTCCACCGTCGACAGGAAGAACATGTCGCGGCTCTCGATGAAGGCCTTGTCGTCGTCCTGCACCTCGGCGTGCACGGTGATGCCGGCGACGCGGTCGGCCAGGCCACGGGTGTCGAAGCGCTCCTGCAGCGCACGCTGCTCGCCATGGAAGAAGTCGGCCATGTGCCCTCCTGGTGTCGGAGCCGCGACGCTAACCCCTCAGCGGCCGGCCAGCACCTCGGGGTTCACCGGTGTCGGCGGCCGGCCGGCCTGTGCTCCGCATCCGAGCGCGGCGATCAGGTTGGCCGCCGCCAGGTCGGCCATCGCGCGGCGCGTCCGCGCCGAGGAGCTGGCGATGTGCGGCGTCAGCACGACGTTCGGCACCTCGAGCAGCGCCGGGTGCAGCGTCGGCTCGCCCTCGAACACGTCGAGGCCGGCGGCGGCGATGCGGCGCGTCTTCAGCGCCTCGGCCAGCGCGGCGTCGTCGACCACGCCACCGCGCGCGATGTTGGTCAGCGTCGCGGTCGGCTTCATCAGCGCCAGCTCGGCCGCGCCGATCGCGTGGTGCGAGGCCGGCGAGTACGGCACGACCAGCACCAGGTGATCCGCCTCGCGCAGCAGCGTGGCCTTGTCGACCCAGCGCGCGCCGACCTCGGCCTCCTGCTCGGTGGGCAGCCGCGAGCGGTTGTGGTAGATCACCGGCATGCCGAAGCCCAGTGCGCCGCGCCGCGCCACCGCGCGGCCGATGCGGCCCATGCCGAGGATGCCCAGCGTCGCGCCGTGCACGTCGGCGCCCATGAACTGGTCGTAATGCCACTTGGTCCACTCGCCGCGGCGCAGGGAGCGCTCGGACTCGGCGATGCGGCGCGCCGCGGCCATCATCAGCGCGAAGCCGAAGTCGGCGGTGGTCTCGGTCAGCACGTCGGGCGTGTTGGTGACGACGATGCCGCGTGCGGTGCAGGCCGGCACGTCGATGTTGTTGTAGCCGACCGCCATGTTGCACACCGCGCGCAGCTCGGGGCAGGCGGCCAGCAGTTCGGCGTCGATGCGCTCGCTGCCGGTCGTGAAGACCCCCGCCTTGCCCTGCAGGCGCTCGATCAGTTGCGGCTTGCTCCAGACCTGGTCGGCCGGGTTGTCCTCGACCTCGAAGTGCTTGCGCAGCGCCTCGACCACCGCGGGGAACACGCCCCGTGCCACCAGCACCTTGTCCATCGTTGTCGCCTCAGCTCAGGAAGAGGAAGGTCGTCGCCACGAACAGCGGGACCAGGATCACGCCGCTCCACGCCATGTAGCCGAAGAAGCTCGGCATCTTGATCCCGCGGTTCTCGGCGATCGCCTTGACCATCAGGTTGGGCGCATTGCCGATGTAGCTGTTCGCGCCCATGAAGACCGAGCCGGCCGAGATCGCCACCAGCACCGGCGCCAGCGCGTTCATCAGCCCCTGCGGGTCGCCGCCGGCGAGGTTGAAGAACACCAGGTAGGTCGGCGCGTTGTCAAGGAAGCTCGACAGCAGGCCGGTGGCCCAGAAGTACATCGCCGGGATCGGCTGGCCGTCGGCGCCGGTCACCAGGCCGACCACCGGCGCGAAGGCACCGTCGGCGCCGGCCTTGAGCATCGCCAGCACCGGCGCGATCGTCAGGAAGATGCCGGCGAAGAGCTTGGCGACCTCGCGCATCGGCTCCCAGTCGAACTGGTTGCGCTCGTGCACGAGCTTGGGCGTGAGGCGCCAGGACAGCAGCGCCACGCCGACGAGCAGCACGTCGCGCACGAGCTGCGGCAGGCCGACGGCGGTGCCGAACACCGCGAACTCGACCCCCGGCTTCCAGGTGCCGCTCATCAGCACCAGACCGACGATCACCCCCAGCAGCGCGAGGTTGACCTTGCCTTCGATCGCGACGGTGGGCGCGTCGGGCGTCGGGTCGATCGGCTCGACGCCCTCCTTCGCGTAGTAGTGGCGGTCGATCCCGTAGAACAGCCCCAGCAGCACGACGACAAGGAACAGCGTCTCCGGAATGAGGTGCTGCGCGGTCCAGAAGAAATCCACGCCCTTGAGGAAGCCGAGGAACAGCGGCGGGTCGCCCAGAGGCGTCAGCGAGCCACCGATGTTCGAGACGATGAAGATGAAGAACACGATCACGTGCGCGACGTGGCGGCGGTTGTCGTTGGCGCGGATCAACGGGCGGATCAGCAGCATCGACGCGCCGGTCGTTCCCATGAAGCTCGCGAGCAGCGCGCCGATGGCCATCAGCCCGCAGTTGAAGCCCGGGCTGCCATGGAAGTTGCCGCGGATGTGGATGCCGCCGGCCACGGTGAACAGCGCCGTCAGCAGGACGATGAAGGGGATGTACTCGGCCAGCGCCGCATGCACGAGGGCCGCGCCCGCGAGCGCCGGCCCGTGGAGCGCCGCAAAGGGCAGCAGGAAGGCCAGCGCCCAGGCCAGCGACACCTTGCCGTAGTGGTGGTGCCAGAAGTGCGGCGCGAGCAGCGGCGCCAGCGCGATCGACAGCAAGAGGCCGGCGAAGGGAAGGCTCCAGACCGCGCCGAGCGCCGCGCCGTCGATCTCGGCCGCCGAAGCCGCGGCGGGCAGCGCGCAGGCCAGCAGGGTCAGGGCGCGACACGCGAGTCGGCTCGGTCTCATCGCTTCTCCAGGGCGCTACGGGCGGCCGCGATGATAAGCAGCGCGCCCGGGGCCGCCCGACGCCGACGGCCTCAGGCGGCCAGCGAGGGCAGCGCCCCGGTGGCGGCGAGCGCGGCGCGGAAGGTGTTGAGCTGCACCTCGACGGTCGCCTCGATCGGCTCGCCGTAGCCCCCCCCCATGCTCAGCGCGACCGGGAGGCCGCGTTCCGCGCAGGCGGCGAAGACGCGCCGGTCGCGCTCGGCCAGCCCCGCGGTGCTGAGCTTGAGCCGCCCGAGCCGGTCAGCCTCGTGCGGGTCGGCCCCGGCCAGGTAGAACACCAGCCCCGGGGGGCCGTCGGGGTGACGGGCCCACAGCGTCGCGAGCGCGCCGTCGAGCGCGGCCAGGTAGGCGTCGTCGCGGCAGCCGTCGGGCAGCTCGATGTCGAGGTCGCTCGCCTCCTTGCGGAAGGGGAAGTTCTTGGCGCCGTGCAGCGACAGCGTGAACACCGTCGGATCGTCGCGGAAGATGGCCGCGGTGCCATTGCCCTGGTGCACGTCGAGGTCGATCACCGCGACGCGCAGCAGCGCACGGCGCTCGCGGTGCCACTCCGCCTGCATCAGCCGGGCCGCGACCGCGATGTCGTTGAAGACGCAGTAGCCACTGCCGCGCCCTGCGCTGGCGTGGTGGGTGCCGCCGGCCAGGTTGGCGGCCACGCCCTTGGCCAGCGCGGCGCGCGCCGCGGCGATCGTCGCGCCGACCGAGCGGCGCGAGCGCTCCGCCATCGCCGGCGACCACGGGAAACCGATCTCGCGCTGCTGGGCCGCGTCGAGGCTGCCGTCGGCGACCGCCTGCACATAGCCCGGCTCATGGGCCAGCGCCAGCTCGCCCTCGCCGGCCGCCGGCGCCTCGAGCAGCCGCACCGCCGGCAGCTCGGCGGCGATGCGGTCGCGCAGCAGCCGGTACTTGGCCATCGGGAAGCGATGCCCCGGCGGCAGCGGCAGCACGAAGTGATCGCTGTAGTAGGCCTGCATGGGCAGCGATTGTCGGGCGCCCCCGGCCAGGCGGCCAGCCGAGGCTGGCCAGCCCGATTTAGAGGGTCGCAACTAGAATTTTGTGCAGCGCACAAAACCGCTTGAACTGTCACGCAGCCTGCGTATACTTCGTCTCATGTTGCGGTGCACAAAACGCTGCAACCGCAACCCAAGTCACCCCTCTCAGGAGCCTCACCATGCTGACCGCTGAACAAGTTCTCGCCGCCCACAAGGCCAATGTCGAAACCCTCTTCGGCCTGACCTCCAAGGCCTTCGAAGGCGTCGAGCAGCTGCTCTCGCTGAACCTGCAGGTCGCCAAGGCCGGCCTGGGTGAGGTCTCGGAGCACGCCAAGGCCACGCTGTCGGTCAAGGACGCGCAGGAACTGCTCGCCCTGCAGGCCAGCCTGCTGCAGCCGGCCGCCGAGAAGGCCGCCGCCTACAGCCGCCACCTGTACGAGATCGCCTCGGGCACCAACACCGAGATCTCGAAGATCGCCGAAGCGAAGTTCGCCGAAGCGCAGAAGGTGTTCAACAGCGCCGTCGACTCCGCGATCAAGAACGCGCCGGCCGGCACCGAGAACGCCGCCGCGCTGGTGAAGTCGGCCGTCGCCGCCGCCAACAACGCGCTCGAGAGCGTGAC
>CAYOXW010000156.1:0-6777 GCA_964408005.1 uncultured Methylibium sp.
TGCACTGGTCGGCGCGCTCGGTGCGCTCCATGTCGCGCAGCAGCGCGTTCATCTCCTCGAGCGTCAGGCGCCGGTTCGCGCGCACCGCGCCGTGGCAGGCCATGGTCGCGAGCAGCTCGTGCCGCGCGCGCTCGATCGCATGGCTGGCGTCCCAGCGCTCGAGCTCGGCGAGCACCGAGCGCGCCAGCTGAACGACGTCGGCGCCGGCCAGCGCGGCCGGCTCGGCGCGTACCGCGAGCACGCCGGGCGCGAGCGGCGCGATGTCGAGACCGAGCCGCGCCAGCGCCTCGGTCTGGGCCTCGGCGGTCGCGATCTCGGCCGGCGTGGCGGCGAAGGTCGCCGGGATCAGCAGCGGCTGGCTGTCCACGCGCGCCGCCGGCCCGCGGTCGAGCGCGGCCTTCAGGCGCTCGTAGACCACGCGTTCGTGGGCGGCGTGCATGTCGACGATCACCAGGCCGAGGCGGTTCTCGGCCAGGATGTAGAGGCCGGCGAGCTGGGCGAGGGCGCGACCGAGAGGCCAGTCCTCGTCGGCGGGCAGCGCGGGCGGCGCGGTGGCCGCCGGCGTGACGGGCCAGGGCGGCGAGGCCTCGCGCGCCTGTGGCGGCGCGTTCAGATCGAGCCGCGGCGGTGCCGGCTCCGCGAGCCGCAGCGTCGGCTGCTCGGTCAGCGGACTCCAGACCGCGGCGGTGGTCGGCTCGAAGGCCGTGGCCGGCATCACGCTGCGCGGCAGCGCCAGCGCGTCCTCGACCGCATGGCGCACCGCCTGGTGGACCTCGCGGCCATCGCGGAAGCGCACCTCGGTCTTGGTCGGGTGCACGTTGACGTCGACGCGCTCGGGCGGCAGCTCGATGTACAGCAGGTAGGCCGGCTGGCGTTGGCCGTGCAGCACGTCGTCGTAGGCGCTGCGCGCGGCATGGGCGATCAGCTTGTCGCGCACCGGCCGGCCGTTGACGTAGACGTACTGGTGGTCGCTGCGCGAGCGCGCCGCGTCGGGCAGGCCGACCCGGCCGGCGATGCGCAAGGCGCCGGGCAGCACCAGCGGGCGGCTGGCGGCGACGAAGTCCTCGCCCAGCACGTCGCGCACGCGCTGGTCGATCTCCGCACGGCGCCACTGCGCGACCAGCTTGCCCTCGTGCCAGACCGCGAACGCGACCTCGGGACGCACCAGCGCGTGGCGGCGCACCGCCTCGAGGCAGTGCGCGAGCTCGGTCGCGTCGGTCTTCAGGAACTTGCGGCGCGCCGGCGTCGCGAAGAAGAGCTCGCGCACCTCGACCGTCGTGCCGATCGCGCGCGCGGCCGGCTGCAGTTCGCCGCTGCGCGCATCGAGCCGGCGCGCGTGTGCGGCCCCGGCGCTGCGGCTGGTGATCGAGAGTTCGGACACCGAGGCGATGGCCGCCAGCGCCTCGCCGCGAAAGCCCATCGTGCCGACGCGCTCGAGCTCGGCCAGCGAGGCGATCTTGCTGGTCGCGTGGCGCCGCACCGCCAGCGGCAGTTCCTCGGGCGGGATGCCGCCGCCATCGTCCTCGACCGCGATGGCACGCACGCCGCCGGACGCCAGGCGCACGACGATCTCGGTGGCCCCGGCGTCGAGCGCGTTGTCGACCAGCTCGCGCACCACGCCGGCGGGCCGGTCGACCACCTCGCCGGCGGCGATCTGGCTGATCAGCTCGTCGGGCAGTTCGCGGATCGGCCGGCGCGCGGCGGCGTCGAGGACGGCATTCATCGACGGCATTGTAGGAAGCGACCGGGATAATCCCGGCCCATGGACTATGTGATGCTGCTGCTCGACTTCATCCTCCACGTCGATGCCCACCTCGCGGCCTTCGTCGCGCAGTACGGCGCCTGGGTCTATGCGCTGCTGTTCGCGATCGTGTTCGTCGAGACCGGCGTGGTGGTGATGCCCTTCCTGCCGGGCGACTCGTTGTTGTTCGTCGTCGGGGCGCTGTGCGGCGCCGGGCTGATGAACCTGCCGCTGGCGATGGCGCTGCTGTTCGCCGCCGCGGTGCTGGGCGACCAGGTCAACTACCTGATCGGCCGGCGCATCGGTCCGAAGGTCTGGCAGTGGGAGCAGTCGCGCTGGTTCAACCGCCGGGCCTTCGAGAAGGCGCATGCCTTCTACGAGCGCTACGGCGGCATCACCGTGGTGCTGGCGCGCTTCATGCCCTTCATCCGCACCTTCGTGCCCTTCGTTGCCGGCGTCGCCGAGATGGACCGGGCGCGCTTCAGCGCCTACAACATCGGCGGCGCGGCGCTGTGGGTGGTGGGCCTGACGCTGGCCGGCTACCTGTTCGGCAACCTGCCCTGGGTGCAGCAGAACCTGTCGGCGATCATCTGGGGGCTGATCCTGGTGCCCGGCCTGATCGCGATCGTCGGCGCCTGGCGCGCGCGGGCCTCGTCCTCGGCGGCCTGAGCGGCCGCTAGAGCGTGCGCTGCCGCGTCAGAGGCGGGTTGTTGGCAAAGTAGCGCACGATGCCGCTCATCAGCGCCTCGACGAGCCGGGCCTGGTAGTCGGGATCGCGCAGCAGCTTCTCCTCGTCCGGGTTCGAGATGAAGGCGGTCTCGACCAGGATCGAGGGCACGTCGGGGGCCTTCAGCACCGCGAAGCCGGCCTGCTCGACGCGGGGCTTGTGCAGCCGGCCGACCTTGCCGAGGTGGCCGAGCACCGCGCCGCCGAGCTTGAGGCTGTCCTTGATCTGCGCGGTCGTGCTCATGTCGAGCAGGGCACGTGTCACGGCGGCGTCGCGGCTCTTGATGTTCACGCCGCCCACCAGGTCGGCGGCGTTCTCCTTGTTGGCGAGCCAGCGCGCCTCGACGCTGGTCGCGCCCGACTCGCTGAGCGCGAACACCGATGCGCCGCGTGCCTGCGGCCGCACGAAAGCATCGGCGTGGATCGACACGAACAGGTCGGCCTGCACGCGCCGCGCCTTGCGCACGCGCTCGTGCAGCGGCACGAAGAAGTCGCCGTCGCGCGTCAGCATCGCGCGCAGGTTGGGCAGGGCGTTCAGTCGCTCGCGCAGCCGGCGCGCGACCGCGAGCACGACGTCCTTCTCCTGCAGGCCGGTGGGGCCGATCGCGCCCGGGTCCTCGCCGCCGTGGCCGGGATCGAGGGCGACCACGATCAGCCGCTCGGTGCGGCCGCGCCTGGTGGGGGGCGGGGCGGGCGGCGGCGAAGCGGGCGCCGCCGCGCCGGGGCGGTCCATTTGGCCGATGAACTCGCCCAGCGCGTCGGCCACGGCCGAGGCGGCGCGTTCGGCCGGCCGGCTCGGCTCGACGGCGCCCTTTTCCTGGATCAGCGCGAGCAGTGGGTCGCGCTCGGTGGTCGGGTGGAGATCGAACACCAGCCGGTGGCGGTAGGCGGCCACGGGATCGAGCGTGAAGACCTGCGGCGCGATCGGCTGCTTCAGGTCGAGCACGAGACGGACCACGCGCGGCTGGCTCTGGCCGACGCGCACGCCGGCGATGTAGGGGTCGTCGGAGCGGACCTTGCCGACGAGCTCGCGCAGCGTCGGACTGAGCTCGAGGCCGTCGACGTCGATCACGATGCGCTGCGGGTTTTGCGCCAGGAAGTGCTGCGCCGCCAGGGCGGTGTCGGACTCGATCGTCACGCGCGTGTAGTCGGCCGCCGGCCAGACGCGCACGGCGAGGATGGTCGCGCCGAAGGCCAGCTCGCGCGCGCCGAGCAGCAGCACCAGGGTGCCGGCGTCGCGGATCAGCGCACGGCGTGTCGTCATCGGACCAGCAGCGAGCGCCCGCGGGCGGTATAGGCGTTCCAGGTCACCGCGCGTTGATCGCCGGCGAGCGGCTCGAGTTCCACGCTCAGGTCGGGGCTGGGCAGGGTCTCGCCGGCGCGCTCGGGCCATTCGACCAGTTTCAGGCCGGGGCCCGCGAAGATGTCGCGAAAGCCCGCGTCCTCCCATTCGCGCTCGTCGTCGCCGAAGCGGTAGAAGTCGAAATGGAAGGCCGCGCCCGGCGGGCCGTCCGCCGGGGCGAGTTCGTAGGGCTCGACCACCGCATAGCTCGGGCTCTTGATGCGCCCGCCCACGCCGAGGGCGCGCAGCAGGTGGCGGGTGAAGCTCGTCTTGCCGGCCCCCAGCGGTCCGCGCAGCTCGATGAAGGCGTCTCGCAGCGCCGCGTGTGCGGCCAGCCGCTGCGCCGCCGCCTGGCAGGCGGACTCGTCGGACCAGTGCTCGCGGCGCGTTTCTAGAATCGGTGGATGCATCGGGTGGCGGACGGTCCTCGGCGAGACGACATGGGCGAGGGCCTGCTGCAGGGCTTGCGCGAGGAGGCCCGCGCGCTCGGATTTTCCCAGATCGGCGTGGCCGGCGTGGACCTTTCCGCGGCCGAGCCCGGTCTGCTGGCTTGGCTCGAGCGCGGTTTTCACGGCGGCATGGATTACATGGCGCGCCATGGCCTCAAGCGCGCACGGCCGGCCGAGCTGGTGCCGGGCACCGTGAGCGTGATCACCGCGCGCATGGACTACCTGCCGCGCGGCACCGACGCCGGCTGGCAGCGCATCGAGTTCGAGCGCCTCGCGCGGCCCGGCGACGCGACCGTGTCGCTGTACGCCCGCGGTCGCGACTATCACAAGGTGCTGCGCGCGCGGCTGCAGACGCTGGCCGAGCGGCTCGCGGCCCGGGTCGGTCCCCATGGCCACCGCGTGTTCACCGACTCGGCGCCGGTGCTTGAGGTCGAACTCGCCGCACGCAGCGGGCTGGGCTGGCGCGGCAAGCACACGCTGGCGCTGTCGCGCGAGGTCGGCTCGATGTTCTTCCTCGGCGAGATCTATGTCGACCTCGCGCTGCCGGCCACGCCGCCGGTCGAGGCGCATTGCGGCAGCTGCCGCGCCTGCATCGACGTCTGCCCGACCCAGGCCATCGTCGGCGAGCGCCTGCTCGACGCGCGTCGCTGCATCTCCTACCTGACCATCGAGCACGACGGCCCGATCCCCGAGGCCCTGCGCGCGCCGCTCGGCAACCGCATCTACGGCTGCGACGACTGCCAGCTGGTGTGCCCGTGGAACAAGTACGCCCGGCGCGCCGCGCTGCCCGACTTCGACATCCGCGAGGCCCTCGACGCGCCGACGCTGCTCACGCTGTGGGCCTGGGACGAGGCGACCTTCCTGCGCGCCACCGAGGGCAGCGCGATCCGCCGCATCGGCCATGCGCGCTGGCGCCGCAACCTGGCGGTCGCGCTCGGCAACGCCTGGCGCGAGAGCGGCGAAGCGGCCTACGCGCAGGCGCTGCAGGCGGCGCGCGATGCCGCCGCGCCGCTGCTGCGCGAGCATATCGACTGGGCCCTAGCCCAGCGCCAGCCTTAGTGCCACCCAGCCCGGCACCGCGACCATGCCCAGCAGCGTCGAGAGCGTGACCAGCCCCGCGACGAAGGGGCCGTTGCCGCCCATGCGCGTGGCCAGCACATAGGCGCTCGAGGCGGTCGGCATCGCCGCGAAGGCGACCAGCACGGTCCATTGCAGCGGTGGCAGCGTGACGAGCAGCCCGTAGCCGAGCGCGAAGGCCGGCAGCAGCGCGTGGCGGATCGTCAGGAAGCCCGCCGCGAGCCGGGGCGCCGCGGTCAGGCCGCCGAGCTGCAGCCCGGCTCCCACCGCCATCAGGCCGATCGGCAGCGCGGCCTGGCCGATGCGCTGCAGCACCGTGCCGACCGCGTCGGGGAAGCTCACGCCGGCGAGGTTGGCCAGCAGGCCGAGCAGCGTGCTCAGGATCAGCGGGTTGCGCGCCAGCTCGCGGCCGAAGTGATGCCCGCCGTGGCGCGCGAGCGGCAGCACCGCGCCGACGTTGCACACCGGCACGCACACCGCGACCAGCACCGCCATCGCGGCGACGCCCGCGGCGCCGCCGAGCCGCTCGGCCATCGCCAGCGCGATGTAGGAGTTGAAGCGAAAGGCCGTCTGGGCCCCCGACGCATGCAGCAGCGCGTCGACACGCGGCAGCCGGCGCAGCGCATAGGCCAGCGCGATGCCCAGGCCCACCGTCGCCAGGCCGCCGCCGGCCAGCGCGAGCGCGTCGCCCGGGCTCAGCGGGTTGCGCACGATCGAGGTGAACAACAGCACCGGGAACAGCAGGTAGTAGACGAGCTTCTCGGCCGAAGCCCACACGGAGCGGTCCAGCGGCGTGTGGCGGCAGACGAAGAAGCCGACCACGATCAGCAGGAAATCGGGCAGCAGTAGCAGCAGGTCGCGCATCCGGGAAGCGTAAGCCCGGTCGGCATGCGTAGCTTCACGTACGAGCGAGTACGTGATTCCCGCGTCGCGGCGGGCCCGGGTTTCGCGGCACAGTGGCGTCGTGCGGGGCCATGCTCCCCCGCCTCACCCCAGGAGAGACCATGAATCCTCGCCCGCGCCGCCTCGTCCTTGCCACGCTCGCCGCCGGCGTGCTGGGCGCCACCACCGGGGCATGGGCCCAGGCCTACCCCAGCAAGCCGGTGCGGCTGATCGTGCCTTTCGCGCCCGGCGGCACGACCGACATCATCGCGCGCATCGTCGCCGAGAAGATCAACGGGCCGCTGGGTCAGACGATGGTGGTCGAGAACAAGGGCGGCAGCGGCGGCCTGATCGGTGCCGACGCGCTGGCCAAGGCCCCCGCCGATGGTTATGTGCTGGGCGTCGCGACGGTGTCGACGACCGCCGCCAACCCGGCGATCAACCCGAAGATCCCGTACAACACGCTGACCGATTTCACGCCCATCATCAACATCGCGGCGACACCGAACGTGATCGCGGTGCACCCGAGCTTCCCGGCGCGCAACTACAAGGACTTCGTG
>CAYOXW010000157.1:0-6758 GCA_964408005.1 uncultured Methylibium sp.
TGACGGTGACGCCGCGGATGTCCTCGATGTCGCCGCGCGTCACCGGCTGGCGGTAGGCGATGATCGCCAGCGTCTCGAGCGTCGCCCGGGTGTAGCGCGGCGGCTTCTCGGGGTGCAGTCGGTCGAGGAACTCACGCATCTCGGGGCGGCTCTGGAAGCGCCAGCCGCTGGCCAGCGGCACCAACTCGACGCCGCGCCCCTCCCAGTCGCGCACCAGCTCGTCGAGCAGCGTGCGCAGCGTGTCGGCCCCGAGCTGCTCGTCGAACAGCAGACGCATGTCGCGCAGCGGCAGCGGCTGCTGGGCGCAGATGAGCGCGGTCTCGAGGACGCGCTTCGCATCCTGTGTGTTCATCGTTTCGCGTCGTCGTTGCCGTCCGCTCGGGTCGGCGTGCAAGGCTCAGGGCGTCCGCGGGGGTTGCGGCGTTCGGTTCGGCGGCCCGCAGGTCGGGTCACGCTGCTTTGAACAGGGCAATCAGGGACCCGCGGGCAGGTCGGGGGCCGGCGCACCATCGGTGCCGCTCGGCAAGGCTGTTTCAGCCAGACCGGCCTATTGTAGCGAAGGGGCGCTCCCCGGGCGCTAGCTGCTGCCAGGCGGCCTCGAGGTCGGCCGGCAGCGGCGCGACGAACTCGCAGGCGCGCCCGTCACGCGGATGCGCGAACGCCAGCCGCGCCGCGTGCAGCGCCTGGCGTTCCAGGCCGAGCGCCGGACGGCCCCCGTACAGCAGGTCCGCGACCAGCGGATGGCCTTGCGACGCGAGGTGCACGCGGATCTGGTGGGTGCGCCCGGTATGCAAGCGGCAGTGCAAGGCGCTGCAGTCGGTGCCGACCGCGAGCCGCGTCACGTCGGTGCGCGCCACCCGCCCGCCCGGCTGCACCGCCATGCGCACGCGCGACACCGGGTCGCGACCGAGCGGCGCATCGATCGTCCAGGCCTCGCGCACCACCCTGCCATGGACCAGGGCCAGGTACTCACGCCGGACCTCGCGCGCGGCGATCGCGCGCGTCAGCGCGGTCATCGCCGGCAGCGTCTTGGCGACCACCATCAGCCCGCTGGTGTCCTTGTCGAGCCGGTGCACGATGCCGCCACGCGGCAGCGTCGCGGCCGCGACATGGTGCGCCAGCACCCCGTTGAGCAGCGTGCCCGACCAGTTCCCGGGCGCCGGGTGCACGACGAGCCCGGCCGGCTTGTCGATGACGAGCAGCTCCTCGTCCTCGAACACCGTGTGCCAGCGCGATGCCACCTCGGGCTCGGCACGGAAGGCGCGGCTCTCGGCGGTCGGGCGCAGCAGCACCTCGACCTGCTGGCCGGCGACCAGCCGCCGCGCCGCGGTCGTGGCCGGCTGGCCGTCGACCTGCACCAGGCCGGCGGCGATCAGCGTCTGCAGATGGCTGCGCGAGAACTCGCCGGCCAGGCCGACCAGCCAGCGGTCCAGCCGCTGGCCGTGCCCGCCGGCATCGACGCGCGCGCCGCGGCGCTCACCCGCCTCGTCGGCGAGCGCTTCGGGGGCGTCGTCGCTCGTGTCGGGGCCGGACTCGGCGGGAGGGGGGCGAACCATATAATTTTTGTGTTCCTACTTTCGACGCGGCCCGCAACGGGCTGCCTGCCGGCAATGCCCCCGATGCTCACCCTCACCGCCCGCGCTGCCCGCGGCCTGCTGGCCGCCGCGCTGCTGTTCGGGCTGGCCGCCTGTGGCAGTCCGAAGAAGGATCCGACCGACTCGATGACGGTCGAGAAATTGTACGAAGACGCACGCGACGAGGTCGCCGCCGGCAACTGGGATCGCGCCACCCAGCTCTATGAGAAGCTCGAAGCGCGCGCGGCCGGCACCGCGATCGCGCAGCAGGCGCAGATCGACCTCGCCTACGCCCAGTTCAAGGGGGGGCAGAAGGACCCGGCGCTGGCCACGCTCGCGCGCTTCATCAAGCTGCATCCGAGCAGCCCGGCACTCGACTACGCCTACTACCTGCAGGGCCTGGTCAACTTCAACGACAACCTCGGCATCCTGGGCAGCTTCACGCGTCAGGACCTGTCCGAGCGCGACCAGCAGGCCTCGCGCGACGCCTACCAGAGCTTCCGTCAGCTCGTCACGCAGTTCCCGTCGTCGAAGTACACGCCCGACGCACAGCTGCGCATGAACCACATCGTCAACTCGCTGGCCCAGTACGAGGTGCACGTCGCCCGCTACTACTACAAGCGCGCGGCCTACGTCGCCGCGGCCAACCGCGCGCAGCAGGCGGTGCAGGAGTTCCAGGTCTCGCCGGCCGTCGAGGAGGCGCTCTACATCCTGACGCTGAGCTACGACCAGCTCGGCATGGAGGCGCTGCGCGACGACGCCCAGCGCGTGCTGGCGAAGAACTTCCCCGATTCGCGCTACGTGAAGGACGGCTTCGCCGCCCCCGAGAAACCCTGGTGGCAGCTCTGGTAGCAGCCGGCCGCGCCCGCCTCAATCGGCGGCGGGCGTGATCGCCGCGAGCCAGTCCAGCGCCTCGTCCTCGCCCGCCAGCAGCGGCATCGGCGGCAACGCCTCGCGCAGCTTGCGCCCATAGCCCATCGTGACCAGCCGCGGGTCGCACACGACCAGCAGGCCGCGGTCGGTCTCGCTGCGGATCAGCCGGCCCGCGCCCTGCTTCAAGGACACCGCCGTCTCCGCGACGAAGTAATCGCCGAAGGCGCTGCGCCCCTGCGCCTCGAGGCGCTTGACCCGCGCCTCCACCAGCGGATCGGTGGGCGGCGGGAAAGGCAGCTTGTCGATCACGACGCACTGCAGGGCATCGCCCGGCACGTCGATGCCCTCCCAGAAGCTCTGCGAGCCGACCAGCAGCGCGCGCGGCGTGTCAAGGAAGCGCCGCAGCAGCAGCCGCTTCGGCGCACTGCCCTGCACCAGCACGCTGATCGGCTCGGGACCCTGCTCGAGCGACTCGCGCAGCGACTCGGCGATGCTCGCGAGCGCGCGCAGCGTCGTCGTCAGCACGAAGGTGCGTCCGCCGGCGGTGCGCGCGCAGGCGGCGGCGAGCGCCGCCACCGCATCGGCATGCCCGGGCTCGTTGGGCCGCGGGAAGCGCCGCGGCACGTACAGGCGCGCCTGGCTCGGGTAGTCGAAGGGGCTCGCGACGCGCAGCGTGCGCGCCGTGTCGAGCCCGGACTGCTCGGTGAACCAGCGCAGGCTGGGCTCGGCACCGAGGGTCGCCGAGGTGAACACCCAGGCCTTGGGCCCCGCGGCCACCTGGGCGCGCAGCGCCTCACTGACGTCCAGGGGCGATTCGACCAGCCGCACGCCACCGGGCCCGAGGTCGATCCAGCGCACCCGCCCCGGCTCGGCCGCCGTGGCGAAGGCCTCGGCGCGCGTCGCCAGCATGGCGGCGCGCTCGGCGAGCTTGGCGAAATCCGGGCCGAGCTCGATCACCATCCGCAGCGCTTCGGCGGCACGGCTGGCCGCGGCGGCCACCTCGGCCAGTGCCGCGTCGAAGCCGGCCCGCCCCGCGCGATCCTCCCAGCGCAGCTTCAGCGTCGCGCGCGGCTCACGCACCGGCCCGGCCGCGGCCAGCCGCAGCTCGCGCGCCGCGCGATCGCAGCCGCCGGCGAGTTCGGCCCAGGCTTGCAGGCCGCGCGCCTGCGCAAGGCCGACGGCGAGCAGGTCGCGCGCGAAATCGATCAGCTGCGCCGAACCCAGCATCATGCCGAGGAAAGCGACCCCGGCCTCGCCGAGCTGGTGGGCCTCGTCGAACACCGCCACATCGACCGAGGGCAGCAACTCGGCCATGCCGGTGTCGCGCAACGCCAGGTCGGCGAAGAACAGGTGGTGGTTGACGACCACGAGGTCCGCCGCCATCGCCTCGCGCCGCGCCTTCATCACATGGCAGGCGCGGTACTGCGGGCAGTCGCTGCCCAGGCAGTTGTCGCGCGTCGAGGTGACCAGCGGAATCACCGACGAACGCTCGTCCAGACCCTCGAGCTCGGCCAGATCACCGCTGACCGTGTGCTGGGCCCACTGCTCGATGCGCGCCAGCAGCCGCAGCGCGTGACGCTCGGGCAGCATCGCGTCACTGCGCGCCTGCTGCAGCCGCTGCAGGCACAGATAGCTCGCGCGGCCCTTCAGCAAGGCGAGCGTGACCGGCAGCGCGAGCGCCTCGCGCAGGCGCGGCAGGTCGCGCAGGAAGAGTTGGTCCTGCAGGTTCTTGGTCGCGGTGCTGACCAGCACGCGCAAGCCGGACAGCAGCGCCGGCACCAGGTAGGCGAAGGTCTTGCCGACGCCGGTGCCGGCCTCGGCCACCAGCACCGCGCGCGCATCGATCGCTTGCGCGACGGCCAGCGCCATGTCGCGCTGCTCGGCGCGCTCGCGGTAGTGGGGCTGGGCGCGCGCCAGCGGCCCCTCCGGGCCGAAGGCCTCGGCGACCGCGGTGTCGAGCCCGCTCATGCCCTGACCGCGCCGCGCCGCGTCATGCCGGCTCGGGCGGGTCGAGGTGGGCCTCGAGCGCAGCGATCTGGTCGCGCAGCGCCAGACGGCGCTTCTTCAGGCGGCGCAGCGCCAGCTCGTCCAAGGGGAGTTCGAGTCCCGCACGGTCGATCACGCTGTCGAGGTCGCCGTGCTCGATGCGCAGCTCGATCAGCAGTCGCTGCGGAGAGTGGAGGTTGTCGTCCATCGAGACGGTGTGGCCGTGCAATACGGCGTTGTTCGCGGCGTTATCGGGCGTGCACGCGCCGGGGCGCCGGAACACATTGCGATTATAGTTTTGACGATATGAGCAGTGCCCCTCCAGGCCATCGCCTGACCGCCGCAACCGGGCTGCACCGCGGAGATCGCGCCTACCAGCAAGACCAGGTCTCGGTCCTGGCGCATCCGCGCGTGCCCGGTTGCCTGCTGGCCGTGATCGCCGACGGCATGGGCGGCAAGAGCGGCGGACGCAAGGCCGCCGACCAGGTGCAGCTGACCGCCCAGCAGCTGTTCGAGCGCTACACGCCAAGCCGCGACGATCCGGGCGAAGCGCTCAAGCAACTGGTGCTGGAGTCGCACCTGATGATCAAGCTGACCGCCATCACGGCCGAGGAAGAGCCGCACAGCACGGTCGCGGCGCTGCTCGTCTCGCCTGGCCTGCGCTGTCACCTGATCCACGCCGGCGACTCGCGCATCTACCACTTCCGCGGCGCGGAGATGGTGAGCTGCACCAAGGACCACTCCTTCGTGCAGCGCCTCGTCGACGAAGGCCAGATCAGCGAGGAAGAAGCCAACAGCCACCCGCAGTCCAACCTGCTGACCGGCTGCCTCGGCACCCACCAGGATCCGCCGCTGACGCTGCACCACATCGAGACGCTGCAGCATGGCGACACGCTGCTGGTCTGCAGCGACGGACTGTGGCACTACTTCACGCCGCGCGAGCTCGGCGCGATCGTGCACACGCTGCCGCCGCGCGACGCCAGCGAGATGCTGATCGGCAAGGCGCGCCACCGCGCCCGCGGCGGCGGCGACAACCTCTCCTTGGCCATCGTGCGGGTCGACACGCTCGGCTGAGGCTGGGGGGGTCGACTCAGGTCAGCGCGGTATCGACCTCACGGCGCGACTGCGCCAGGTATTCGATGCCGCGCATCTCGCCGAGCCGCGAGACGGTGCGCGGGAATTCGTGCGCCAGCGGGCCTTCGGTGTAGAGCTGTTCGGCCGGCGCCGCGGCCGAGATCAGCAGCTTGACGCGGCGGTCGTAGAGCACGTCGACCAGCCAGGTGAAACGGCGCGCCTCGGAGGCCAGCCGCGGCGGCATCTCGGGCACGCCCGACAGCAGCACCGTGTGGAACTGGGTCGCGAGCTCGAGGTAGTCGTTCTGCGAGCGCGGCCCGCCGCACAGGGTCTTGAAGTCGAACCAGACCACGCCGCCGGCGCGGCGCCTGGCGCGGATCTCGCGCTGCTCGATGTGCAGCAGCGGGCTCTCGTCGCGCGCCTCGGCAAGGCGCTCGAAGGCCGCCTCCATCGCGCGCTCGGTGTCCTCGGACAGCGGCGTCAGGTAGAACTCGACCTGCTCCATCGCGCGCTGGCGGTAGTCGATGCCGGCGTCGACGTTGACGATCTGCATCTTGTCCTTCAGCAGCGCGATCGCCGGCAGGATGCGGTCGCGGTGCAGGCCGTTCGGGTAGAGCCCGTCAGGGTGGAAGTTGGAGGTCGTGACGATGCTGACGCGGTTCGCGAACAGGGCCTCGAGCAGCCGGTGCAGGATCATCGCGTCGGTCACGTCGGCGACGTGGAACTCGTCGAAGCAGATCAGCCGGAAGCGCCGCGCCATGCGCCGGCCGAGCTCGTCGAGCGGATCGGCCGTGCCCTTGAGCTCCTGCAGCTCGCGGTGCACCTCGCGCATGAACTCGTGGAAGTGCAGGCGGGTCTTGCGGGTCAGCGGCACGGACTGGAAAAAACAGTCCATCAGGAAACTCTTGCCGCGCCCCACCCCGCCCCACATGTACACGCCGCGCGGGATGGGCGGGCGCACCAGCAGCTTGGTCAGTGCGTTGCGACGGCGGGCCTTGTAGTCGGCCCATTCGTTTTCGCAGCGTTCCAGCGCGGCGACGGCGCGCAACTGGGCCTCGTCGGTGGTGTAACCACGCTCGGCGAGCGTGGCTTCGTACAGCTGGCGGACCGACACGCGATCAGAAGTTCAGCGTGCGCTTGTCCACCGCGAGTGCGGCTTCCTTGGTCGCTTCACTCAGCGACGGGTGCGCGTGGCAGATGCGCGCGATGTCTTCGGCGCTGGCCTTGAACTCCATCGCCACCACGGCCTCG
>CAYOXW010000158.1:0-6747 GCA_964408005.1 uncultured Methylibium sp.
GAGCGACGGAATCATAATCCGCAGGTCCGGGGTTCGAATCCCTGAAGCGCCACCAAGACAAGCCCGACCGGTCCACCGGCGGGCACGAGGCCCTAGAGATCAACGCTCTAGGGCCTTTTTCTTTGCGGCCCCGCCTAGCCGGCCCCGGCACGCGGATCGTGACGGCCGGCGCCGCCTGGGCGTCGGGGCAATTCCCCCACCCGATTGGGCCAAAGACCCCGCCGGCGCCACGCGCGCCGGTTCGCACGCACGCCCAAGCCCTTGATTTGCAAGGCTTTCACGGCCCGGCAAGCACTGGCACACCGGCTGCTCGGCTTGATGCATCCCTTCCCCGGAAAGCATCATGCAACTCAAGTCCCTCGCGCTTCGACTCCTGGCCCCGCTGACCATCGCCCTGTGCCTCGGCAGCGCGTCGGCGCCCGCGGCGGCCCAGTCGACCCTGACCTTCAACGAACTGGGCCCGGTGACGCTCGGTGCCGCGATGACCGACGGCTACGGCGGCTTCGACTGGGGCGCCGCGCATTACTACATGGCGCCGACGGCCGCGTCCGGCAACACGACCTACGTCGCGCTGAGCTCCACCACCGCCTGGATCCGGCGCTCGGACAGCGCGCCATTCCAGTTCAACGGCGCGACCTACTGGAGCCGGCGAGGGCTGGACGCGACCGGCGACTTCTATTTCGTGCTCTACCTGAAGGGCAAGACGGTCTACAACGGCCTTGCCGACAAGAAGAGCGGCCGCATGCGCTTCACCGGCACGCCGACGCTGCTCAAGCCGAACTACACCGACCCGGTCGACATGATCGCGCTGGCCTTCGACAGCAACGGCAGGGACTGGAACCACCTCGCCTTCGACAACTTCAGCTTCACGCTGAAGTGATCTCCCACCCGGAATGCCGGCCGGCCCGCGCGGCGATGGCGCCCGCCGCCCGCCGCTGCGCCCCCGGATCGAGGGGCCTCGCCGTTACAAACCGCCACAAGCCTCTCCACAAATGTGCAAGTTGCACATTTATAGTGGGGCCATGCCTTCCAACGCTCGCGCCCCGGTGGCGGACTTGCCCCCTCCCACGACCGCCGCGTCGGCCGGGGCAGACGCCCTGGTCCATGCCATCGCGCAGGTGGCCGCCCCCCTCGCCCGCCTGGCCGTCGCCAAGGGCATGCCCTTCGCCGTGGTGGAGGCCCAGTTGAAGCAGGCCTTCGTCGAGGCCGCCCGCGAGGCCCACCCGCACCCCGCCCCCCACCGGGCCGTGAGCCGGATCGCGACGGCCACGGGTCTCAGCCGTCGCGAGGTGACGCGCCTGACACAGCAGGCGGCCGTCGCGCCGAAGCGCCGACCGGTGGCGGCCGAGGTGTTTGCGCATTGGTCCAACGACGCCCCCTACAAGGACCGGCGCGGCCGTCCGCGCGTCCTGCCGCGGCAGGGCGAGGCGCCGAGCTTCGAATCGCTGGCGCAGGCGGTGACACGCGACGTCCATCCGCGCAGCCTGCTGGACGAGCTGCTGCGGCTCGGCCTGGCCGTCCACGACGCACAAAGCGACACCGTGGCGCTGGTGCGCGATGCCTTCGTTCCGCGCGGCGACGCGGAACGCATGCTGGCCTTCCTCGGCGACAACGTCGGGGACCACCTCGGTGCCGCGGTGGCCAACGTGCTCGGCCACGGGCCCGAACATCTCGAACAGGCCGTCTTCGCCGACGAACTGTCGGCCGAGTCGATCGAGCAGCTCCGCCACCTGATCGCCGCGCAGTGGCGCGACGCGACGGCCGCGCTGGTGCCCGCCATCGAGGCCCTGATCGAGCAGGACCGCGCTGCGGCGCGCCCCCAGGACCGACGCCTGCGCATCGGCCTCTACACCTTCACCGACCGCATGGATGGCGCTGCAACCATCGATGCGACTCCCCCACCGACTCCGGCACCGGCCGGTAACGCAGACCGATCCTGAGGAGGACTCCATGCCGTCATATAACGATCCAGCTTCCTTGCGTGCCCCCGGCATGCCTGTGCCGTGGCGCACGCGGCTTGCACACCTTGCGCTCGCCAGCCTGAGCGCCGCGCTCGTGGCCTGTGGCGGCGGTGGCGGCTCGAGCGCCGGCGTCGGCACGGGCGGCACCGGCGCGTTCGCCGTCGGCTCCGTCAGCGGCTTCGGCTCGGTCATCGTCAACGGCGTGCACTTCGACGACCGCAGCGCCGACGTGTTCGACGACGACGGCAATCGCAGCAGCTCCGACGCGCTCGGTCTCGGCATGGTCGTCGAGATCCGCGGCTCGGTGGACGACGACGGCCTCGCCGGCACGGCGCAGAGCATTTCCTACTACTCGGAGCTGAAAGGCCCCGTGACGGCCGTCGATGCCGGTGCCGGCACGATCACCGTCTTCGGCGAGGTGGTCAGCGTCACCGCCACGACGGTCTTCGAGGACGTCGCCGGGCTGGCCGGCATCGCCGTCGGCAACGTGGTCGAGGTCTATGGCCTGCCCGGTGCGAGCGGCACGCTCGTGGCCACGCGCATCGAACGCGAGGCGCCCACGGTCGGCGCGTACGACGGGGAGTTCCGCGTGCGCGGCCCGCTGACGGACCTCAGCGGCATCGCGCCGGATCAGCGCTTCACGGTCGCGTCCGTGACGGTGACGACCGACGGCAGCACCGACGTGGATGACGGCACTCTGGTCGAAGGGGCTTATGTCAGCGTCCGCCTGGCCACCACCGAGGCCCTCGACGGCAGCTACATGGCGACGCGCATCCGCGTGAAGACGCGCAGCTACGACGACGACGTCAACGAGGCCGAGGTCGAGGGCCTGGTCAGCGACTTCACGGCGCCGGATGCCCCCTTCAAGGTCAACGGCTATCCGGTCCAGCTCGGCACGTCGGTCGTCTACGAGGACGGTCTGGCGGGCGACCTCGCCGACGGCGTCCGGGTCGAGGTCGAGGGCAGCGTCGTCGATGGCGTGCTGATCGCCCGCAAGGTCGAGTTCGAGCACGAGGACGACGACGGTGGCGACGATGGCAGCGACGCGCCGTTCGAGTTCAAGGGCGTGGCGACCTGCAGCACGACGCCTTGCAGCAGCCCGGCCGGCACCTTCGAAGTGCGTGGCGTGACGGTGCACTATGACGCGCTGACGCGGCTCGAAGACGGCGTGACGCTCGCCAACCTGCAAGGCAACAACGTCGAGGTGAAGGCCGTCAGCGAGATCGACGGCAGCGGCACCATCTTCCGCGCGACGCGGATCGAGCCGAACGACTGATCGGTCGACCGGATCCCGGCCGGCGCCCTCGGGCGCGCCCCTCGCGGGGCGCTCCGAGGGCGCTTTTTCATGGCCGCCCCGCGCCCCCGCACCTCAGCCCACGATCAGGCTCACCCCGGCGAAGTAGATCAGCAGCGTCAGCACGTCCTGCACGATGGTCGCGAGCGGCCCGGCGCCGTAGGCGGGGTCCAGCCGCAGCGTGCCGAGCAGCCAGGGCAGCAACAGGCCGATGCCGCAGGCCACCGCGCCGGCCCCGGCGAGCGCGGCGGCGACCGCCAGCGCGAGCCGCAGGTCGCCGATGAACAGCCACACCAACGGCAGCGCCACCAGCGCGAGCGCGCCACCGATCAGCAAGCCGGTGCGCAACTCCCCGCCCACGAGCCGGGCCAGCCCGGCATGCGACAGCGACAGGCCGCGCACGGCGACCGCCTCGGTCTGGGTGCCGATCGCATCGGCCAGGTAGACGAGGGCGGGCACGAAGAACGCGATCGAGGGCTGCACCGCCAGCGCGCCCTCGAAGCGCGACATCACGAACGTCGCCAGCATGCTGCCCAGCAGCCCGACGAACAGCCAGGGCAGCCGATGCCGCGCACGGCGCAGCGGCGGCGCGTCGATCGCCTCGCGCGCGCGGCGGGTCTCGCGGCTGATGCCGGCGAGGTGGTGCAGGTCCTCGACGTGCTCCTCGCGCAGGATGCGCAGCAAGGTCGCGCTGCCGACGACGCCGACCGGCCGGCCCTCGGCATCGACCACCGGCATCGCCGGCAGCTCGTGGTGCAGCGCCAGCGACGCGACTTTCTCCTGGTCGGTGTCCGGCAGCACGCGCGGCACGGCGAGCAGCGCCTCGCCGAGCGGCGTCGCGTCGGGCAGCGACAGCAGCCGGTGCGCCGGCACGACGCCGATGAGGCGTCCGCCGTCGTCGGTGATGCAGGCGAGCTCCCACGGCTCCTCGAGCGTGCGCAGGCGGCGGCGCAATTCGCCCGCGCCCTCCGCCGAGTGCGCCAGCGGCGCCGTGCGGCTCGCGAGCTGGCCCGCGGTCTCGTGGTGGCGTTTGTCCATGCGTCGATCATCGCGCGCCGCCGGGACCGCCGTGCCGCGCGTGCTCCCGCGGGGCCAGGGCCCCGCGGGCACGGACCGTCGCGTCCTCAGGCGCGGCGCAGCCGCTCGCGCGCCGCCTGGCAGGCCGCGCAGCGCTCGGCCGCCGGCTGCACGCGCAGCCGCTCGAGCGTGATCGGCTGGCCGCAGTCGACGCAGTCGCCGTACACGCCGGCATCGAGCCGCTGCAGCGCGGCCCGCACCTGCGCCAGCTCGTCGAGGTCGCGCCGCTCCTCGGCGCCGCCGACCGCCTCGCCGGCCCGGCGGGCGGCATCGTCCTTGCGGTCGAACACCTCGCCGCCGGTGCCGGCGCCGCCACGGGCGGCCAGCTCGGCGGCATGCACCTCGGTCTGCAATTCGTGCAGGCGGTAGAGCAGCGACTCGCGCAGCACGGCGAGGTGCGACTGGGTGGACAGGTCCATCGGGGCGTCTCCTGGATCGTTGGGGCGGCAGCGCGACAGGGCCGCGCCCTCAGTTCGGCGGGCGGCCGGGGCCCTGCGTCCCGGCGGCGCGCGCCGACAGGTAGGCATACAGATCGACGATGTGCGCGCTGACCACCGGCTCGCCCTGCCAGGCCGGCATCGTCAGCGCGCCCTCGCGGCGCTGCACGATCGCCTCGATCATCGCCTCGAAGGCCGCGCTCTCGCCGGCGGCATCCGCGGCCGGCAGGCTCCAGTCGTAGCGGTGCAGCACGAGGCTGACGAAGCGGCGCTCGCCCATCTCGCCGACGCGCGGCAGCAGGTCGGGCGCCGCGGCGCCGCGCGCGTCGGCGCCGTGGCAGCTCGCGCAGCGATCCTGGAACACACGCCAGCCGCTGTACACCGAGCCGGGCGGCTGCCGGCTTTTCGCCACCTCGGCGGCGGGCTGGGTGTTCAGCAGCTGCGGTGCGCAAGCCGCCAGCAGCGCGGCGGCCGCGAGCAGCACGCCGCCGCGCCGGGCACGTTGGAAGCTTCGGGTCAGGGGGCTCATCCTGGCGCCCTCTCAGGCCGCGGGCCGCGGGGCATGGCACTCCGGCCCATCGCGCCATGGGAGGTGGCCGCGTTCGGCGCCTCGTGCATGCGTCGGCGGTGCTCGTCGCGCTCCTGCGCGCTCATCATGTGCTCGCCGCACACCGGCGCGCTGGCTTGCGCGAGGGACATGCCGGCCGGTCCGTGGCCGGCCCACGCACCGCCCGACAGGGCGAGCGCGGCAGCGGCGCTGCAGAGGAAGCGACCCATCGTTGGCCTCCATCGTGGTCGTGACATGGGCACCTTAGCGCCGCCCCCACGCGCGCACCTTGCGCGGCGTCAAGCGGCGCGCACGCCCCCCGAGCGCAGGGAGCGCCTCACGTCGCGCCGGCCGCGGCCAGCGCCGCGACGACCTGCGCGTCGTCGACTTGCTCGAAATCGCCGTAGTGCGCGCCGACGGCCTGGAAGTCGCGGGGCTGCGCCAGGCACACCAGTTCGTCGACCTCGCCGCGCAGCGCCGCCACCGTGCCACGCGGCGCCACCGGGACGGCCAGCACGAGGCGCACCGGCCCGCGCCGGCGCAGCGCCCGCAGCGCCGCACGCACGGTCGTGCCGGTGGCGATGCCATCGTCGACCAGCAGCACGGTGCGCCCCGCCAGCGGCAGCGGCGCCCGCCCGGGCTGGTAGACGCGCCGGCGGCGCTCGTTCTCCCGCTGCGCCTCGAGCGCCTCGCGCTCGACATAGGCAACCGTGGCGCCGCTGGCCGCCATCACCGCATGATCGAACACGAGCTCCGGCGGGTCCCCGTCGACCAGGGCGGCCACCGCCAGCTCGCGCTGCCCGGGCGCGCCGATCTTGCGCACCAGCAGCAACTCCAGCGGCGCGTGCAGCGCCGCGGCGACGCGCGCCGCGACCGGCACGCCCCCGCGCGGCAGCGCGATCACGACCGGATCGACCCAGTGCTGCGCCGCCAGCACGGCGGCGAGGCGCTCCCCGGCCTCGGCTCGATCGGCGAATTCGGCCTCCATGACGCGCCAGCATGGCGCCGCCGCCCCCGTCGCGCCTTGCGCCAACGCAAAGGGCGACGGGGGCGGCGCTCAGGGGCCGAGCGGCCTCAGGCCGCCGCCGGCGTGCGGATCAGGTGGTCGAAGGCCGTCAGCGCCGCCTTCGCGCCCTCGCCCGCCGCGATGACGATCTGCTTGTAGGGCACCGTCGTCGCATCGCCGGCCGCGAACACGCCGGGCACGCTGGTCGCGCCGCGGGCATCGACGAGGATCTCGCCGTACTTGTTCAGCTCGACCACGCCGCGCAGCCAGTCGGTGTTGGGCACCAGGCCGATCTGCACGAACACGCCGGCCAGATCGACCTGGTGCGACGCGCCGCTCGCGCGGTCCTTGAACACCAGGCCGTCGACCTTCTGGCCATCGCCGCTGATCGCGGTGGTCGGGGCGTTCACGTGCACCGTCACGTT
>CAYOXW010000159.1:0-6731 GCA_964408005.1 uncultured Methylibium sp.
GGCGCCAAGCATAGCCGCAAACAGTGCTGATCTCATTGAGCTTCCTCCTCCACTATTCTGACGACACGCCGCGTGCGCCGTCTTGCAAAAATGATGCGTCAACCGTCGCGCAGGCGCGATGGCGACACGCCGAACAGCGTGCGAAACGTGTTGGTCATGTGGCTCTGATGGGCGAAGCCGCACTCCAGCGCGACATCGCAGAGCCGCGCATCGGCGACACGAACGGCAGCCGCTGCTGCGGCGGCGCGACGCAGACTCCGGTACTCAGATGGCAGGAAGCCGACGTGATCTGCGAAGCTGCGCGTGAGGTGCGTGCGATCCCGGCGCAGCACGTTAGCCAACGCAGCGATAGATGGCGCCGCATCGCGACCCAGCAACTCGATCATCTCATCGAGCCATTGCGGCGGCTCTCTCTCCGGGCGCTTGAGCGCGGCAAGTGTGCGCCCGAACGCGCGAAGTGTTTGGGGCGAGGCAGCGATGTCCTCGGCCGTGCAACCTTGCTTCATACGCCAACAAGACCATCACCACGGGCGAGGGCGGCATGGTGGTGACGCGCGACGCGGCGCTGGCCGCGCGCATCAAGGTGATGCGGCTGCACGGCATCAGCCGCGACGCCTTCGACCGCTTCACCGCGAAGACGCCGAGCTGGTACTACGAGATCGTCGCGCCCGGCTACAAGTACAACCTGACCGACATCGCCGCGGCACTGGGCCTGCACCAGCTGAAGCGCGCCGACGGCTTCCAGCGGCGCCGCGCCGAGATCGCGGCCCGCTACGACGAGGCCTTCGCCGGCCTGCCGCTCGTGCGCCCGCCGGGGCCGCTGTCCGGCGATCGCCACGCCTGGCACCTCTACGTCGTGCGGCTGGCCGACGGCGCGCCGCTGGAGCGCGAGGCCTTCATCGAGCGCCTGTTCGCGCTCGGCATCGGCTGCTCGGTGCACTACATCCCGCTGCACCAGCACCCCTACTGGCGCGAGCGCTACGGCCTGGACGCGGCGCGCTTCCCGCACAGCCAGCGCGCCTACGAGCGCATGGCCAGCCTGCCGATCTACACGAAGATGAGCGACGCCGATGTCGAGCGCGTGATCGCGGCCGTGCGCGAGGTGCTCGGCGCCTGATGGCCAAGCGGCTGTTCGACCTGCTGCTGGCCGCCGCCGGCCTGCTGCTGCTGAGCCCGCTGCTGCTGGCGATCGCGCTGGCGGTGCGCCTCGACTCGCCCGGCCCGGCGCTGTTCCGACAGCAGCGCGTCGGCCGCGGCGGGCGGCTCTTTCGCATCCACAAGTTCCGCACGATGGTCGCCGACGCGGCGCAGCGCGGCCCCGGGCTGACGATCGGCGAGGACGCGCGCATCACCCGCGTCGGCCGCTTCCTGCGCGCGAAGCGGCTCGACGAGCTGCCGCAGCTGATCGACGTGCTGCTGGGCGACATGAGCCTGGTCGGCCCGCGCCCCGAGCTGCCGCGCTACGTCGCGCTCTACCCGGCGGCGTTGCGTGAGCGCGTGCTGGCGCTGCGTCCCGGGATCACCGATCCGTCCTCGCTGGCGCATCTGGACGAGGCCGCGCGCCTGGCCGCCGCGCCCGATCCGGAGCGGGAGTACGTCGAGGTCATCCTGCCCGGCAAGCTGCGGGCCGCGGCCGACTATGCCGCGCACGCGTCGCTCGCGACCGACATCGGCGTGCTGCTGCGCACGCTGCGCGCGCTCCTGCGCTGAGCGGAGCGACGACAATCCCGGGTTTACCCGATCCGCCACCGCGCCCGATGAGCTCCGACGACGTCACGGTCTGGCACCGCATCGATGCGGTGCTGGCCCGCCTGCGGCCGCAGCGCGAACCGCTGTCGCTGCTCATCGATGCGCTCGTCGTCGGCGCGGCCTGGAACTTCACCTACCTGTTCCGTCTCGGCTTCGAACGCTGGTGGTCGGCCCGGCCCGACTACGACCCGCTGGTGCTGGCCGGCATCGTCGTGCTCTACCTGGGCGTGTTCGTCGCGCTCGGCGTGCCGCGCGGGCTGTGGCGTTTCTCGGGCTTCGGCGAGGTGCAGCGCCTGACGATCGCCTGCGCGCTGGCCGGCGGCGTGGCCGCCGCCGCCGTGCTGATGGCCCAGCTCGAGAAGGTCCCGCGCTCGGTGCTGGCCTTGCACCCGGTGATCACGCTGTTCGGGCTGGCGGGCGTGCGGCTGGCCTACCGCATGCTCTACGAGCACACGCGCGCGCGCCTGAGCCGCGCCGCGCCCGGCACGCGGCGCGCGCTGGTGCTCGGCGCCGGCACCGCGGCGCGCACGCTGCTCGCGGGGCTGCAGCACCAGGGCTGGGTGATCGCCGGCCTGCTCGACGACGCGCCGGGCCGCCAGGGCACGCGCGTGGCCGGCGTGCCGGTGCTCGGACGGCTCGACGAGGCCGCCGGGCTGGCCGCGCGCCACGATGCCGGCCACCTGATCATCGCGATCCCCTCGCTGCGCGGCGCCGGGCGCCGCCGCGTGATCGAGCTGGCGACCGCGACCGGCCTGCCGGTGCTGACCGTGCCCTCGGCGCAGGAGCTGCTCGACGGCAGCCAGCTGTCGCGCGTGCGCGATATCCGCCCCGAGGATCTGCTCGGCCGCGAGCCGGTGCGGCTCGACGAGGCCGGCATCGCCGAATGCCTGTCCGGCAAGACGGTGCTGATCACCGGCGCCGGCGGCAGCATCGGCGCCGAGCTGTGCCGCCAGGTCGCGCGCTACGGGCCGCGCAAGCTGGTGCTGCTGGAACTCAGCGAGTTCAACCTCTACAGCATCGAGCAGGAGCTGCAGCAGCGCCATCCGGGGCTGCCGCTGGCTCGCCGCGTCGGTGACGTGCGGCGGCTCGAGTCGCTGCGTGCGCTGTTCGCCGCCGAGCGGCCGCAGATCGTCTTCCATGCTGCCGCCTACAAGCATGTGCCGCTGATGGAGGAGGACAACGCGTACTCGGCGCTCGAGAACAACACGCTGGGCACCTGGCATGCGGCGCAGGTGAGCGCGGAGCAGGGCGTCGAGCGCTTCGTGCTGATCTCGACCGACAAGGCGGTCAACCCGAGCAATGTGATGGGCGCGAGCAAGCGCGCCGCCGAGCTGCTGCTCGGCGAGCTGGCGACGCGCGGCCACGCGACGAAGTTCATGGCGGTGCGCTTCGGCAATGTGCTGGGCTCGAGCGGCAGCGTGATTCCGAAGTTCCAGGCCCAGATCGCCGCCGGCGGGCCGGTGACCGTGACGCACCCCGACATCACGCGCTATTTCATGACCATCCCCGAGGCCGCGCGCCTGGTCGTGCAGGCCGCGGCGATCGGCGAGAGCGGGCGCGTCTACGTGCTCGACATGGGCGAGCCGGTGCGGATCGTCGAGCTGGCGCGCGACATGATCCGGCTGGCGGGGCACACGCCCGACGAGATCGCGATCGCCTACACCGGGCTGCGTCCCGGCGAGAAGCTCTACGAGGAGCTGCTGGCCGACGCCGACACCGCGCTTGCGACCGCCAACCCGCGCATCCGCGTCGCGCGGCTGGTCGCCGAGCCGCAGGCGGTCGCGGCGCTGCTCGGCTGGATCGCCGCCCATCCGCAGGCGCCGGCCGAGGCGGTGCGCGCCGCGCTGGCCGCGGCGGTGCGCGAGTACCGCCCGGGTGCGCGCGCATGAACATCGCCTACCTCGACCCACCCTACAGCCGCTACTTCCACGACCTGGCGGGGCGGCTCGCCGCCGGCAGCGGGGGCTCCGTGACCGCGCTGCTGTCCGGGCCGGCCTACCGGCTCTACACCGGCAGCGACCGTTGCGCGGTCTGGCGCAGCGGCGACGCCGACGCCGAGGTGGCGCTGCCGGCGGAGTTCGCGCGCGCCGCCTGGGCGCGCAGCGAGGCGCCGCGCTTTCGGCGCGCGTTCTCGCATGCGGTGGCCTGGTTCAAGCAGCGCTTTGCGGCCGAGCGCATCGAGCTCTGCCTGGTGTTCTCGGACGCGCGGCCTTTCTCGCAGGCCGCGCGCGTGGCCGCCGAGGCGCTCGGCGTCGTCTGCGTCTACTTCGAGCGCGGCGCCTTCCGCAACCGCACCGCCAGCCTCAGCACGCTGGGCCTGAACGCGCGCTTCGACCTCACGCTGGCGCAGCGCGACGAGGGCGCGGTGCAGGGCCTCGCACCCGAGGCCTTGCCGCCGCGGCGGCCGACCGAACGCTGGCTGCGGCTTCGCTTCCTGGCCTTCATGGCGCTCAACGCCTGGGCCTGCTCGCGTGATCCGGGCCTGCGCCCGATGCAGCACAAGACCTACCACCCGTTCAACTACCTGCGCATCTGGCTGCGCGAGCGCGTGGCGCGACGGCAGGCGCGGGCCGACCGCCGCGTGCGCCGCATCGCGCCCGACGCGACGCACCCGGTGGTGCTGCTGCCGCTGCAGCTGCAGACCGACTCGCAGTTCGTCCTGTACTCGCCCTTCCCGCACAACCAGGGCTTGCTCGACTTCGTCGTGCCGCGCATCACGGCGGCGTTGCCGGGCGCGCGTGTGCTGGTCAAGCGCCATCCGATGGACGTGCGCCGCTACCGGCTGCAGCCGGGGGCCGAGTTTGTCGAGGGCAACCTGGCGCGCTTGCACAGCCAGGCGACGATGCTGGTGTGCCTGAACTCCAACACCGGCTTCGAGGCGGCGCTGCGCGGCCTGCCGGTGCTGTGCTTCGCCGACAGCTTCTACACCGCCAGCCCGCAGATCCTGCGCGTGAGCCGCGAGGACTTCGCTGACGCGGTGGCCGAGGCCGCGGCGCGCGGCCATGACGCCGAGGCCGGCCAGCGGCTGCGCGCCGCGGTGCTGCGCCACTACCAGGCGCCGGGCGATGCCTGGGCCTACAGCGCGGCCGACCTCGACGCGACCGCCGAGATCGTCTGGCAGCATGTGCGCGCGGCGCAGGCGCGCCGCGGGGGCGCGGTGCGGCCGACCGACGACGTCAGCGCCGCGCCGGCGGACGATCGCGCCAGCGCTTGAGCGCGCGCAGCGCCCGCCAGGGCAGCGCGTCGCCGCCCTCCGGTGGCCCCCAGCCGCGCGGCGTCGCCCCGGGCGGCAGCTGCGCGACGCGCCGGCGCTGCCCGCTCATCCACTCGACCAGGCGCTCGGGCGCGGCGCGCTGCAGCGTCAGCGGGTCGAGACAGCGCGGGTAGTCGATCAGCGCCGCGTGCACCAGGTCCTCGCGGCTCACGCCGTGCGGCGTGGCGCGCCGCGCCGGCGCCGCCAGCGCGTCGTCGCTGAGCCCCCAGCCGGCGTAGAAGGGCATGCCGAAGCAGCGCAGCGGCCGCTCCCACAACAGCGCCTCGAAGCCCATCTGCGAGGTGACGGTGTAGACCGCGGCGGCGTGCTCCAGCAGCGCCGGTGCATGGACGTCGCGCGCGATCAGCGTGACGCGCGCGGCCTGCCCCGGCGTCAGGCGCTCGAAGTGGCCGCGCTTGCGCCCGGCCACCACGTCCGGGTGGACCTTCAGCAGCAGCGGCAGCCGCGGATGCTCGTCGAGCGCGGCCTCGAGCATGCGTGCGAAGCTGCCGGCGTCGGCTAGGCCGTGCACGATCGACGCGTCGCCCCAGGTCTGGTCGACCACGAGCACATAGGGCCCGGCGCGCGGCGGCGCGGGCTCGGGCGCGAGGTTGTACTTCGACAGCCGCCCCGCACACCAGGCCCGCGCCAGCGCCGCCGCGCGCGCGCGCTCGGCGGGCGTGCGCTCGCGCGCGATCAGCCGCTCGAGCCGCGAGGGCGCGCTCGCGTCGTAATAGATGCCGAGGTCGTCGACCACCAGCGACAGCGCCGCATCGGTGTCGCCGAGGCCGACCGAGCGCAGGAAGCCGTCTTCGAGCGCGACATAGGGCAGGCCGGCGCGCCGCGCCGCCTCGCGCGCCTGCAGCGACACGCCCTTGAGGCCCCAGCCGATCACCGCCGCGACCCCTCGCGCGGGCAGCCAGGGGCGCCAGCGCACCGTGCGGCCGAGGAAGGTGTCGAGCCAGGGCGTCAGCCGCGGGCCGAGGTGCAGGCAGACCCAGTCGCCCTCGGCGAGGCGGGCCAGCGGATCGTCGGCGGGGCTCATCGGTCCAGGCACCGCAGCCCCTCGGCCCGCCAGCGCGCGAGCAGCGCCTGCTCGCGCGCCCAGGCGTGGCGGCGCCCCGGCGGCTTGGCGGCGATCGCCGCGTGGTAGCGGCCGCCGGCGCCGAGCCCGCTGCCGATGCCGGCGCAGCGCAGCCCGTCCCAGTCGCCGAGCAGCGCGCGCAGCCAGGCCAGCGTCAGCAGCCCGGCGGTCGGTGGTGCTTCGAGCTCGCGCACCAGCGTGCGCCAGACCGCCAGCGGCACGGTCAGCACCGGCGTGTCCTCGCCGGCCAGCAGCGCCAGCGTCGCGGGGTCGACGACGCGAAAGCGCGGGTCGGGCCCGCTGTGCACCGCCCAGGCGATGCCGGTGGGCCGCTCGCCACGGTAGTCGCCCCTGGCGACCCAGACGTCGATGCGCCGGCCGGTGTCGACGGCGGCGGCATCGCCGCGGAAGGCGTTGAAGCGCAACACCGCGGCATGGGCGTCGATCGCCGTGCCCAGCGCGCCGCCGCGCAGCGTCGCGGCATTGCCGACGACGCACAGCCCGCCCGCATCGCGGCGGCGCAGCAGCCAGTCCGCGAAGGCGGCGCGGCGATCGGCCTGCTCGCCGTGCAGCTGCGCCAGCCGCCGCGCCGCGGGCGTGCGGGGTGCCGGCGGGTGAGCAAGCGGTGCAGTGGAGGAGGCGGTG
>CAYOXW010000160.1:0-6723 GCA_964408005.1 uncultured Methylibium sp.
CGGCGAGCGACGCGACGCTGCTCGACGTGCGGCACGCCGCGCGGCGTGCCGAGGCGGGCCATCGGGACGAACTGCTCGACGGCGACCGCCTGCGCCCGCCCTGGCAGCGCTTCTTCACGCTGCTCGCCGCTGACGGCGGCCTGGCCGACCTGGAGCGCCGCAACGCGGCGCTGGCCGCGCAGATCCGCCGCAACGGCGTCACCTACAACGTCTATGGCGACGCCGCCGGCCGCACGCGGCCCTGGCCGCTGGGCCTGCTGCCGCTGCTGATCGAGCCCGCCGAGTGGCGTGCGATCGAGACCGGCATCGCCCAGCGCACGCGCCTGATGGAGGCGGTGCTGGCCGATTGCTACGGCGGGCAGGCCCTGCTGCGCGAGGGCCTGCTGCCGCCGGCGCTGCTGCACGGCCACCCCGGCTACCTGCATGCGCTGCATGGCGTCGCGCCGGTCGGCGGCGTGCGCCTGCATGTCTGCGCCTTCGACATCGCGCGCGGGCCCGAGGACAGCGGCTGGTGGGTCGTCTCGCAGCGCACCCAGGCGCCCTCGGGGCTGGGCTATGTGCTCGAGAACCGCATGACGGTCTCGCGCCAGTTCCCCGAGGCCTTCCGCGAGATGCGCGTGCAGCACATCGCCTCGGCCTACCGCCAGCTGCTCGACACGCTGCTGACGCTGGCCGCGCCGATCGCCCAGGCCGACGGCCATGGCACGCCGCGCCTCGTGCTGCTGACCCCCGGCCCCTACAACGAGACCTATTTCGAGCAGACCTACCTGGCGCGCTACCTCGGCCTGCCGCTGGTCGAGGGCGGCGACCTGACGGTGCGCGACCAGCGCCTGTACCTGAAGACCGTGCAGGGGCTCGAGCCGGTGCACGGCCTGCTGCGCCGCCTCGACGACGACTGGTGCGATCCGCTGGAGCTGCGCCCCGACTCGGCACTGGGCGTGCCCGGCTTGCTGCAGGTGCTGCGCGCCGGCCGCGTCGTGATGGCCAATGCGCTTGGCACCGGCTTCCTGGAGTCGCCCGGCATCCAGGGCTTCCTGCCCGGGCTCGCGCGGCGGCTGCTCGGCGAGACGCTGACGCTGCCCTCGCTGCCGACCTGGTGGTGCGGCGAGGCCAGCGCCTGGGCGGTGGCGCGCGAGGCGCTGGCCGAGCGCGTGATCCGGCCCACCTATCCCGGCGTGGCGGGCCGCAGCTTCGAGCCGGTGATCGCCGCGACGCTGGCGCCGTCGCAGCGCGCCGGCTGGGCGGCGCGCATCGAGGCGGCGCCCGACCTGCACACGCTCCAGCGCTACCTGCCCTTCGCCCAGACGCCGTGGTGGGAGAAGGGCGCGCTGCAGCCGCGCACCGCGATGCTGCGCGTCTACGCGATCGCCGACGGCCACGGGGGCTACCGCGTGCTGCCGGGCGGCATGACCCGCGTGGCCGCGCAGGGGCGCCACGCGGTGTCGATGCAGCAGGGCGGCGCGAGCGTCGACACCTGGGTGCTGACCGACGGCGCGGTCGACCCCTACTCGATGCTGCCGCAGCGCCTGCGGCCCGAGGAGATCGCGCTGCACCGCCGGCCGGTGTCCAGCCGCACCGCCGAGAACCTGTTCTGGATGGGCCGCTACACCGAGCGTACCGAGCAGCTGGTGCGGCTCGCGCAGGCCGCCGCCGCGCTGGTCGAGGACGACGACGAGGCCCCGCCCGCGGTGCTCGACGCGGTCTCGGAGCTGGCCGAGTCGGCCGGCCTCGCGCCGCCCGGCGTGCCCTCGCTGGCGCAGTCGCCGCGCGTGTTCGAGCGCGCGGTCGTCGCGGCGCTCGGCGACGCGAGCGAGTCGCGCAGCATCGGCTACAACCTCGTCGCGCTCGACCGCACCGCCGGCGCGCTGCGCGACCGGCTCTCGCCCGAGCACGGCCGGCTGGTGCGCGCGATGGCCGAGGACTTCGCCGCGCGGCTCGCCCGTGGCCCGATCGCGGCCAGCGGTGCCGAGCCCGCGGGCGGTTTCGGCACCGGCGAGCTCGAGGCCGCGCTCGAACACCTCGCGACCCAGCTGGCCGCCGTCACCGGCGCGCAGAGCGACCGCATGACGCGCGACGACGGCTGGCGCCTGCTGACGGTCGGCCGCCTGACCGAGCGGCTGATCGCGATGAGCACGACGCTGCGCGCCTTCTTCGTCCACGGGGCGGTGCACACCACCCACGGCTTCGATCTGCTGCTCGGCCTGTTCGACAGCACCATCACCTACCGCGCACGCCACCCGGGCCGCCAGGAGGCGCTGGCGCTGCTCGACCTGCTGGTGATCGACACCGCCAACCCGCGCGCGCTCGGCTGCGTGCTGCGTCGCCTGCACACCGAGATCGGCAAGCTGCCCGGCGGCGGCGACGAGCTGCTCGCGCTGCTGCCGGCCAGCGGCGCCGGCGCGACGCTGGCCGAGCTGTGCCGCGAGGACGGCGAGGACGGTGAGGGTCCGGCGACCGATGACGACCGCGTCGTCCAGCTGGCCGACGCGCTGGCGCTCGCCGGCGGCCGGCTGTCCGACGAGGTCGGGCGGCGCTATTTCGCCTTGGCCGATCGCCAGGAGCAGCACCTTGTCGCCTGAACCGCCGCAGGCCGCCGCGGTGCTCGAGGTCCGCCACGAGACCCGCTACCGCTATGGCCAGCCGGTCGAGCTGGCCCACCACATTGCCTTCCTGCGCCCGCGTGACGACGGCCCGCAGCGCCTGCTGGACTTCGCGCTCGAGGTCGAGCCGGTGCCGCCCTGCCTGCGCCACGAGATCGACGTCTTCGGCAACACCCGCACGCTGTTCTCGCTGCACGCGCCGCACGATGCCCTGTGCGTGACCGCCGTGAGCCGCGTCGCGCTCCAGCCCTGCGCCGGACCGGCCGGGGGTCCCGACGCGCCCGCCGCGCGCGAGCACTGGCGCTACCGCGCCGGCCACGCGCCCGATGCCGCGGCCGCCTTCGTGTTCGCCTCGCCGCTGGTGCCGCTGGCCGACGAGCTGCGCGACTGGGCGCTGCCCAGTTTCCCGAGCGGCCGACCGCTGGCCGAGGGCGCGACCGCGCTGATGCAGCGCCTGCACGCGGAGTTCGAGTACGACCCGCAGAGCACCCATGTCGGCACGCCCTTGCTGGAAGCCTTCCGCCAGCGGCGCGGCGTCTGCCAGGACTACGCCCATGTGATGATCGGTGCGTTGCGCTCGCTCGGGTTGGCGGCGCGCTATGTCAGCGGCTACCTGTTGACCGAGCCGGCGCCCGGCCAGCCGCGCCTGCAGGGCGCCGACGCCTCGCATGCCTGGGTGGCGGTGGCGCTGCCGCGCGAGGACGGTGGTGCGCCGGACTGGCTCGAGCTCGACCCGACCAACGCCTGCGCCGCCGGCACCGGCCATGTGCGTGTCGCCATCGGGCGTGACTACGGCGACGTGACGCCGCTGCGCGGCGTGATCCGTGGCGGGGGGGCGCACCCGCTGGCCGTCGCCGTCTCGACCCGCCCTGTCGGCGACGGGTGAACCGATCGTGGCACGGACCGTGCTTGCCTGTTCTGCGTGGGGGAAGCGATGAGCGCATTTGACGAGATGCATGCAGCGGCGGGCTCCGTACGGCCGCACTACGACCGCTACGCGCGCTGGCTGGCCGAACAGCCGAACGAGGCCATGCGCGACCGGCGCGACGAGGCCGAGATGATCTTCCGGCGTGTCGGCATCACCTTCGCGGTCTACGGCGCGAAGGACGAGGACGGCTCGGGCACCGAGCGCCTGATCCCCTTCGACCTGATCCCGCGCGTGATCCCGGCGCACGAGTGGCGCGAGATGGAGAAGGGTCTGCGCCAGCGCGTCACCGCGCTGAACCGCTTCATCCACGACGTCTACCATGGCCAGGAGATCCTCAAGGCCGGCGTCGTGCCGGCCGATCAGGTGCTGAGGAACGCCCAGTTCCGTCCCGAGATGATGGGCGTCGACGTGGCCGGCGACATCTACTCGCACATCGCCGGCATCGACATCGTGCGCGCCGCCAACGCCGACGGCTCCGGCACCTACTACGTGCTCGAGGACAACCTGCGCGTGCCCAGCGGCGTGAGCTACATGCTCGAGAACCGCAAGATGATGATGCGGCTCTTCCCCGAGCTCTTCGTCAGCCACCGCGTCGCGCCGGTCGCGCATTACCCCGACCTGCTGCTGGAGACCCTGCGCGCGGTCTCGCCCGGTGGCGTCAATGAGCCCACCGTCGTGGTGCTGACGCCGGGCATGTACAACAGCGCCTACTTCGAGCACGCCTTCCTGGCGCAGCAGATGGGCGTCGAGCTGGTCGAGGGCAAGGACCTGTTCGTCAAGGACGGTTTCTGCTTCATGCGCACCACGCAGGGGCCCAAGCGCGTCGACGTGATCTACCGCCGCATCGACGACGACTTCCTCGATCCGCTGGCCTTCCGGCCCGACACCTCGCTCGGCTGCGCCGGGCTGCTGGGCGTCTACCGCGCCGGCAACGTGACCCTGTGCAACGCCATCGGCACCGGCGTGGCCGACGACAAGTCGATCTATCCGTACGTGCCGAAGATGATCGAGTTCTACCTCGGCGAGAAACCGATCCTGAACAACGTGCCGACCTGGCTGTGCCGCGAACCCGCGGACCTCAAGCATGTGCTGGCGCACCTGAGCGAGCTGGTCGTCAAGGAGGTCCACGGGGCCGGTGGCTACGGCATGCTGGTCGGCCCGGCCGCCAGCAAGGCCGAGATCGAGGCCTTCCGCGCCCAGCTCGTCGCCAACCCCGGCAACTACATCGCCCAGCCGACGCTGGCGCTGTCGACCTGCCCGACCTTCGTGGACAGCGGCATCGCGCCGCGCCACATCGACCTGCGGCCCTTCGTGCTCAGCGGCACCAGCGTGCAGATGGTGCCCGGCGGCCTGACGCGGGTGGCGCTGAAACAGGGCTCGCTGGTCGTCAACTCGTCGCAGGGCGGCGGGACCAAGGACACCTGGGTGCTGGAAGGCTGAGGGAGAAGACGCCATGCTGTCGCGCACTGCCGACCATCTCTACTGGATGGCCCGCTACATCGAGCGGGCCGAGAACACCGCCCGCATGCTCGACATCAACTACCAGATGTCGCTGCTGCCGCAGTCGAGCGAGCAGGCCGAGCAGGGCTGGCGCGGCATGCTCAGCATCAGCGAGCTGACCGGCGAGTTCTTGCGCCGCCACTCGGGCGTGAACCCGCGCGAGGTGATGGACTTCATGGTGCGCGACGAGTCCAACCCGTCGAGCATCCACTCCTGCCTGCGCGCGGCGCGCGAGAACGCCCGCGCGGTGCGCGGCACGCTGACCACCGAGGTGTGGGAGACCGCCAACACCACGTGGCTGGAGTTCAAGCGCCTGATCGCCGGTGGCTTCCACAAGGACCCGAGCGAATTCTTCGAGTGGGTGAAGTTCCGCTCGCACCTGTCGCGCGGTGTCACGCTCGGCACGATGCTGCAGGACGAGAGCTTCCACTTCTTGCGCATCGGCACCTTCCTCGAGCGCGCCGACAACACCGCGCGGCTGCTCGACGTGAAGTTCCACGCCGCGCACGGCGAGTTCTTCGGCGCCCACGACCCGAACGAGCCGCTCGAGGTCGATTTCTATCACTGGAGCGCGATCCTGCGCTCGGTCTCCGGCTTCGAGGTCTACCGCAAGGTCTACCGCAACGTGATCCGGCCCGACAAGGTGGCCGAGCTGCTGATCCTGCGGCCCGACATGCCGCGCTCGCTGGCCGCCTGCATGGACGAGGTGGTCGGCAACCTGAAGATGGTGGCCAACGAGCAGAGCGGCGAGACGCTGCGCCGCGCCGGCCGGCTGCGCGCCGACCTGAGCTTCGGCCGCATCGATGAGATCCTCGCCACTGGCCTGCATGCCTTCCTCACGCAGTTCCTCGACCGCGTGGGCGACCTGGGCATCGGCATCAGCCGCGACTTCCTGGTGCCGGTCTGACGCGGCGGCAGCCCCTGTGGGCTGCGTGGTGCGGAGGGGGAGGGTGACGAGCCCGACCGGGCCTTCATGCGGTCGATCAGGAGGACGTGGTTCGCGATGAGCCTTCGATCCTGAACACGCTGACCAGATCGGCCAGCGAGGCGGCTTGGTGCTTCAGGCTCTCGGCCGCCGCCGCACTTTCCTCCACCAGCGCGGCGTTCTGCTGCGTGACCTGATCGAGCTGGTTGACCGCGTTGCCGATCTGACTGATGCCGCCGCTCTGCTCGACGCTGGCGGCGCTGATCTCGCTGATCAGGTCGTTCACGCGCTGGACCTGGGCAACGATCTCGTTCATCGACTGCCCGGCGTCGTTCACCAGCCGCGAGCCGGTGCCGACCTTCTCGACGCTGTCCTCGATCAGGGCCTTGATCTCCTTGGCCGCCTCGGCGCTGCGCTGCGCCAGGTTGCGCACCTCGCCGGCCACCACCGCGAAGCCGCGCCCCTGCTCGCCGGCACGGGCGGCCTCGACCGCTGCGTTCAGTGCCAGGATGTTGGTCTGGAACGCGATGCCGTCGATCACGCCGATGATGTCGGAGATCTTGCGGCTCGATTCGGTGATCGCGCCCATGGTGGCCACCACCTCGGACACCACGCTGCCGCCGTGCGCCGCGGCACCCGAGGCCGAGCCGGCGAGCTGCGTGGCCTGGCGTGCCGTGTCGGCGTTCTGCTTCACCGTCGCGGTCAGCTCCTCCATGGAGGCGGCTGTCTGCTGCAGGTTGCTCGCCTGTTCCTCGGTCCGCTGGCTCAGG
>CAYOXW010000161.1:0-1370 GCA_964408005.1 uncultured Methylibium sp.
GGCGCGCTGCGCGAGGGCCAGATCGAGCGCAAGGCCGCCGAGCTGACGCGCGCGGTGCGCATCGTCGACGAGGGCCTGAAGGCCGCGCTCAACCCGGCGGGCGGCGAGCTGACGCGCCAGCTCGACGGCCTGTACGGCTACCTGAGCGTGCGGCTGACCCAGGCGAACCTGCGCAACGACGAGGCGGTGATCGCCGAGTGCGTCGCGCTGATCGAGCCGCTGAACGAGGCGTGGACGGCGATCCGTCCGCAAGTCGACGGCCCGGCCGGCCGCTCCTGAACCCGCTTCGCATGGATTCCACGACCATGAACACTTCCCTGCTGCAGTACTACGAAGCCATCGAGCAGGCCAGCGAGCAGATGCTCGACGCCGCCCGCGGTGGTGACTGGGACCAGGTGGTCAAGCTCGAAGGCGCCTGCGCGCTGCTGATCTCGCAGCTCAAGCACGCCGCGTCCAGCCGCTCGCTGGGCACCGAGGAGCGCCAGCTCAAGGGCCGCATCATGAAGCGCATCCTCGTCAACGACGCCGAGATCCGCACGCTGGCCGAACCCTGGCTCGAGGATCTCGACCGCCTGATGGCCGGGCGCCCGCGCATGCTGCACTGAGCCCGGCCGGTCATGGAGACACTGCCGATGCCGCTGGAGGCGATGCGCGCCGGCCAGCCCGACGGACTGGCCGAGTTCTGCGTCCACGCGCCGGCCGAGATCCACACGCTGCTCAAGCAGCTCGCCGACGGCAACGTGATGCTGTCGCTGAGCACGCCCACCGGGGCCGCGGCCAGCGCCACGGTCTGGGCAATCGATCCGCAGCGCGGCCTGCTCAGCCTGAGCGCCGACGCGCTCGACGTGCAGCTGCAGAGCCTGCTCGAATGCGATGAGGTCGTCGCGGTCGGCTACCTCGACAGCGTCAAGCTGCAGTTCGACCTGCACGACGCGGTGCTGGTGCGCAGCCCCAACGGCTGCGCGCTGAACGTGCGCTTTCCGCGCGAGCTCTACCGTTTCCAGCGGCGCGCCAGCTTCCGCGTGCGCCCGGTGCTCAACAGCAGCCCGGTCGCGCAATTGCGCCACCCGGCCATCCCCGACATGGCGCTCGAGCTGCGCGTGATCGACGTCAGCATCGGCGGCGTCGCGCTGTTCCTGCCCGAGGACGTGCCGGAGATCGAGCCCGGCGTGACCATCGAGTCGGCCGTGGTCGCGCTCGACGCCGACACGCGGCTCGCGGTCGGCCTGGTGGTCCACCACGTGACCTTGCTGCACCACGAGTCGAAGGGCGTGCGCCTGGGCTGCGAGATGCTGCGCCTGGGCGGCGCCGGCGAGCGCGCGCTGCAGCGCTACATCGACCTGACGCAGCGGCGCCGGCGCCTGCTGGTG
>CAYOXW010000161.1:1470-6684 GCA_964408005.1 uncultured Methylibium sp.
CCGTGCGCCGGCTGCTGCCGGCCGCGGCGCGGCGCTCGGTCGGCCCCTTCCTGTTCTTCGACCACTTCGGTCCGGTGCACGCCGGCCCCGGCGAACAGCACGACGTGCGGCCGCACCCGCACATCGGCCTGGCCACCGTGACCTACCTGTTCGAGGGCGCGATCCAGCACCGCGACTCGACCGGCGCGTCGCAGCGCATCGAGCCCGGCGCGATCAACTGGATGACCGCCGGGCGCGGCATCGTCCACTCCGAGCGCACCCCCGAGGACCTGCGTGACCGCGCCCGCGTCAGCCACGGCCTGCAGCTGTGGGCCGCGCTGCCCGCCGGGCAGGAGGACTGCGAGCCGGCCTTCGAGCACACGCCGGCCGAGCGGTTGCCGCAGCACCAGGCCGACGGCGTCTGCGCGCGCGTGCTGGTCGGCGCCGCGCACGGGCGGCACTCGCCGGTCGCGACGCGCTCGCCGACGCTGTACGTCGACTACGCGCTCGCGCCCGGCGCCGCGATCGCGCTGCCGGGCCCGACCGAGGCGGCCGAGCGAGCGCTCTACGGCGTCGACGCCGGCTTCGAGCTCGTCGGTGCCGATGGCCGGCGCCGCCGCGTCGAGGCGCACACGCTGGCGGTGCTGCCGGACGATGCCGCCGCCGTGACGCTGGTCGCGCCCGCGGGCGCGCGCGTCGCGCTGATCGGCGGCGCGCCGCTCGGGCCGCGCTTGCTGTGGTGGAACTTCGTGTCCACGCGCAAGGAACGCATCGTGCAGGCCGCCGCCGACTGGCAGGCCGACCGGCTCGGCCACGTGGCCGGCGAGACCGAGCGCATCCCGCTGCCCGAGAAGAGCTTCAGCGCCTGAACAGCATCCACGCATTGCCCCAGACCGCCAGCGCGACGCCGGCGGCGGTGCTCCAGCCCGGGCGGTAGCCCTCGAGCGCGACCGAGACCAGCACCGCCAGCACCGGCGCCGCGACGCCGACCGCCGAGGCCGGCCCGGGGCCGACGCGGTCCTGCAGCGTCAGGAAGGCCGCGAAGGTCAGCACCGAGCCGGCCAGCGCGAGGTAGAGCAGCGCCAGCCACCACAGCGGCGCCTGCCCGGGCGTCGGCGGCAGCAGCGCCGCGGGGCCGCCGGTGGCCAGCGCCAGCAGCAGCGAGGCCAGGCCGCCGTAAAGCATGCCCCAGCCCAGCGCCGGCCACATCGGCAGCCCGCGCACGCGGTTGCGGCTGGCCGTCAGGCTGCCGGTGCACGACAGCGCCACCGACGCGACCGTGAAGCCGACCCCGAGCGCCGCCGCCGCGCCGGCGCCGGCGCGACCGAACTCGGGCGCGAAGATCAGCGCGACCCCGGCGACGCCGAGCGCGCCGCCGGCCAGGAAGCGCGGCGGCAGGCGCACGCCCCAGAGCGCGCGCGCCGCCAGCCCGTTGATCAGCGGGCTGGCCGAGTAGCCGATCGCGACCAGCCCCGAGGGCAGATGGTGCTCGGCGTGGTAGACGCAGATGTAGCTGAGCGAGTACATGAACACGCCCTGCAGCGCGAACAGCGCATGCGCGCGCCGGCCGTGGCCGAAGGCGTCACCGCAGGCGGCGCGCCAGGCCAGCACCAGCACGCCGGCCAGGCCGAAGCGCAGGCCGACCGCGAGCTCGGGCGCCGTCGCGCCGAGCTGCCAGGTGATGACGTGCCAGGTCGTGCCCCAGATGCCGACGCAGGCCGCGAACAGCTGCCAGGTGCGCAGCCGCGGCGCGCCGGCGGGCTCCATCGCGCCGGGGCTCAGAACTTCAGGCGGGCACGGCCGCTCTGGCCGACGCGCAGCGCGCGCTCGATGCCCTCGAGCACGATCGCGTTCATGCCGAAGCTGAGCGCGCCCCCGAGGCGCGCGTCGGCGCGGTAGCCGGCCAGCGTGTCGCCGGGCTCGGTGCCGGGCACGCCGGTGGCCGGGTCCACGTTCGGGATCGGGCAGCGCGGGCAGGGCTTGACGAGCTGGAGCCGCACCGGGCCCTCGTCGGTGTCGAACACCAGCTCGTCAAGGAAGTCCTCGCCATGCGCGTCCAGCCCGTCGAGCACCAGGTTGGGCCGGAAACGCGCCATCGTCATCGGCGCGACGCCCTTGGCCGCGAGCCGCTCGTTGAGCGCCGCGAGCGAGGCGCTCGACAGCACCAGGATCGGGAAGCCGTCGCTGAAGGTGTTCTCGGCCGCGAGCCCGCCGGTCCAGGCGTGGTCCGACAGGCGCTGCTGCGCCGGGTCGAAGCGCACCAGCCGCAGCGGCTGCTGCAGGAAGCTGCTGAACCAGGTGGCGGCGAGTTCGCCCATGTCGTAGGCGGCGACCTCGTCGTTCCACACCCGCACGCGGGTGGGCTGCTCGACCGCGTCGAGCTGCAGGTGCAGCGGCAGCATGCCGGGGGCGCGCAGCACCAGCTCGGTGTAGCGCAGCGTGCTCGCCACCAGCGCCATGCGCGGCAGCTCGCGCTGGCTGACGAACGCGCCGTCGGCGTCGACCAGCATCCAGGCGCGGTCGAACTCGAAGCCGGTCTCGATCACCAGCGTTTCGTCGAGCGAGACGCCGGCGCAGGACTTGACGGGGTAGACGTGCAGCGCGGCGATGGTGATGGGGGTGTCCATCGCGGCGATTATCCCGACCCCGCCCCTGCCTCGAAGAGGCGGGGGCGCCGGGCGCGCTCAACCCAACAGACCGGCCGGCTTACGGGGCGGCCTTCTCGAAGTTGGTGGCCACCTTGCCCAGCCCGCCGTCGAAGGCGATGCCGACCCATTCGGTCGCGATGTCTTCGTCGACATCGACGGCATCGAAGGTGGCGCTCCAGGTCATCTTCGTCTTGCCATCCGGGGTGGGGCTCACCGAGATGGTCGACACGTAGTTCTTGATCGGGAACGGGCTCTTCAGCGTCGTGTAGGTGTAGCTGGTCTTCGCGGCGTCGTAGGCGAGCAGCTTCTCCACCATTTCGCCGTCGGTGGTGAGCTTCAGGGTGCGGACCGCGCCCGGCTTGTTGCTCTGGCCCTTGAGGGTGCTGTTCTTGACCGAGGGGTGCCAGAGGTCGACCGCGTTGAAGTCGCCGACGTACTTCCAGACGGTGGCCGGCGAGCGGTCGATCGTGATGTCGCGCGAGAACGAGATCGCGCCTTCGGCATGGCAGAGGCCGGCCACGGCCATCAGCAGGCCGGCCGCGGCGGCGGTGCGCAGGGGGGTGTTCATGGGCGGGATCTCCCGGTCATTGCTGCTTGAAGTTGGCCACCACCTTGGCCAGCCCGGCGTCGTAGACGCCGCCGATGACCGTGGTGGCCTGCTCGTCACTGACGCCGCTGGCGGCTTCGAAGGTCGAGCTCCACTTCAGCAGGGTGTGGCCCTCCGCCGTCGGCGTGAGCGTGACGGTCCCCTTGTAGTTGGCGACCGGCAGGGGGCTCTTGACGATCGAGTAGCTGTAACTCTTCTTGGCCGCGCTGTACGACAGCAGCTTCTCGAGGATCGTGGCGCCGTTGTCCAGCGTCAGGAGCCGCTGGGCGCCGACCTTGGTGCCGTTGCCCTTGAGCTCGCTCTTGACGATCGCCGGGTGCCAGACGTCGAGGGCGTTGAAATTGCCGATCAGCTTCCAGACGGTCTCCGGCGAGTTGTCGACGGTGACTTCGCGCTCGACCGACAAGGCGCCCGCAGCGAAGCAACTGCCGGTCGCGAGCAGGCAGCTGGCGGCGGCGAGTTTGAGGAACAGAGTCTTCATGTGCAATGTGTCTCCTGAGGCGGGCCTGGACGGGTCGGAAGGGCGCGATCACGCCACGCGCAACCGGCGCGAATCATTCTCCAGATTGCACCCCGCCGTGGCAACGGCAACAACCCTGGCCGGCCAGTCCTGTCAGCCGGCGAGGTCCGGTTCGGGGCTTCCGGGCTTCGGATGCCCTGGGCGGCGACCGGGGTTTGGGGCGGTCTGGGTGGGGACGGCGGACCGCGTGAGGCCGCGCGGGGATTTCGCCCCCGCACGGCGACCTACTTTCTTTCGCTTCCCCGAAAGAAAGTAGGCAAAGAAAGGGGGACCCTGGTGACTTGCGTCTCGCTTCGCGAGACGGTCCCTGCGCTGCTCGCGCCGGGCGGGAAGTCCGCAAACTCGGCCCGGGTACGGGCCTCAAACATGCGGACTTCTTTTTCCGCCCGCCGCTGCGCTGCTCGGCTGCGTCACAAGGGGCCCAACGTTTGAATTCAGCCGCCGCCAAAGGCGGTCGGCTGGAATGCTGGGTTGGGCGTCATTGTTGCGCTGCTGCTGACTGCCTTGCGTGAGCGAACAAGCCACCGATGGTGAGCTGCTCGTGCCAAACACTGGGGAGCGACAGACCGTATTGCTCCTGCATGCGCATGGAGAGAACCTCGAGTTCCAGGGCGTCCGGCATCCACCGCTTTGGGTACATGGCACGGTATAGCTCAAGGATGGTGTCGTTGTGGTTGAGCTTCAGCTTCTCGGATTGCGAGAAGCAGAACGCCTCGATGAACAGCGATAGGAACGCGCGGATTTCTTGCTTGGATGCGTCCGGGAAGGCGCGGCGCCACCCTGCACCTTGGCATGCGCGAGCACGGAATGGGACCGGCAGGCGCCGACCGAAGAAGACGCCCCACAGCACTGACAGCGCGAGCACGGACCCGATGATGGCAAGCACACTCATGGCTTTTATGACGCCCAACGTTAATTGGGCCGAACAGGGTCGCCGGCAAAGTTCGGCCTAAACGGATTCATGCCGCGATGATCGCTGGGCCTGATTCCCGCTGTAAACCCCGCGAAGGGGGCGCTCGGCTGTGGTGCGTTAGACCGCCTGAGCTTCGGCTTATTGCACCGATCGCCCCGTCCTGCTTCTGTCCTGCTTCTGATTACGGCTGTGTTGGACCCCTTGTGACGCAGCCGAGCAGCGCAGGTACGGCTCGCGAAGCGAGGCGCAAGTCACCAGGGTCCCCCTTTCTTTGCCTGCTTTCTTTTGGCCACGCAAAAGAAAGTAGGTGCGCCGCCGGGCGCACATCCCGGCACGGCCTGTCGGGCACCGACAAAGCAGCCAGAAAGCAAACCGGCCCCGGCCACCTCACCAGGCAACCGGGGCCGCTTCGCGGAGCAGTTCAGCGCTGGGTGTCTCTTACAGCCCGGCCGCAGCCCGCAGCGCGGCCGCCTTGTCCGTCCTTTCCCACGAGAACTCCGGCTCCTCCCGCCCGAAGTGCCCATACGCCGCCGTCTTCTCGTAGATC
>CAYOXW010000162.1:0-6678 GCA_964408005.1 uncultured Methylibium sp.
GGCCGAAGCCGAGCTGCGCGATGCCTACAAGCTCACGCAGAAGCAGCTGCGCATGCAGAAGGTCGGCGAATTGCGCAAGCGCGTCATCGAAGCCGTTTCCCAGGCTGCGGCAAGCCCGCTGAGCCCGAACGAGATCAACCACGTCAAGAACATCTTCTTCGACATGGAAGCGAAGATCGTGCGCAACCAGATTCTCGATGGCGAGCCGCGCATCGACGGCCGCGATACGCGTACCGTGCGCCCGATCGCGATCCGCCACGGCGTGCTGCCGCGTACCCATGGTTCCTCGCTATTCACCCGCGGCGAGACGCAGGCGCTGGTGGTGGCCACGCTGGGCACCGGCCGCGACGAGCAGATCATCGACGCGCTGCAGGGCGAGTCGCGGGACCGCTTCATGCTCCATTACAACATGCCGCCCTACGCCACCGGCGAGGCGGGACGCGTCGGTACGCCGAAGCGCCGCGAAATCGGCCATGGCCGCCTGGCCAAGCGCGCCCTGCTGGCGGTGCTGCCGTCCCCCGAGGAGTTCAGCTACTCGATGCGCGTCGTCTCCGAGATCACCGAGTCGAACGGCTCCAGTTCGATGGCTTCCGTCTGCGGCGGCTCGCTGGCGCTGATGGATGCCGGCGTGCCGCTGAAGGCGCACGTCGCCGGCATTGCCATGGGCCTGATCAAGGAAGGCAACCGTTTCGCCGTGCTGACCGACATCCTCGGCGACGAGGACCACCTCGGCGACATGGACTTCAAGGTCGCCGGCACGACCACCGGCGTGACCGCCCTGCAGATGGACATCAAGATCCAGGGCATCACCAAGGAGATCATGCAGGTCGCGCTGGCGCAGGCCAAGGAAGGCCGCCTGCACATCCTCGGCAAGATGGTCGAGGCCGTCGCCGGTGCGAAGACCGAGCTCTCCGAGTTCGCGCCGCGCCTGTACGTGATGAAGATCAACCCCGAGAAGATCCGCGACGTGATCGGCAAGGGCGGCGCGACCATCCGTGCGCTGACCGAGGAGACCGGCACGCAGATCAACATCGAGGAAGACGGCACGATCACTGTCGCCGCCACCGACGGCGACAAGGCCGCCGCGGCGATGAAGCGCATCGAGGAGATCACGGCCGAGGCCGAGATCGGCAAGGTCTACGAAGGCCCGGTCACCAAGATCCTGGACTTCGGCGCGCTCGTGAACATCCTGCCGGGCAAGGACGGCCTGCTGCACATCAGCCAGATCGCGCACCAGCGCGTCGAGAAGGTCGAGGACTTCCTCAAGGAAGGCCAGATCGTGCAGGTCAAGGTGCTCGAGACGGACGAGAAGGGCCGCATCAAGCTGTCGATGAAGGCGCTGCTCGAGAAGCCCGAGGGCTACGTCGAGCCGGAGCGCGCGCCGCGCCGCGAGTATGGTGACCGAGGCGACCGTGGTCGTGACCGGGGCGATCGTCCGCCGCGCCGCGAGCGCAGCGAGCGTCCTGACGCGCCGGCCGCCGCCGAAGCGGATACGCCGCAATCGGAGTGAGTGCGCGGGATCGCCGGGCGGGTGCCCGGCGTCCGTGATGCCATCACCGCCACGATGCAAGCCATCGAGATCAGCCAGCCCGGTGGGCCCGAGGTGCTGCGGCTCGTCGAACGTTCCGAGCCGCTGCCCGCGGCTGGCGAACTGCTGATCGAGGTCGCCGCCTCTGGTGTGAACCGGCCTGATGCGCTTCAGCGTGCGGGCGCGTACCCGCCGCCCCCCGGCGCGTCCGACCTGCCGGGGCTGGAGGTCGCGGGCCGGATCGCCGGCGGTGATCCGGCGGCGCTGGCTGCGAGCGGTTTTGCGTTGGGTGATCGAGTCTGTGCCCTGACCAATGGCGGCGGTTATGCGCGCCGTTGCGTGGCGCCGGTCGGTCAGGTCCTGCCGGTCCCGGCGGGATTGAGCGATGTCGAGGCCGCGAGCCTGCCCGAGACGGCCTTCACCGTCTGGATCAATGTGTTCGAGCGCGGTGGGCTGAAGCCCGGAGAGACGCTGCTGGTGCAGGGCGGCTCGAGCGGCATCGGCGTGATGGCGATCCAGCTCGGCAAGGCGCTCGGCGCGACGGTGATCGCGACCGTCGGCAGCGATGCCAAGGCCGAGGCCTGTCGCGCGCTCGGCGCCGACCACGCGATCAACTACAAGACGCAGGACTTCGTCGCCGAGGTCAAGCGCCTGACCGATGGGCGCGGCGTCGACGTGATCCTCGACATGGTCGCCGGCGACTACGTCGCGCGCGAGTTGCGCTGCCTGGCCGACGACGGTCGCTTGTCGATCATCGCGGTGCAGGGCGGCACCAAGGCCGAAATCGACGCGGGGCTGCTGCTGCGTCGGCGCCTGACCATCACCGGCTCGACGCTGCGGCCGCGTAGCAGTGCCTACAAGGCGCATGTCGCTTCGGCGCTGCGCGAGCGTGTGTGGCCCCTCGTGGCGATCGGGCGGGTGAGGCCAGTGATCCACCAAACCTTTCCCGCAGCGCAGGCGGCCGAAGCCCATGCCCTGCTGGAAGCCAGCCAGCATGTCGGCAAGATCGTGCTGACCTGGTGACGAGGAACAAGACGCATGACCGAGACCCACCGCCGCAAGCTTGTCGTCGGCAACTGGAAGATGCACGGCAGCCATGCCGCCAACGAGCTGTTGCTCGAGGGCCTGAAGACCGCGGGCCCGCTGCCCTGCGACGTCGCCGTCTGCGTGCCTTTCCCCTACCTCGCGCAGGCTGCCGAGCGGCTCGCGCGCAGCCCGCACGCCTGGGGCGCACAAGACGTGTCGGCGCACGAGCAGGGTGCCTACACCGGCGAGGTGTCGGCCGCGATGCTCGCGGACTTCGGTTGCCGCTATGCGATCGTTGGCCATTCCGAGCGCCGCGCCCTGCACCACGAGGCCGATCAACTCGTGGCCGACAAGGCCAAGGCGGCGCTCGCGCGCGGCGTGACGCCGATCGTCTGTGTCGGTGAGACCTTGGCGCAGCGGGAGGCTGGCGAGACGGAGGCGGTGGTCAAGCGCCAGCTCTCGGCGGTGATCCACACGCTCGCGCACTGCGTCGGCGAGATGGTCGTCGCCTACGAGCCCGTGTGGGCGATCGGGACCGGTCGCACCGCGAGCCCCGAGCAGGCGCAGGCCGTGCACGCGCTGCTGCGGGCGCAGCTGCAGGCGGCGACGCCGCACGCCGCGCGCATGCGGCTGCTCTACGGCGGCAGCGTCAAGCCGGACAACGCGGCGACGCTGTTCGCCCAACCCGACATCGATGGCGGCCTGATCGGCGGCGCGTCGTTGAAGGCTGATGATTTCCTCGCGATCTGTCGCGCCGCCGCGGCGCGCTGATCGCTAGAACCCTTAGGCATCCTGGAGTTGATGAAATGCAGATGGTGTTGACGCTCGTGGTCGTGGTGCAACTGCTCGCCGCGTTGGCAATGATCGGCCTCGTGCTGATCCAGCATGGCAAGGGCGCCGACATGGGCGCTTCGTTCGGCAGCGGCGCGTCCGGCAGCTTGTTCGGTGCGACCGGCAGTGCAAACTTCCTGTCGCGCTTCACGGCGGTATGTGCCGCGGTGTTCTTCGCCTGCACGCTCGCGCTGGCCTACTTCGGCAATCTGCGTGGTGTCGTCGGTGACGGCAGCATCCTCGAGCAGCCGGCCCCCGCTGCGAGTGCTCCCGCGGCTCAGATCCCGGGTGCCCTGCCTGCGGCGAGCGTGCCGCAAGCGCCGGTGCCGGCGGCCTCGGGTGCGGCGCAGATCCCGACCCAGTGAAGCGCAGCGCTGCAGGCGGTGCACGCCTGCAGCTTCTGTGTCGCGACGCGAAAAATCGCGACGCTTTCGCAGTAGAATCTTTGGCTGTCCGGTGAGCGAAACCTCATGCGATCCGGGCTGCATCAAGCGTCGTCAAAGACGCAGGGCCGTCGTGGTGAAATTGGTAGACACGCTATCTTGAGGGGGTAGTGGCGAAAGCTGTGCGAGTTCGAGTCTCGCCGACGGCACCAGACAGATTGGAGACAGGTTCGGGTTGCATGCTCATCCGGCGGTAATCCGAGCACCCTGGCCTTGACGTGCGGGGCAGGGGCGCGCTGAGGGTGCGACGGGTCGAGGTGATCGGTCGTGATGGCGTGTCTTGTTTAGGCCGGATGCGCCCGGAACGCCAACTGTCGACTTTGCGATGAACCTCGAGCCCTACCTGCCGGTCATCCTCTTCATCCTGGTCGGCGCCGCGGTTGGCGTCGCGCCGCAGGTCATCGGTTTCGTGATGGGCCCGCACCGGCCCGACGCCGACAAGAACAGCCCCTACGAGTGCGGCTTCGAGGCCTTCGAGGACGCGCGCATGAAGTTCGACGTGCGCTACTACCTCGTCGCGATCCTGTTCATCCTGTTCGACCTCGAGATTGCCTTTCTCTTTCCCTGGGCGGTGGCGCTCAGGGAAATTGGTCCGACGGGTTTCTGGGCCATGATGGTCTTCCTCGGCATCCTCGTGGTCGGCTTCGCCTACGAGTGGAAAAAGGGCGCCCTCGACTGGGAGTGAACCATGGGAATTGAAGGGGTCCTCCAGGAAGGTTTCATCACCACTTCCGCCGACAAGCTGATCAACTGGTCGAAGACCGGCTCGCTGTGGCCGATGACCTTCGGTCTGGCCTGTTGTGCGGTCGAGATGATGCATGCGGGCGCGGCCCGCTACGACATCGACCGCTTCGGCATGCTGTTCCGGCCCAGCCCGCGGCAGAGCGACCTGATGATCGTCGCCGGCACCCTGTGCAACAAGATGGCGCCGGCGCTGCGCCGCGTCTACGACCAGATGGCCGAGCCGCGCTGGGTGATCAGCATGGGCTCCTGCGCCAACGGCGGCGGCTACTACCACTACAGCTACTCGGTCGTGCGCGGTTGCGACCGCATCGTGCCCGTCGACGTCTACGTGCCCGGCTGCCCGCCGACCGCCGAGGCGTTGCTCTACGGCGTGCTGCAGCTGCAGTCGAAGATCCGTCGCGAGAACACCATCGCGCGGTGACCGCGCGATCCACGGGCCCCATCGCTCACATGGACCACAAACTCGACGTCCTGCAGCCGGCGCTGGAAGCGGTGCTGGCCGGATGCATCCAATCCCTCGTGCGCGACCGCGGCGAACTCACGCTGACCGTCGGCGCGGCCGACTACCTCGCCGTCTGCACGACGCTGCGCGACCACGCCGAGCTGAAGCTCGAGCAGATGATCGACCTGTGCGGCCTCGACTACTCGGCCTACAAGGACGGCGCGCACTCGGCCTTCACCAACGCGCCGCGATACGCGGTCGTGCTCCACCTGCTGTCGGTGACGCACAACTGGAGGCTGCGCGTGCGCGTGTTCTGCCCCGACGACGCGCTGCCGCTGGTCGCGTCGGTCAATGGCGTGTGGAGCGCGGCCAACTGGTTCGAGCGCGAGGCCTTCGACCTCTACGGCATCGTCTTCGACGGTCATGAGGACCTGCGCCGCATCCTGACCGACTACGGCTTCATCGGCCACCCGTTCCGCAAGGACTTCCCAACCAGCGGGCATGTCGAGATGCGCTACGACCCCGAGCAGCGGCGCGTGATCTACCAGCCGGTGTCGATCGAGCCGCGCGAGATCACGCCGCGGATCATCCGCGAAGACAACTACGGCGGTCTGCACTGATGGACAGCCCCCACGCTCACGTTCGTTCGCTGCCCCCCGAGGGGGCGCAGGCCTCCCTTGGGACGGCCCGGCGGGAAGCCTGACATGGCCGAGATCAAGAACTACACGCTCAACTTCGGCCCGCAGCACCCGGCAGCCCACGGGGTGCTGCGGCTCATCCTCGAACTGGATGGCGAGGTGATCCAGCGCGCCGACCCGCACATCGGCCTGCTGCATCGCGCGACCGAGAAGCTGGCCGAGAGCAAGACCTACATCCAGTCGCTGCCCTACATGGACCGTCTCGACTACGTGTCCATGATGTGCAACGAGCACGCCTACTGCCTGGCGATCGAGAAGCTGCTGGGCGTCGACGTTCCGGTGCGCGCCCAGTACATCCGCGTGATGTTCTCGGAGATCACGCGGCTGCTGAACCACCTGCTCTGGCTCGGCTGCCACGGCCTGGACTGCGGTGCGATGAACATCTTCATCTACTGCTTCCGCGAGCGCGAGGACCTGTTCGACATGTACGAGGCGGTGTCGGGCGCGCGCATGCACGCCGCCTACTTCCGCCCGGGCGGCGTCTACCGCGACCTGCCGGACGCGATGCCGCAGTACAAGGTCAACCGGATCCGCAACGCCAAGGCGATCGAGCGGCTCAACGAGAACCGTCAGGGCTCGCTGCTCGACTTCATCGACGACTTCACGAAGCGCTTCCCGACCTACGTCGACGAGTACGAGACGCTGCTGACCGACAACCGCATCTGGAAGCAGCGCACCGTCGGCATCGGCGTCGTCACCCCCGAGCGGGCGGCGGCGCTGGGGTTCACCGGTCCGATGCTGCGCGGCTCGGGCGTGGCCTGGGACCTGCGCAAGAAGCAGCCCTACGAAGTCTACGACCGGATGGACTTCGACATCCCCATCGGCAGCAACGGCGACTGCTACGACCGGTACCTGGTACGCGTGCAGGAGATGCGCGAGTCCAACCGCATCATCCGGCAGTGCATCGCCTGGCTGCGCGGCAACCCCGGCCCCGTCATCACCGACGACCACAAGGTGGCGCCGCCT
>CAYOXW010000163.1:0-6624 GCA_964408005.1 uncultured Methylibium sp.
TTGTGCGGCGGGATCGAGGTGGCCATGCCGACCGCGATGCCGGTGGAGCCGTTGGCGAGCAGGTTGGGGAAGCCGGCCGGCAGGACGACGGGCTCGTCGTCGGAGCCGTCGTAGGTGGGCTTGAAGTCGACCGCGTCCTCTTCGATGCCGTCGAGCAGCAGGGTGGCGGCCACCGTCAGCTTGGCCTCGGTGTAGCGCATGGCCGCGGCGTTATCGCCGTCGATGTTGCCGAAGTTGCCCTGGCCGTCGACCAGCGGATAGCGCTGGCTGAAGTCCTGCGCCATGCGCACCATCGCGTCGTAGGCGGCGGTGTCGCCATGCGGGTGGTAGCGGCCCAGCACGTCACCGACGACGCGCGCGCTCTTCATCGCCTTCGGGCCCGCGGCCGTCGTGAAGGCCAGGCCGAGGCGCTCCATCGCGTAGAGGATGCGGCGCTGCACCGGCTTCTGGCCGTCGCAGACATCGGGCAGCGCGCGGCCCTTGACGACGCTCAGCGCGTACTCGAGGTAGGCGCGCTCGGCGTAGTGGGCGAGCGTGAGCGCGTCGCCGGGATCGGCGGCGGGCGGGAGATCGAACAGGTCGTTCATGCGAGGAAGGGATTGCGGATCGTCAGGCTGCGCTCGATGCGCAGGCCGTGGTGCATGTCTTCGCGGTGGAGCAGCTTGCAGCCGGAGAGAGGAGCGCTGCTCGAGGCCGGGATCAGCTCCTCGGCGACTTGCCGGCGCGCCCCGTCGTCAACGAGGCTATGGATCAGGACATGACGGTTGAGAAAGAACCTAGCGGGAATTCGCCTCTTCCCGGTCGAAGCGGTAGCCCGCCAAGGCCCCGCGGTAGGGGGCGAGCTTCACTCTCAACACGGCGCGGGCCCCACGATGCTGCGCAACTGCCGTACACCTGCAGCGGCGCGCTCGGCCTTGACTTGCTCGACCAAGGCCAACAGACGGGCCTGTTGAGCCTCGTCGAGCGTGGACAGCTCGGCAATGATGCGTTCGATGTGTGCCATGGCCTGCAATCTTGGCGGTCGGTGTCTTCGTCAGCGTAGTGTGCCAGCGCGCCGCCGCTGAAGAAGCGCAAGCGTCGGAGCGGGATCAGGTCGACGGAGCGCGCTGCTCCGCGAATGCCCCATCGACCCGATCGGGGTGGCACTGCGGTGTTCGCACGCTGCAAGACAGTCGATGGCTCAGAGACTTGACTGAGGCTCCTGTCGGCCAGAAGCGGACACACAACCCGACGCCGCCAACCCGGCGCCTGCCGGTATGGCCAGCGATGGCTAACGAATGCGGCTCCCAACGCGCTGAGCGATGCGGCCTTCCAGCGTGCTGATCCGGGCTAACGCATCCGCACGACGACCTTGCCCCTCGAGCGACCCCGGGCGAGGTACTCCAGCGCCTCCCTCGCCTGCTCGAACGGAAACACCTTGTCGATCACCGGCCGGATGCGCTGCGTCTCGAGCAGTTGGCCGATCTGGGCGAGTTGATCCCCGTCGGGGCGGGCAAAGAGGAACGAGTAGGCGATGTCCCGCCTCTTCGCCAGGCGCATGACCCTGCGACTCATCAGCATGAACACGAACGTCAGGACGGCATTGAGGCGGCGGGCGCGCGCAAACGCAACGTCCAATGGCCCGACCAGGGAGACGATCCTGCCCCCCGTCTTGAGGATGCCGATGGACTTCTCGATCGAGTCACCCCTGACGGTGCCCAGCACCGCGTCGTAGCCGCGCAGCAGGGTCTCGAACGCTTGCTTCTTGTAGTCGACCACCTCGTCGGCGCCCAGGCTGCGCACCAGTTCGACATTGCCGGTGCTTGTGGTCGTTCCCACCTGGGCACCCAAGTGCTTGGCGAACTGGATCGCGAACGTGCCGATGCCGCCAGAGCCCGCAGGGATGAAGACTTTCTGGCCGGCCTGAAGGTTCATGCGCTCCTTCAGCGCTTGCCACGAGGTCAGCCCGACCATCGGGATCGATGCCGCCTGCACGAAGTCCAGATTGGCCGGCTTCAGCGCGGCGGCGCTCTCGGGTACCGCCGCAAATTCGGCGATGGAGCCGGTCCCCTGATCGAAGATGTTGGCAAACACCGCATCGCCGACCTTGAACCGGGTCACGCCACTGCCGACCTCGGTCACGATACCGGCCAGATCGCTGCCCAGCGTTGCTGGCAACTTGAACCGCAGCACGGCCTTGAAGATCCCGGTGGGGATCATGTTGTCGATCGGATTGACGCTGGCCGCGTGGACCTGCACCAGCAGTTCGTCGGCCCTCAGCGCGGGACGGGGGACGTCGGCGAACCCGATTTCGGGCGATTTGCCGTAGCGCTTGAAAGTGAGTGCTTTCATGGTCTTCCTTGTCGTGGCGGCTCCGAGTCAACGCGCAGAGGGCGGAGCCTCAAAGATGGCGCAGGTGGTTGTCGCATGGGCATAGAGCTTGCCGTCGGGGCCGACGATCCTCGCTTCGGACGTGCCGACCTGACGCCCGACGTGAAGCGCGGTCCCCACGCAACGCAGGGGGCCGGTCTTCGTGTTGGCGGCCCGGACGATGTTGAGATTGATCTGGCTGGTGGCGTAGCTTCGCCCCGCGGGCAACTTGGTCTGCACGGCACATCCCAATGCGAAGTCCAGCAGGGTTGCGTACCAGCCGCCATGCACCGACCCGAGCGGGTTGTAGTGCTTGAGCTGCGGAGTCGCCTGAAAGACCGCGCGCCCATCACCCAGCTCGACGAGCTCGCAGTCGAAGGTGTCGGCCATGTACGGATGGGGCAAGTCGCCTTCGAGCAAGGCGGTCATCACCTGCAGGCCCGTCTTGCCTTGAACCTGATGCGGGTGAGCCAGACCGGCATGCCCTCCGCCTCGTTCGAGCCTGCGCTGCCTCACCTGCTCCAGTTGCGCCTGCCAGGCGGCCAACGTGGATTCGACCGTTTCTTCAATCGTCATGAGGGACTCAATGGATGTGATGTAACGATGATCGCGATGCCGGCCCGCTGCTGTAGGAGCCGACATCGACGGTGAATCGAGCGGCTACGTTCACGGCTGCGCGGCTCGCGGCTTGGTGTCCACCGGCAGGCAGAGCAATCCGGTGAGCAGCGCCAGCGCTCCGTGCAGGGCATACAGCGCATTGAAGTCCGTGCGTTGCAGCGCTGCATGGCCCAGCAATGCCACCGTGAGCGCCACACCGAGCACCGAGCCGATCTGGCGTGTGGCCTGGTTGACCGCGCTGCCGACCGCGAAGTGCGCCACCGGCAGGCGGCTCACGGCCGCGGCGGACAGCGACGGCAGCACCAGGCCAACCGCGATACCGCTCATCATCAACCCGGGCAGCCAGTGCGACAGATATTGCGGCTCGATCCCCGGCACGAGCAGGAACCACAGGCTGCTGCAGGCGTACAGCAGCGAACCGCCGACCAGAAATCTGCGATGACCCAGTCGTGTCGCCATGCGGCCGGTGACGATGGCCGTCGGCATCACGAGCAGCGGCCCCGGGGTCACCGCCAGGCCGGCCTGGGGCAGGCTGAAGTGCCAGATGTTCATCATGTAGAAGAACAAGCCCAGGAACATCATCGAGAACGCGGTGCCGAACGCCAGCGTCGCGACGTTGACGTAGCGGTAGGTGCGGTTGCGGAACAGCGCCAGGTCCACCAGCGGCGCTTTGGCCCTGCGCGCCCACGCCACGAAGGCGCCGGCGGCGATCAGCCCTGTGGCGCCCAGCATCGCGAGTTCCGTGCGGCTCCAGGTCGGCACGTCGGAATCGACGATGGCCAGCGTGACGGCACCCACCGCCAGCATCAGCAAGGCCATGCCGACGCCATCCACCCGTCGATGCTCGCCGGACCGTTCCGATTCGTTCAGCCGCGACGCACCACGCCACAAGGCCAGGCCACCCAGGGGAAGGTTGATGTAGAAGGCCCAGGGCCAGCCGAAGTGGTCGATGACGAAGCTGCCGGCGCTCGGGCCCACCGCAGCCGCCAAGCCACCCACGGCGCCCCACAGGCTCACGACCACCGCGCGCTTGCTCTGCGGAAACGCCGCCAGCACGATCGACAGCGACGCCGGCGTCAGCAGGGCCGCGCCAATAGCCTGCAACACCCGGGCCGCGATCAACCCGCCCACGCTACCGGCCAGACCACAGGCTGCCGAGGCCGCCAGGAACAGTGCCACACCGATCAGGAAGACGCGCTTGCGCCCATGCGTGTCGGCCAGGCCACCCGCGGGAATCAGCATCGTGGCGTACACCACCGTATAGGCGTTCAGCACCCATGACAGGTCGGCCGCAGAAGCGTCGGCGAAGGCATGCCGCAGGGGATCAAAGGCCGCGAACAGCATCGTCGTGTCGAGCGACACCAGGAAGGTGGCGATGCTGGCGACCCAGAACACGGGCCACGGCGAGACGGGTGTGGATGCGCGCAGTGCCGGGGTGTCGACGGCGGCGCTCATGTTCAGTCCCGCGCCTGCAGGTACACGCCGGGCTGCGCCGACAGGCCGAACTTGACCTGCTGCGTCATCTCATCGGCCAACACCTCATCGGCGCCGGCCTCGAGCGCGTCGAACGCCCGGGCGACGATGTCCTCCGGCGTCGACTTGGGGCTGGCGATGCCCTGGGTCATGTCGGTGTCGACAAAGGCCATGTGCAGGGTCAGCACCTGGGTCTTCTGGCCCCGCAGTTCGTTGCGCAGGCCGTTGCTAAGGCTCCATGTGGCCGACTTCGTCACCGCGTACGCGGCCAGCGCCGGCATGGTGATCCAGCTGGCGACGGAAGCCACGTTGAGCAGCGCGCCGCCGCCATTGGCGGCCAGGACCGGCGCGAACGCACGGCCGATGCGCAACACGCCGAAGACGTTGGTCTCCAGCTGCTGGCGCAAGCTGGCTTCGGCATCCGGAGACAGAAGGCCACTGAACTGGGCGATGCCGGCGTTGTTGATGACCACCGTCGCGTCGCCGGCCGCCGCGACGGCGGCGGCGATGTCGGCGGGCGAGTTCACATCGAGCTGGATCGGCGTGACGCCGGGCAGCGTGACGCTCTTCGGATCGCGTGCACCGGCGTAGACCTTGCGCGCCCCGCGCGCCAAGGCCGCCTTGGCGAAGGCAAGTCCGATGCCGCGATTGGCGCCGGTGATGAGGACGGTGGCGTTGTCGAGTTTCATGATGTTCCTTTAAATGATGGACGTCATATTTGCCGACGCGCAAGAGCGCAACGGCGGCTTCTACCGGCGCCTCAGGCGTCGTACTGCTGGATCAGGCTGGCCCGCACGTTCGCCAGCCAGGCTCTGCCCGCTTTGCCCTGGAGCGTGCGCGCCAGTTGCAGCGTGCCGACCAGGGTGGCTGCGATCACTTGGGCCTGCGCCGGGTCGGCATCGGCGGGAAGGGTGCGGCGGACCAGTTCAACCAAGCCCAACACGCGGCCCCGGGCGGCGCTGGCGACCTCTTCCGCCTGGCGCGGGATCTCGGACGCCAGCGCGGCCACCATGCAACCGCACTCGATATTCTCGAGTTGGGCATCAGCCAGATAGGTGTGCACCAGCGCCGAGAACGGACTCATCCCTTGGGCCTGCGCCTCGCGCAGCCGCTCCGCGAGCACGGCCCCGGTGTCGCGACCGGCACGCTGCGTGGCCTCGGCCAACAGAGCATCGCGGGATGCGAAGTGGGCGTAGAAGCCGCCATGCGTCAGGCCAGCTTCTTTCATGATGGTGGCCAGACCGACCCCGTCGTAGCCTGCGCGGCGAATGGCCCGAGCCGCCACATCCAGGATGCGGTCGTGGGTCAGTTCTTTGCGGCTGATGGGCGAGGGCATGATGACCAAAATATTACGATCATCATATTTTCTTGTCAACTGCGGGCGACAGGCTGCTTTTGCGGAAGGTGGCTGGCCGCTATGGGTCGTTCGCCGCCCTTCCCACCCACCGAGCCCCGACTCAGCCCACGCAAACAGCGGAACTGGCGAGAACGTCCCTCACACATCCACCTCAACATCGTCCCCGCGCAGCTCCATCAACTCCCGCCGCGCGGCCGCCTCGCCCTTGCCCATCAGCTTGTTGAACGAGCCTTCGGTCTGCGAGAAGTCCAGCGCGCCCCAGGCCACCGGCAGCAGGCGGCGCGTGTCGGGGTTCAGCGTCGTGTCCCACAGCTGCTCGGCGCTCATCTCGCCCAGGCCCTTGAAGCGGCTGATGCTCCACGAGCCCTCGCGCGCGCCTTCCTTGCGCAGCTTGTCGAGGATCGCGCTCAGCTCGCCCTCGTCCAGCGCGTAGAGCTTGGCCGCCGGCTTCTTGCCACGTGCCGGCGCGTCGACGCGGAACAGCGGCGGCCGCGCCACGCAGATGTGGCCGCGTTCGATCAACTTCGGGAAGTGGCGGAAGAACAGCGTCAGCAGCAGCACCTGGATGTGCGAGCCGTCGACATCGGCGTCGCTGAGGATGCAGACCTTGCCGTAGCGCAGGCCGCTCAGATCCGGCTCGTCGTTCGCGCCATGCGGATCGACGCCGATCGCGACCGAGATGTCGTGGATCTCGTTGTTGGCGAACAGCCGGTCGCGTTCGACCTCCCAGGAGTTGAGCACCTTGCCGCGCAGCGGCAGGATGGCCTGGGTCTCCTTGTCGCGGCCCATCTTGGCGCTGCCGCCGGCCGAGTCGCCCTCGACCAGGA
>CAYOXW010000164.1:0-6599 GCA_964408005.1 uncultured Methylibium sp.
AACCGCTGACCTCTTGCATGCCATGCAAGCGCTCTCCCAGCTGAGCTATACCCCCGGCGCTGTTCAAGCGAGACCAAGAGTATAGAAGAATTTTCAGGAGGTCTGCAAGCGCTCCAGCACGGTTTCCTTCGGGAATAGTGCGAGCACCGCATCGACCGATGGCGTCTGCGCGCGACCGCATACGAGCACGCGCAGCGCGGGCGCCAGTTGCGGCATCTTCAGCCCCTGCTCGGCGAGCGTGGCCTTGAGTGCCTGCTGGATCGTCGCGGCGTCCCACGGTGCCGCGGTCTCGAGCCGCGCGATGAGCGCCGGCAGTGCCGCACGCGCCTCAGTGCCGACATGCGCGGCAAGGTCCTCGGCGCTGGGCTGCACATCACCGAAGTACATCGCCAGCCATTGCGCGAGTTCGACCGTCGTCGCACAGCGGTCCTTGAACAGCGCGCACATGCGCTGCAGGCGCTCGTCGACCGCCGCTTCGAGGCCGAGCTTGCGCAGCTGCTCGGCGACCAGCACGGCGAGCACCGCGTCGTCGGCCAGCTTCATGTGCTGGCTCGCGACCCAGCGCAGCTTGGCCTCGTCGTACTGCGCCGCGCTCTTGCCAAGGTGGTCGAGGTCGAACCACTCGATGAACTGCTGGCGCGAGAAGATCTCGTCGTCGCCATGGCTCCAGCCGAGCCGCGCGAGATAGTTGACGATCGCGTCGGCCAGGTAGCCCTCGTCGCGATAGGCCGTGACCGGCTTGGCGCCGTGGCGCTTGCTCATCTTCTCGCCCTGCTCGTTCAGCACGGTGGGCAGGTGGGCGTAGACCGGCGGCTCGTGGCCGAGCGCGCGCAGGATGTGGATCTGGCGCGGCGTGTTGTTGACGTGGTCGTCGCCGCGGATGACGTGGGTGATGCCCATCTCGATGTCGTCCACCACCACGCAGAAGTTGTAGGTCGGCGTGCCATCGGGCCGCGCGATCACCAGGTCGTCGAGCTCGTCGTTGCTGAATTCGATGCGGCCCTTGACCTTGTCGTCCCAGCCGACCGTGCCACCGATCGGCGACTTGAAACGGATCACCGGCGCCACGCCCTCGGGCACCGGCGGCAGCGTCTTGCCGGGCTCGGGGCGCCAGCTGCCGTCGTAGCGCGGCTTGAGCTTGGCGGCCATCTGGCGCTCTCGCAGCGCGTCGAGCTCGGCCTGGCTCATGTAGCACTGGTAGGCCAGGCCCTGCTCGAGCATCTGCGCGAGGACCTGCTTGTAGCGCTCCATGCGCTGCATCTGGTAGTAGGGCCCCTCGTCGTGGTCGAGGCCGAGCCAGCGCATGCCCTCGAGGATGACGTCGACCGCCTCCTGAGAGGAACGTTCGACGTCGGTGTCCTCGATGCGCAGTACGAAGGCGCCGCCGTTCGCGCGCGCGAAGGCCCAGGGATAGAGCGCCGAGCGGATGTTGCCGAGGTGGATGAAGCCGGTGGGCGACGGTGCGAAGCGGGTGCGCACCGCGGAAGCGGGAGTCGTCATGCGTTCAGGGTGTCGAGCCCGCGGGCCAGGTCGGCCTTGAGGTCCTCGAGGTCTTCGAGCCCCACGGCGACGCGGATCATCCCCTGCGTGATGCCGGCGGCGAGGCGCTGGTCCTCGCTGAGCCGGCCGTGCGAGGTGCTGGCCGGGTGGGTGATGGTGGTCTTGGTGTCGCCGAGGTTGGCGGTGATCGAGCACACGCGCGTGCCGTCGATCACGTGGAAGGCGTTGCGGCGGCCGGCCTCGGCGCCCTCGCCCTTCACGATGAAGGACACGACCGCGCCGCCGCAGCCGTTCTGCTGCTTCATCGCCAGCGCGTGCTGCGGGTGCGAGGCCAGCCCCGGGTGGTAGACGCGCTGCACGGCCGGATGGGCCTCGAGCCACTGCGCCAGCGCCAGCGCCCGCGCGCTCTGCGCCGCCATGCGGATGCCGAGCGTCTCCAAGCCCTTCAGCACCACCCAGGCGTTGAACGGCGACAGGCTCAGGCCGGCGCTGCGCATCAGCGGCACGAGCTTCGCCTCGACGATCGCCGCCGGCCCGCACACCGCGCCGGCCAGCACGCGGCCCTGGCCGTCGAGGTACTTGGTGCCGGAGTGCACGATCAGGTCGGCGCCGAGCTTGAGCGGCTGCTGCAGCGCCGGCGTGCAGAAGCAGTTGTCGACCGCCAGCAGCGCGCCCGCGTCATGAGCGACCGCCGCCAGCGCCGCGATGTCGCAGACCTCCGTGAGCGGGTTGCTCGGTGTCTCGGCGAACAGCAGCTTCGTCGTCGGCCGCAGCGCGGCGCGCCATTCGGCCACGTCGGTCTGCGACACGAAGCTGGTCTCGACGCCGAACTTGGCCAGCTCGCCGCCGAGCAGCTTGATCGTCGAGCCGAACACGCTGCGCGAGCAGATCACATGGTCGCCGGCCTTCAGCAGGCCCAGGCAGATCAGCAGGATCGCGCTCATGCCGCTCGACGTCGCGATGCAGGCCTCGCTGCCCTCGAGCGCCGCCAGGCGGCGCTCCATCATCATCACCGTCGGGTTGGTGAAGCGGGAGTAGACGAACGCCTCCTCCTCGTTCGCGAAGCGCGCCGCCGCCGTGGCCGCGTCGGGGTGCACGAAGCTGCTGGTCAGGAACAGCGCCTCGGAGTTCTCGCCCCACTGGCTCGGCGGCAGGCCCTCGCGCACGGCCAGGGTGTCCAGCCGCGCATCGGCCGGCAGGTCCACACGCGGCAGGCGCTTCGGGTCGTGCGGCGCGGCCATCAGGCCTCCGTCGCGCTTTGCAGCGCCAGTCGCGTGCGCGAGTCGTTCTCGTCCTCGAGCTGCAGCGTGCGCTGCGCCGCCATCGCGGCGACTTGCGCCGCGCTGATGTCGCCGGTGACGTAGACACCGTCGAAGCACGAGGCCTCGAAGCCGGCCAGCGAGGTGTTCAGCGATCCGATCGCCTTCTTCATCGCGTCGACGTCCTGGTAGATCAGCGCGTCGGCGCCGATGTACTCCCGGATCTCCTCGAGGCTGCGGCCGTGCGCGATCAGCTCGTCCTTGGTCGGCATGTCGATGCCGTAGACGTTCGGGTAGCGCACCGGCGGCGCGGCCGAGGCCATGTAGACCTTGCGCGCACCGGCCTCGCGGGCCATCTGCACGATCTCCTTGCTGGTGGTGCCGCGCACGATCGAGTCGTCGACCAGCAGCACGTTGCGGCCGGCGAACTCGGACGCGATCGCGTTGAGCTTCTGGCGCACCGACTTCTTGCGCATGCCCTGCCCCGGCATGATGAAGGTGCGGCCGACATAGCGGTTCTTGACGAAGCCTTCGCGGTAGGGCTTGCCGATCTTCTGCGCGAGCTGCATCGCGCTCGGCCGGCTCGACTCGGGGATCGGGATCACCACGTCGATCTCGCTCGGCGGCATCGTCGAGATCAACCGCTGCGCCAGCGTCTCGCCCATGTTCAGCCGCGCCTGGTAGACCGAGATGCCGTCGATCACCGAGTCGGGACGCGCCAGGTAGACGAACTCGAACACGCAGGGGTGGAGCTGCGGATTGGCCGCGCACTGCTGCGCGTGCACACGCCCCTCGAGGTCGATGAAGACCGCCTCGCCGGGCGCAACGTCGCGCACGAAACGGTGCCCGGTACCCTCGAGCGCGACCGACTCGCTCGCGACCATGATCTCCTTGCCGTCGGCCAGGTCGGCCTCGCCGATGCACAGCGGACGGATGCCGTAGGGGTCGCGGAAGGCCAGCACGCCCTGCCCCGCGATCAGGCAGACCACGGCGTAGGAACCCTTGATGCGCCGGTGCACCGCGCCGACCGCCTTGAAGATCACGCTCGGTGTCAGCGGCAGGTCCCGTGCCGCCATCTCGAGCTCGTGTGCGAGCACGTTCAGCAGCACCTCGGTGTCGCTCTCGGTGTTGAGGTGGCGCCGGTCGATCGCGAACAGCTCCTGCTTCAGCGCCGCCGCGTTGGTCAGGTTGCCGTTGTGCACCAGCACCAGGCCGAAGGGCGCGTTGACGTAGAAGGGCTGGGCCTCCTCCTCGCTGTAGGCATTGCCGGCGGTCGGGTAGCGCACCTGGCCGAGGCCGACGGTGCCGGGCAGGCCGCGCATGTTGCGGGTGCGGAACACGTCGCGCACCATGCCGCGCGCCTTGTGCATGAAGAACTTGGTGCCGCGCTCGTCCGGGCCGGCGGTGACGATGCCCGCCGCATCCTGGCCGCGGTGCTGCAGCAGCAGCAGCGCGTCGTAGATCAGCTGGTTGACGGGCGCTTTGGAGATGACACCAACGATGCCGCACATGGGACGGGTCCTTCTGGGTTCCGGGCGCTCAGGCGCCAAGGCGTACCGACGGGCGATCGGCCCGCAGATGACGCATGATGGGTTCGGGAAGCAGCGGCTTCAAGCCCGCCAGCACGACGGCCAGGCTTTCCGCGCTGTGGGAGCGGCGCCAGGCCGGGGCCTCGGCAAACGGGGTCAGGTTGACGACGGTCGCCACCGCCAGCGCGATCAGCGCGCCGCGCAGCAGGCCGAACAGCGCGCCGAGCACGCGATCCAGCGCGCTCAGCGGCGAGGCCTTGATCAGCTTGCCGAGCAGCCAGGCCAGCAGCCACCAGCCGAGCAGCACGGCGACGAACACGAACGCGAAGGCGGCCGCGAGATTCAGCGCCGAGCCCGGCGCGCCGAGCGGCACGGCCGGCGCCGCGGCCGCGCCGAAGGCCTGTGCCGCGACATAGGCGACCACCCAGCCGAACAGGGACATCAACTCGTAGAGCAGCCCGCGCACCACGCCGATCACCATCGACAGCAGCAAGAGCGCGAGGAAGACCCAGTCGACCCAGCCGAGCGACACGGCACTCACAGCCCGAGCACGGCCGCCGGAAGACCGGCCTGCTTGATCTTGGCGGCGATGCGTTCGGCCTCGGCGCGCTCCTCATAGGGGCCGACGCGCACCCGGGTGCGGGCGCCCGAGGATGTCTCGACGACCTGCGTGTAGGTCTTCAGCCCCAGCTTCTCGACCCGCTGGCGCGCTGTGCGCGCCGACGCGGCCTCGCTGAAGGCGCCCACCTGCACCACGTAGCGCGCCGCCGGCACGGCAGCCTTGGCGGGCGCGGGCGGCGCCGGTGGTGCGGGCGGCGGCGTCTCCGCCGGCTTGTCGGCCTGGCGGGACGGGGACTCGGTCGACTTCTCCGCGGCCGGGGGCTCGGCGGGCTTCTCGGCGGCCGGAGGCGGTTCGACCGGGGGCGGCGACGCGTCCCTCGGCACGTCGGCCGTCACGGCCGCAAGCTTGCCCGAGGCCACGGTGCGGCCACCGGTCGCGGCCAGCGGTGCCACCTTGTCCTTGGCGGGGATCTCGATCGGGATGTCCACCGCCACCGGGCGCGGCGTCGTGTCGAACAGCAGCGGCAGCACCACGACACCGACCAGCACCAGCACCGCCGCGCCGATCAGTCGCCGGCGCGCGCGACGGCGCAACCCCTCTGGCGAGCCTGCGTCACCGGCCACGGTCGAGCGCTTCAGGAAGGACAGCAGACCCATGCGTGTGAGTGGCGGAGGCGGTGCGACGACAGAGGGCGTGGGACGGCGGGACGTCTTGCTCACGCCGCGCGGAACGTGTCGGCCACGTCCCGGACCAAGCCCGCCGGGGTGCGCTCAGCCGAGATGCCGGGCGCCGCGCCGCGGCAGACCCTGCTCCAGCACGCCGCCCACGGTGTAGAACGATCCGAACACGACAATTCTATCAGTCGGGTCCGCCGTCTCGAGTGCCGCAACCAGTGCCGCACGGGGCTCGGCATGGCACTGCGTGGCCATGGCGCGCGCGCCCGCGGCCTGACGGTACATCGTCTCGAGTTCGGCGGCACTGGCGGCGCGCGGCGTCGGCAGGTCGGTGAAGTGCCAGACCTCCGCGAGCGGCGCCAGGCGCGTCAACATGGCCACGATGTCCTTGTCCTTCATCGCGCCGAACACCATGTGGGTGCGCGGGAAGAACCCCATCTGATCGAGGTTGGCCGCGAGCGTGGCAACCGCATGCGGGTTGTGGGCGACGTCGAGCACGATCGTCGGCTCGCCCGGCACGATCTGGAAGCGCCCCGGCAGCTCGACCATGGCCAGGCCGTTGCGCACCGCCTGGGCCGGCACCGGCAGACGCTCGTGCAAGGCCTCGAGCGCGGCCAGCACGCCCGAGGCGTTGATCAGCTGGTTCGCACCGCGCAGCGCCGGGTAGGCCAGGCCGTTGTGCCGGCGGCTGCGACCGGCCCAGGACCACTGCTGGCGATCGCCGCTGTAGTTGAAGTCGATGCCGAAGCGGCGCAGGTCGGCGCCGATCTCGCGCGCGTGATCGAGCACGCTCTGCGGCGGCATCGGGTCGCCGATGATCACCGGCCGGCTGGTGCGGGCGATGCCGGCCTTCTCACGCCCGATCGTCTCGCGATCGGGGCCGAGGAACTCCATGTGGTCGAGGTCGATGCAGGTGATCACCGCGCAGTCAGTGTCGATCGCATTGACCGCGTCGAGCCGGCCGCCGAGGCCGACCTCGAGGATCGCCGCGTCGAGCCCCAGCGAGGCCATCAAGCGCAGGATCGCCAGCGTCGTGAACTCGAAGTAGGTCAGCGCCTCGCCCTCGCGCGCCGCC
>CAYOXW010000165.1:0-6586 GCA_964408005.1 uncultured Methylibium sp.
GGCGACTCGCGCGGCGGCGCCGCGCTGTCGGTGCGCCAGGTGACCGGCGCGCCGATCAAGTTCGCCGGCGTGTCCGAGAAGATCGACGGCCTCGAGGTGTTCGACGCCGAGCGCCATGCCGGGCGCGTGCTCGGCATGGGCGACATCGTCGCGCTGGTCGAGCAGGTGCAGCAGGGCGTCGACCTCGACGCGGCGCAGAAGCTCGCCGCGAAGGTCAAGTCCGGCGGCTTCGATCTCGAGGACTTCGCGCAGCAGATCGGCCAGATGCAGAAGATGGGCGGGCTGTCGGGGCTGATCGACAAGCTGCCGACCCAGCTCGCCGGCAAGGCGGGGCAGATCGGCGCCGGCGACATGGACCGCGCCGAGCGCGAGATGCGCCGCATGCGCGGCATCATCCACTCGATGACGCCGCAGGAGCGCCGCAAGCCCGAGCTGATCAAGGCCCAGCGCAAGCGCCGCATCGCCACCGGGGCGGGCGTGCAGGTGCAGGAGGTCAACCGCCTGCTCAACCAGTTCGAGCAGATGCAGTCGATGATGAAGAAGATGCAGGGCGGCGGCCTGATGAAGCTGATGAAGCGCATGGGCGGCATGAAGGGCCTGCCGCGCTGACGCGCGCCGTGCCGCATCTGCCACGCCCGACCGCGTCTTGTGCCCGCCGTGGGCTTGACGCCCGGGCGCTCAGCTTCTAGCGTCACAGCCTGCCCGGAAGGAACGTCGTCGATGAATCCGCTGCTGCTGGTCGCCCTGCTACTGCTGCTGGCCCTGGGCCTGTGGTGGCGTCGGCGTGCACGCGGCGCGGTCCGTGATGACGGCAGCAGCCGGCCGCAGCGCGGCGAGACCGTGGACACCGTGATCGGCTGGCCCCCAGAGCCGACGCGCTTGCTGACGCTCCCCGAGCGCCGTGCCATGGTGATGCTGCAGCACGCCCTGCCCGAGCACCTGGTGTTCGCACAGGTGCCGCTGGCGCGCTTCATCCGCGTGCCGACGCGCCATTCCTACACCGAGTGGATGCGCCGTATCGGTCAGGTGTGCGCCGACTTGCTGGTGTGCGACGCCAGCTCCCAGGTGATCGCCGTCATCGAACTGCGCCGCCCGCCGGGCAAGGACACCGAGCGCACCCGCAAGCGCCACGAGCGCATGGACCGGGTGCTGCACAAGGCCGGCATCCGCGTGCTCGTGTGGAACGAAGAGGCGCTGCCCCATCCCGACGCCGTGCGCGAGCAGGTGCTGCCGCAGGTCCAGCACGCCACGCCGGCGCCCGCCGCCGCGGCCGCTGCGCCGCTGCCGGCCAAGGCCGCCGCCGCCCCGGCCCCGCCGAGCTTCGACGACACCGAGCCGCAGCCCGACGAGGTGTTCGAGCTGCGCGAGCCGCCGGCCTCGACCTGGTTCGACGAGCTCGACTCGGCGCCCGCGCCGCTCGACCCGCCACGGCGCTGAGCGCGCCGCTCAGCCGAGCAGCGCCTGCGCGAACTCGCGCGCGCTGAAGGTCTCCAGGTCCTCGAGCCGCTCGCCCACGCCGATGAAATAGACCGCCACCGGCCGCTCGGCGCGGCGCTCGCGCGCCCACAGCGCGATTGCCGCCAGCACGCCGCCCTTGGCGGTACCGTCGAGCTTGGTGACGATCAGTCCGCTCAGGCCCAGCGCGGCATCGAAGGCCTGCACCTGGGCCAGCGCGTTCTGGCCGGTGTTGCCGTCGACGACCAGCAGCACCTCGTGCGGCGCCCCGGGCAACGCCTTGCCGAGCGTGCGATGCAGCTTCTTGAGCTCCTCCATCAGGTGCAACTGGGTCGGCAGCCGCCCGGCGGTGTCGGCGATCACGACCTCGCAGCCGCGCGCCTGCGCCGCGCGCACCGCGTCGAAGCACACCGCCGAGGGATCGCCGCCGGCCTGGCTGACGATCTCGACCTCCTGACGGCCGCTCGCCGACTGCGCGTCGGCGCGCTCGGCCCAGACCATCAGCTGCTCGCGCGCGGCGGCACGGAAGGTGTCGGCCGCGGCCAGCATCACGCGCACGCCCCCATCGGCGAGGTGGCGCGTGAGCTTGCCGATCGTGGTCGTCTTGCCGGCCCCGTTCACGCCCGCGACCATCATCACCGTCGGCGGGGCCCCCAGTTCGAGCGGCCGCTCGAGTGGCGCGAGCAGCTCGGTAATCGCATCGGCCAGCAGCGCCTTGACCGCGGCCGGCTCGGTCGCACGAGACTCCTTGACGCGGCGCTTCAGGTCGGCCAGCAGGTACTCGGTCGCGCGCACGCCGGCATCGGCCATCAACAGCGCGGCCTCGAGCTCCTCGTACAAGGCCTCGTCGATGCGCGTGCCGGTGAACACCTGCGCGATGCCCGAGCCGGTGCGCTGCAAGCCGGCCTTGAGCCGCGCCATCCACGAGCGACGCTCGGTCGGCGGCGCGACCGGGTCGACGGCTGGCGGGGGAACGGGTGGCGCCGCCGGCGCGGCGGCGACCTCAGGGACCGCCGTGACGGCCTCGGGCGGCGCGACGGGCGCCTTGCGTTTGAAGAAGCTGAACATCGGTCCGCGATTCTAGGGACCGCATCGCGCCCCGCAGGCGCGCCGCCTCGTGAAGGCCAGCGTCGGCTCCGGGATCCGCAGGGCTGACCTAGACTCGTCGCCGTGAAGCGCCCCTCCCCCCCCGCCCCGCCGCCGCGCCGCCATGGCACGCCCGGCGAGGTGCGACTGATCGGCGGGCAGTGGAAACGCAGCAAGCTGCCGGTGCCCGTGCACGAGGGCCTGCGCCCGACGCCCGACCGCGTGCGCGAGACGCTGTTCAACTGGCTCGGCCAGGATCTCGACGGCTGGCGCTGCCTGGACGCCTTTGCGGGCAGCGGCGCGCTCGGCTTCGAGGCGGCCTCGCGCGGTGCGTCCGAGGTGGTGCTGCTCGAACGCGGGGCCGCGCTGGCCGCCGGGCTGCGCGCGGTGCAGCAACGCCTCGGCGCGACGACGGTGCGCATCGAATGCGCCGACGCGCTCGCCTGGATGGCGCGCCACCCGGGGGCCGGCTTCGACCTGGTGCTACTCGACCCGCCGTTCGGCGCCGGTCTGCACGATGCCGCGATCGCCGCCGCGGCGCGCGTGGCGGTTCCGGGCGGCTGGCTCTATGTCGAGGCCGACCGGCTCGTCGACGACGCGGTCCTGGCCGCGCACGGGTTGACGCTCCACCGCCACGCCCGCGCCGGGCTGGTGCACGCCCATCTGCTGCGCGCCGGTGGCCCGTAAACTGCGGCCGTCGCCCGTCCGTAACCGTGCCGTGACCGCCGCCCCCAAGCTGATCGCCGTCTACCCCGGCACCTTCGATCCGATGACGCTCGGTCACCAGGACCTGATGAAGCGTGCCGCGGCGCTGTTTCCCAAGCTGGTGCTCGCGGTCGCGGCCGGCCACCACAAGCGCACGATGTTCAGCATCGCCGAGCGGCTCGAGATCGCGACCGAGCTCGCGGCGCCCTACGCCAACGTCGAGGTGGTCGCGTTCCGCGGGCTGCTGCGCGACTTCGTCGTCGAGTGCAGCGGCCGCGTCGTGGTGCGCGGGCTGCGGGCGGTCAGCGACTTCGAGTATGAGTTTCAGATGGCCGGCATGAACCGCCAGCTGATGCCCGACGTCGAAACCGTGTTCCTGACCCCGTCCGACCAGTACCAGTTCATCAGCGGCACCTTCGTGCGCGAGATTGCCAGTCTCGGCGGTGATGTCTCCAAGTTCGTGGCACCCTCGGTGCTCCGCAGGCTGCAAGAGCGGGTGAACCAGTCACCCTGAGACCGCGATGGCGCTGAAGATCACCGACGACTGCATCAACTGCGATGTCTGCGAGCCCGAGTGCCCGAACCAGGCGATCTCGCTCGGCCCCGAGATCTATGTGATCGACCCGATGCGCTGCACCGAGTGCGTCGGTCACTTCGACGAGCCGCAGTGCGTGCAGGTCTGCCCGGTCGCCTGCATCCCCAAGGATCCGGCGCACCCCGAGACCCAGCCGATGCTGTGGGAGAAATTCCGCCAGCTGATCGGCGCGGCCGGCGCGCCCGAGCTCAAGGACTGAGCGCCTCGGGGGCCGGCTTCGGCGGCTTGGGCCGCGGTGGCTTGCTCGTGTGGATCGCCGCGGTCGCACGCGCCATCTCGCCGGCGCGCAGGGCGTCGAGCGCTGCGAGCGCGCGCGCGAGGGACGCGTCGATGGCCTCGCGATGCTCGGCCATCGGCTTGCCGAGCACATAGTTCACCACCTCGGCCTTGACGCCCGGGTGGCCGATGCCGATGCGCAGGCGCCAATAGTCGGCCGAACCGAGCTGGGCGTGGATGTCGCGCAGGCCGTTGTGGCCGGCGTGGCCGCCGCCGCGCTTGAGCTTGATCTCGCCGGGCGGCAGGTCGAGCTCGTCGTGGGCGACCAGGATCTCCTCGGGCGCGATCTTGTAGAAGCGCGCCAGCGCGCCGACCGCCTTGCCCGACAGGTTCATGTAGGTCTGCGGCTCGAGCAGCCACAGCGGACCGGCGGGCCCATTCACCCGCGCGACCAGCCCGTGATAGCTGCGTTCGGCCACCAGCGTCGCCTTCAGCTGGCGCGCGACCGCGTCGATCCACCAGAAGCCGGCGTTGTGCCGCGTGGCTTCGTATTCCGGGCCCGGGTTACCGAGGCCAACCATCAGTCGAATCATGGCGGGATTATCGCGAGCGCCCTGCCGCCGCGCCGCCACCCGCCAAAGCAAGAAGCCCCGCCAAGGCGGGGCTTCTGCGCAGGTTCGCGGCGGGCCACCGGGCCCGCGGACGATTTACTTCTTGTTCTGCTTCTCGTCCTTCTTGCCCTTGCTCGGGGCGGCCTTCGGCGCCGCCGCGGCGACCTCGGGCTGGGCCTCTTCAGCGGCCGGATTCACGACGGTGGCGATCACCGGGTTCTTCTTGCCGCGCAGCACCACCTTGATGCCGGCGTCGAGCTTCAGGTCGTTGACGTGCAGCGACTGGCCCTTGTTCAGGCTCGACAGGTCGACGCTCAGGAACTCGGGCAGCTTGGAGGCCAGGCACTCGATCTCGAGCTCGGTCGCGACGTGCGAGATCAGGCACTTGTCGATCTTGACGGCCGGCGCGTTCTCTTCGCCGCTGAAGTGCAGCGGCACCTTCTTCTGGATGCGGGTGGTGGCATCGACGCGCTGGAAGTCCACATGCAGCACCTGCGGCTTGAAGGCGTGCATCTGCACGTCGCGCAGCAGCACCTGCTGGCTCTGGCCCGCGAGTTCCATGTCGAGCAGCGAGGAGTGGAAGGCCTCCTTCTTCAGCGCATAGAACAGCGCGTTGTGGTCGAGCTCGATCTTCACCGGCTCGCCGGCACCGTAGACGATGCCCGGGACCTTGCCCGAGATGCGCAGGCGGCGGCTCGCTCCGGTCCCCTGCAGTTCGCGCGGGAATGCGACGAATTTCATTGATGTTTCTCCGTAAAGGAAGGCACCCGCGACCAGGTGCCCGATGAACGCCCGCGCACCCCATGCGCGCGGGCGGCGACGCGGATCAGAAGTTGTTGTTCTGTTCCGAGAAGAGCGAGGTGACCGACTCGCCGTCCGAGATGCGGCGGATGGTCTCGGCGAACAGGAAGGCCACCGACAGCTGGCGGATCTTGTCGCAGCCCTTGGCGCTGGCGTCCAGCGGGATCGTGTTGGTGATCACCACCTCGTCGATCTGGGACTTCTTGATGCGCTCGATCGCCGGGCCGGAGAACACCGGGTGGGTGCAGTAGGCGTAGACGCTCTTCGCGCCGCGCTCCTTCAGCACCTCGGCAGCCTTCACCAGCGTGCCGGCGGTGTCGATCATGTCGTCCATGATCACGCAGTTGCGGCCCTCGATCTCGCCGATCACGTGCATGACCTCGGAGACGTTGGCCGCCGGACGGCGCTTGTCGATGATCGCCAGATCGGTGTCGAGCTGCTTGGCCAGCGCGCGCGCGCGCACCACGCCGCCGACATCGGGCGAGACGACGATCAGGTTCTCGTGGCGCTTGCTCTTCAGGTCCGACAGCAGCACCGGCGAGGCGTAGATGTTGTCGACCGGGATGTCGAAGAAGCCCTGGATCTGGTCGGCGTGCAGGTCCATCGTCAGCACGCGGTTGACGCCGACCGCCTCGAGCATGTTGGCGACGACCTTGGCCGAGATCGGCACGCGCGTCGAGCGCGGGCGGCGGTCCTGGCGGGCGTAGCCGAAGTAGGGAATCACCGCGGTGATGCGCCCGGCGGAAGCCCGCTTCAGCGCATCGACCATGATGAAGAGCTCCATCAGGCTCTCGTTGGTCGGCGCGCAGGTCGGTTGCACGACGAACACGTCGCGCGCCCGCACGTTCTGCTGGATCTCGACGGTGACTTCCCCGTCGGAGAAACGGCCAACCGATGCGCGGCCGAGCTCGATGCCGAGCTGGGCGGCGATCTCCTGGGCCAGCGCCGGGTTGGCGTTGCCGGTGAAGAGCACGGTATTGGCGAGCATCACGCGTCCAGGCTGAAACGGGACCGATCAAAAAGCATGGCGCCCGGTGCGGGCGCCATGCGGGGCTGAACTTTGGCAGGGGAGGAAGGACTCGAACCCTCGCATGTCGGAATCAAAATCCGATGCCTT
>CAYOXW010000166.1:0-6497 GCA_964408005.1 uncultured Methylibium sp.
GCAGCCGGCGCCGGGGCGGCCGCCGCGGCCGGCGGCGCAGCCACCGCGGGCGCGGCCACCGGCACGACCTGCACCGGCGCGCCCTTGACGATGCGGACCTTGCCGTCGGCCTCGGTGATCTCGAGCTCGGACACGTTCGACTCGGACACCAGGTCGATCAGTGTCTTCAGCTTGCGCAAGTCCATGGTTCTCTCTCCAACGCTATGTATTTATGGTGAAAGGGCGCGCGAGCGCCCAAGGGCGTCGCTTCAGGCGCGCGGCGCGGCGAGCCGGTCCAGCGCGTAGGCGAGCGCCGCGCGGTAGCCGGCGGCGCCCAGGCCGACGATGACGCCCTCGGCCAGATCGGAAAAATAGGAGTGGTGGCGGAAGGCCTCGCGACGGTGCACGTTCGACAGGTGCACCTCGACGAAGGGGATCGCCACCGCCGCCAGTGCGTCGCGCAAGGCGACGCTGGTGTGGGTGTAGGCGCCGGGGTTGATGACGATGAAGCCGGTGCCGTCGGTGCGCGCCGCCTGGACGCGGTCGATCAGCACGCCCTCGTGGTTGCTCTGCAGGCTCCTCAGCGTCGCCCCGGCCGCCTGCGCCTGTGCCGCCAGCGCGGCGTCGATCTCGGCCAGCGTGGTGCTGCCGTAGACGGCCGGCTCGCGTGTGCCGAGCAAGTTCAGGTTGGGTCCGTGGAGGACGAGGATTTGCATCAGATGCGTCGCCGATCCGGGCAGATGGCCCGAGGAAGGCGCGACTTTACGCGCAAATCGGCCGGCGGTCGATGCGCCCCCGTGCGCCGGCTCAGGCCAGCGCGCGGGCCCAGCCGACCAGCTCCTCGTAGTGGGTCTCGCCCAGTTTGCGCCGCACCAGCCTTCCGGCGGCGTCGAAGGCCACGGTGAAGGGCAGGCCGCCGTTCTCGTTGCCCAGTTCGCGGACCAGCTCGGTGCCGTCGAGCCCCGCCAGCCCGATCGGGAAGCCGACCTTGACGCGGCCGAGGAACTCGCGCACCGGGGTGGGGCCGTCGATGGCCAATCCGATGACTTGCCAGCCGTTCGGCTTGAAATCCCTGGAGAAGCGATCGATTTGCGGCATCTCGCGCACGCAGGGGGCGCACCAGGTGGCCCAGAAGTTGACCAGCAGCGGCCGGCCGCGCAGCGCGCCGAGCGCCAGGGTGCCGCCGCCGGGGGTGTCGAAGCTCAGGCCCCAGAAGCGGTCGGTCCCGGGCGTGGCGGCGGCGTCCGGCGCCTGCCGCAGCCCGAACCAGGCCCCGCCGGCCAGCCCGGCGGCGGCGACGCCTCCGAGCAGCCAGCGGCGGCGGCGTGCGTCGGCAGGGGCATCGGATCGGGGCGGGTCGGTCGTCATCGGGGTGGGGTCTCCAGCAGCAGTCTGAGGGCGCTCGCGTCGCCGCGTTCCGTGCGGCCGCCGGCGCCGGGCCTGAGCGCGCCGCGCAGATCGTCGTGGTCGAGGATGCTCAGGTGCACGGTGACGGCCTCGCCGAGCGCCGCGCAGGGCTCGGCCAGGCTCAGCACGTCGATCATCGCGCCGCGCGGTCCGCGGGTGCTGCCGACCGCGTAGCTGACGCCGGCGTTCAGCAGCGCGATCTCGGCCGACTTGGAGTCGTCGCAGTAGAGCTCGAGGCGCACATCGTTGCGCCGCGTCGCGGTGCCGCGCCAGACCGCGCCGCACAGGTGCGGTCGGAATTCGGCCAGCCGCGCCATCCAGCGCTGCGCGACGCCGCGCAGCGCCGCGAGTTCGGTGGCCTGCGTGTCGGCACAGAAGATCGCTATGTAGGCGCGTACTTCGTCTTCGACCAGCTCGTTGCTTGGCAGCTCGCTGGCGGCGATGCCGCGGCGGCCGACCAGGTCGGCGGCACGGCGCTTGGCCGGGCCGTATTCGAGCCCGTCCTCGACCACCAGCCGCGCGGCGGTGGCGGCGATTTCGCTGGCAAGCGCGCTGGCACGGGCCATGGTCGCGGTTCGATGCGCCCGGCTCAGGGCAGTTCGGCGTCGCGCATGCGCGCGACGATCGTGGCCGCGCGCCCGGCCACATAGGCCGAGCCGGGGCGCTGCTCGAAACGCTTGGGCGCCGGCAGCATCACCGCCAGCCGCGCCGCCTGCAGCGGCGCGAGCCGCTCGGCGTCGACGCGGAAGTAGTGGCGCGCGGCGGCCTGCGCGCCGAACACGCCCTCGCCCCATTCGACATGGTTCAGGTAGAGCTCGAGCAGGCGCTGCTTGTCGAGCACGGCCTCGAGCATGAAGGTGATCACCAACTCCTGGCCCTTGCGTGCGAGGCTGCGCTCGCCGGACAGGAACAGGTTCTTGGCCAGCTGCTGGGTGATGGTCGAGCCGCCGACGACCTTGGCGACCGGCACCGGCCGGGCCGGCGGGGGCTTGCCGGCGGCGGCGCGACGCTGCTGCTCGGCCTCGAGGCGCGACTGCAGCCGCTCGATGCGGGCCTCGGCGCGCTGGTTGCGCTCCCAGGCCTTCTCGATCGCCTCCCAGTCGACGCCGCCATGGTCGGTGAAGCTCGCGTCCTCGGCGGCGATCACCGCGCGCTTGAGGTTCGGCGAGATCCGCGCATACGGCGTCCAGCGCTGGCTCCACAGCACCTCGCCACGCTGGGTCGCGAGGCGCCAGATCTCGCTGCGCTCGAAGGTCGTCGAGGCGGGATCGAGCCCGGCCATCAGCGCGATGCGCGCCACGAAGGCGAGTTGCAGCGCAGCGAAGCTCAGCGCCAGCAGGGCCAGCGCCCGTCCGAGCCGGCGCATCACGGCGGCGATCCCGCGGCGACGAGGCGCTGCAGCTCGGCCAGCACCTCGGCGGTCGGCGGGCGTCGGCCGCGCCAGAAGCAGAAGGACTCGGCCGCCTGCTCGACCAGCATGCCCAGCCCGTCGCGGCCGTGCGCGCCATGCGCTTGCGCCCAGGCCAGGAAGGGCGCGGCGGCGGCGCCGTACATCATGTCCAGCGCCAGGCCGCCCGGGCGCAGCACGGTGGCGGCGACCGGCACGCCGGCGCTGTGCAGGCTCGCGGCGGTGGCGTTGACGACCAGGTCGAAGCGGCTGCCGCAGCCCTCGAGCGGTGCCGCCTGCAGCTCGACGCCATGGGCCGCGGCCAGCGCCGCGTGGCGCTCGACCAGCGCCTCGGCCTTGTCGACCGTGCGGTTGGCCAGCACCAGCCGGGCAAGGCCGGCCTCGATCAGCGGGCCGAGCACGCCGGCCGCCGCGCCGCCGGCGCCGAGCAGCAGCAGCGTCGCGCCGCGCAGCGCGACGCCGGCATGCACGGTGATGTCGGTCACCAGGCCGGCGCCGTCGGTGTTGTCGCCCTGCCAGCCGTCGGCGTCGAAGCGCAGCGTGTTGACCGCCTGGGCGAGCGCGGCGCGCGGCGTCAGGCCGGCGCACAGCGCCGGGGCCTCGAACTTGAAGGGCACGGTGACGTTGCAGCCCTTCGCGCCGGTGGCCGCAAAGGCGCGCACCGTGGCCGCGAAGCCGTCGAGCGGGCAGGGCAGGCAGCCGTACTCGAGCGCCTCGCCGGTCAGCGCGGCGAAGCGTGCGTGGATCCACGGCGAGCGGCTGTGCGTCACCGGGTGGCCGGCGACCGCGTAGCGGTCCGGGCTCATTGCGGCGCCGCCTGCAGGCTGGTCGCGAGTCCTTCGTCGCGGGTGAAGCGAAAGCGCGAGACGACGACGATCTGGTCGGCCTGGGCGCGCATCGCCGGGCTGAAGGCGCCGAAGGGCGCGGCCGCGCGCACGATCGCCTGGGCGCGGCGGTCCAGCGTCGCATTGCCCGAGCCCTGCACGACCTCGGTGTCGAGCAGGCGGCCGAGCGCGTCGATGGTGACGATCATCGTCAGCTCGCCATAGAGCTTGCGGCCCCGGTCCTCGGGGAAGTTGCGGGTGCCGCGCTCCTCGATGCGGCGGCGCAGCATGTCGTAGTAGATCGCGTAGACCGCCTCGGTCGTGGACGGGCTGACATAGCGCTTCTTCGGGCGCTGGTTGGCCTCGTTGATGCGTTTCTCGATCTCCGCGAGCATCTGCAGCAGCTGCTGGCGCTGCTCGGCCTGCGCGCGCGCCTCGGGCGAGCCCTGCTCGCGCTCCGGGTCGGGCGGCGGCAGCATCGCCAGCTCGCGGCGCACCTGCGCGAGCAGTTGCTGCTGCTGGTCCTGCAGCGTCTGGATCTGCTTGCGGGTGTCCTCGATCGATTCGCCGACCTCGGTCTGCGCCGAGGGGGGCAGCGGCGAGGTGGCGCGGCCCTCCTGCGCCTCGCCGCCGCCGGCCAGCGCCGCCTGCGCGATCGCCCGGGCCTTCAGGGGCGGCTCGGTCGAGCGGGCATTGACCAGGATCACCTCGAGCGGCGTGTCCTTGAACACGCGGTTGAAGCCCTCCGGGTCGACGAAGCGCACCGTCAGCAGCACCGCGTGCACGCCGAACGAGGCGATCAGCGCGATCGACAGCGTGCTCAGCCCGCGCAGCCAGCGCCAGCCGCGCTGCAGCGCGCCGGGGCCCCGCGGCGCCGGCTCGGCCTCGCCGGGCGGGCGTGTCCGCGCGAAGCCGGAGCCTGCGGTGGCGTGCCGCCCGGTCATCGCTCAGGCGGCCGCGGGGGCGGCCTCGGGCTCGGCGTCGCCGACGTCGATCGCCAGCGCCAGCGGGGCCGCGGCCTCGGCGGCGTCCTCGGCCTCGTCGGCGTCGACGGGCGCGTCGTCGGCCGGGCTCGCCGGGTCGTCGAGGCGCGTCACCAGGGTCGCGTGCGCATCGAGGGTCAGCAGGTCGATGCCGCCGACGCGCACCCGCACCCGCGCGCCGCGCGGCATCGATTCGCAGCCGGCCGCGCGCACGACCAGCGGCAGGGTGTCGGCGCGCACCAGGCCGTCCTTCATCACCACCGCGTCGAGTTCGGTCGTGCCCGACTGCTCCAGGTGGCGCAGCGTCCACCAGCGCTCCAGGCCGTTCTGGAACTGGTTGTAGGCGGCGTAGGCGGTCTCGAAGCCCGAGATCACCGAGAACAGCTCGGCATCCTTGGGCTTGAAGGGCGCGACCAGCGCCGCGGTGCGGCCGTGGCGCGCGCAGGCGACGATCTGCCACTGGTTGACCAGGTCCACGTAGCGGCGCAGCGGCGAGGTCGCCCAGGTGTACTGCTTGACGCCCATGCCGGCATGCGGCGCCGGCTTGGTGCCCATGCGCACCTTGATGCCCGGCGCCATGCTGGCCTGGCTGCGGTAGATGCCGGGCACGCCGCACTCGGCGAGCCAGCCGCCCCAGTGGCTGTTGGCGAGGATCATCGCCTCGGCGACGATCAGGTCCAGCGCCGAGCCGCGCCGGCGCTCGCCGATCACGACCGTCTCGCTGCCGTCGGGCTCGGGGCCGCTCAGGCCCTCGAGGCGGAAGTTGTAGTCGGGGCGGTTGAAGTTCTCGGGCTTGCCGCGTACCACCTCGCGCTGCGCCTTCAGGTGCTTGGCGAGCCGGTGCGCGAAGGCGAGCTCGGGCGCGAAGGCGTAGTCGGCCGGGGCCTCGCCCGACAGCGTGGCCTCGGTGATCACGTCGTCGAGCTGGTCGTGCCGCAGGTTGGTGGTGATCGCGACGCGCTCGAGCTTCGTCTCGGTCGCCTGCACCGCCAGCGTGGCCGCGTCGAGCTGGAAGTAGACCGACACCGCCGGGCACTCGCGGCCCTCGATCAGCGTGTAGGCCTGCACCACCTCGTCGGGCAGCATGGTCAGCTTGTGGCCCGGCATGTAGACGGTCGAGTAGCGCGAGCGGGCGAGCTGGTCGATCGCCGAACCGGGCGCGATCGCCAGCGCCGGCGCCGCGATGTGCACGCCGAAGGTCACGGTATCGGTCCCCAGGCCCTGCACCGACAGCGCGTCGTCGATCTCGGTGGTGCTGGAGTCGTCGATCGAGAAAGCCTGCACCGGGGCCAGCGGCAGCTCGTCCTTGATGGCCGGTGCGGCCAGCGGCGGGAAGGCCGTGCCCTTGGGGAAGAACTCGAACAGGAAGCGCTTCCAGTGGAACTGGTAGGGGCTGCTGATCGCACCGGCGGCCTTCAGCAGGTCCAGCGGCGCCTGGTGCGAGCGCTTCGCCGCCTCGACCACGGCCTTGTACTCGGGGCCGTTCTTGTCGGGCTTGAACAGGATCTTGAACAGCTGCTCGCGGATCGGCGCCGGACAGCCGCCGCCGGCGAGCTCGACCGCCCAGGCCTCGATCTGCGCGGCCTGCTGGGCCTTGCGCTCGATCGCGACCAGCGCCTGCTTCAGTACGTCTTCCGGGGCCTTGCGGAAGCGCCCCTTGCCGCGGCGGTGGAAGTAGTGCGGCGTGTCGAACAGCCGGAACAGCGTGGCCGCGCGCTGCGGCGCGTCGGCCTGGGCGCTGAAGTATTCGCGGGCGATGTCGTCGAAGCCGAACTCGTCCTCGGGCGCGACCTCCCAGACCAGGCCCGGGTCGATGTCGGCGGCGATCGCCTGCGCCTGCGCCAGCAGCGCGGCCAGCGCCGCCGGGTCGAAGCGCAGCAGCACGTTGGCGGCCTT
>CAYOXW010000167.1:0-6453 GCA_964408005.1 uncultured Methylibium sp.
CCCGGCTGGTCGGGCACGCGCTGTCGGTCAAGTAGGGCGCGCCACGCGGGCGGCCCAGGCGGGTCAGCGCGCCAGAGGCAGCGCGGTCTTGTAGCGCACCTGCTTGAGCGCGAAGCTGGAGCGGATCTTCTCGACCTCCGTCATCGGCGAGAGCTGCTCGAGGATGAAGCGCTCCAGCGCCGCCATGTCGGGCACGGCCACGCGGATCAGGTAGTCGGCGTCGCCGGTCATCAGATAGCACTCCATCACCTCCTCGCGCGCGCAGATGCGCGCCTCGAAGGCCTCGAGCGAGGGGCGGGTCTGCTGCCGCAGGCTGATCGAGATGAAGACGTTCAGGTGCAGGCCGAGCTGCTGCGCGTCGAGCAGGGCGACGTACTGGCGGATCAGGCCGCTGGCCTGCATGGCCTTGACCCGCGCCAGGCAGGGCGAGGGCGAGAGGTGGACACGGCGCGCCAGCTCGACGTTGGGCAGGCTGGCGTCGGCCTGCAGCTCGCGCAGGATCTTCAGGTCGGTGGCGTCGAGTTCCATGCAATGCTGTTTCCGGGCTCCGTGGCGGCATATTCTGCTGCATGAGGGTCGGATCGGCGGCGTTTGCAGCCACACATGCCACGGCACTGCCCCTACAGTGGATGCACAGGAGACCCCCATGAGCGACTCATCGATCCATCGTTACCTGACCACCCCCCTCCCGGCCGACAGCGACCCGCAGGAGTCGGCCGAATGGCGCGGCGCGCTGCTGTCGCTGCTGCAGACCAGCGGCCCGCAGCGGGTCCAGGAGATCATGGACATGCTGGCGGTGATGGCGCGCGATCCGGCGGTCGGCTGGCAGCCGGCCCGCGGCACGCCCTACGTCAACACCATCTCGGTCGCGCAGCAGCCGGCCTTCCCCGGCGACCTGGCGGTCGAGGAGCGGCTCGCCTCGCTGATGCGCTGGAATGCGCTGGCGATGGTGGTGCGCGCGAACAAGGCCTATGGCGAGCTCGGCGGCCACATCGCCAGCTATGCCAGCGCGGCCGACTTGTTCGAGGTCGGCTACAACCACTTCTTCCGTGCCGGCGGCGATGCGTCCGGCGGCGACTTGGTGTTCTTCCAGGCGCACTCGGCGCCGGGCGTGTACGCGCGCGCCTTCCTCGAGGGGCGCCTGGGCGAGAGCGACCTGGCGCATTACCGCCAGGAGATCACCGCCGCGCGCGATGGCGGGCAGGGCCTGTGCAGCTACCCGCACCCCTGGCTGATGCAGGACTTCTGGCAGTTCCCCACCGGCTCGATGGGGATCGGCCCGATCAGCTCGATCTACCAGGCGCGCTTCATGCGCTACCTGCAGCACCGCGGGCTCGCCGACACCGGCGCCCGCAAGGTCTGGGGCGTGTTCGGCGACGGCGAGATGGACGAGCCCGAGAGCATGAGCGCGTTGACCCTGGCCGCGCGCGAGAAGCTCGATAACCTGATCTGGGTGGTCAACTGCAACCTGCAGCGCCTCGACGGCCCGGTGCGCGGCAACGGCCGCATCATCGACGAGCTCGAGGCGCTGTTCTCGGGCGCCGGCTGGCGCGTCATCAAGCTGGTCTGGGGCTCGGACTGGGACGGCCTGTTCGCGCGCGACACCGACGGCGCGCTCGCCCAGGCGTTCTCGAAGACGGTGGACGGTCAGTTCCAGACCTTCGCGGCCAAGGACGGGCGTTACAACCGCGACCATTTCTTCGGCCAGAACCCGCAGCTCGCTGCCTTGGCGCAGGGGCTGACCGACGAGCAGATCGACCGCCTCAAGCGTGGCGGCCACGACATCGTGAAGATCCACGCCGCCTACCATGCGGCGCTGCACACCAGCGGCCAGCCGGTGGTGATCCTGGCCCAGACCAAGAAGGGCTATGGCATGGGTGAGGCTGGGCAGGGTCGCATGACGACCCACCAGCAGAAGAAGCTCGAGCGCGAGGACCTGATCTCCTTCCGCAACCGCTTCGATCTGCCGCTGAGCGACGAGCAGGCGGCCTCGCTGGCCTTCTACAAGCCGGCCGATGACAGCCCCGAGATGCGCTACCTGCAAGCCAAGCGCGCCGCGCTGGGCGGCAGCCTGCCGGCGCGCCGCAGCCAGGCCGCGGTCGTGCCGGTGCCGGCGCTGAGCGGCTACGGCGGCTTCGCGACCCAGGCCGCGGGCAAGGAGATGAGCACGACGATGGCCTTCGTGCGCATGCTGACCAACCTGCTGAAGGACTCGGCGCTCGGCCCGCGCATCGTGCCCATCGTCGCCGACGAGGCGCGCACCTTCGGCATGGCCAACCTGTTCAAGCAGGTCGGCATCTACTCCTTCAATGGCCAGAGCTACGAGCCCGAGGACATCGGCTCGCTGATGAGCTACCGCGAGGCCACCGACGGGCAGATCCTCGAGGAGGGTATCAGCGAGGCCGGCGCGGTCAGCAGCTGGACGGCCGCTGCCACCAGCTACTCGGTGCACGGCCAGGCGATGCTGCCCTTCTACATCTACTACTCGATGTTCGGCTTCCAGCGCATCGGCGACCTGATCTGGGCCGCGGCCGACCAGCGCTCGCGCGGCTTCCTGCTCGGCGCCACCGCGGGCCGCACGACGCTGGGCGGCGAGGGGCTGCAGCACCAGGACGGCTCGAGCCTGCTGCAGGCCTCTACCGTGCCGAACTGCCGCGCCTACGACCCCTGCTTCGCCGGCGAGTTCGCGGTGATCCTCGACCATGGCATGCGCCAGATGCTCGAGCACCAGGAAGACGTCTTCTACTACGTCACCCTGATGAACGAGAACTACGCCCAGCCCACGCTGCCCGAAGGGGCCGAGGAGGGCGTGATCAAGGGCCTGTACCGCTACGCCGAGCAGCGTGCCGCGAAGGCGCGTGGCACGGTGCGCCTGGTCGGCTCGGGCACGATCCTGCGCGAGGTGATCGCCGCGGCCGAGCTGCTGGCGAGCGACTGGCAGGTCGACGCCGAGATCTGGAGCGCGACGAGCTTCAGCGAGCTGGCGCGCGATGCCCGCGAGGTCGAGCGCTACAACCGCCTGCATCCGGCCGAGGCGCCGCGCACGAGCCATGTGCGCCAGTGCCTGCCGGGCGACACGCCGGTGGTGGCGGCGACCGACTACGTGCGCACCTGGCCGGAGCTGATCGCCTCGCACGTCGACGCGCCCTTCACCGCGCTGGGCACCGACGGCTTCGGGCGCAGCGACACGCGCGCCGCGCTGCGCAGCTTCTTCGAGGTCGATCGCCACCACATCGTGCTGGCCGCGCTGACCTCGCTGGTGCGGCAGGGCCGGCTCGACGCGGCGGTCTGCGTCGAGGCGATGGCGCGCTACGGCCTGTCGGGCGAGCAGCCGGCACCGTGGACCTGCTGAGCGGCGCCTGAAAGACCCGCCCCGGCGGCTGCTTGCGCGGCCGCCGGGGCGCAAGCTTTTGAAGGCCGGTGCCAGCGGCGCGGCCGCCCCGGGGTGGGCCAGCAGGCAAAATGACGGCGGCTCCCGTGGGCCGGAAGCTTAAGCCCGGTATAAGCGCTCGGCTCATAACCGAAGGACAGTGGGTTCGAATCCCACCCGGCCTACCAACCGCGACCGCCGCCGCGACGGCGCCGACGCTGGCGCCGCCCGGCCGCCGCGCGACTCAGGCCACCAGCGCCTGGTCGATCAGTTCCACCCAGTGCTTGACCGGCAGGTCGGTGCCCGACTGCAGGTGCAGGATGCAGCCGATGTTGGCCGAGACGATCACCTCGGGCTCGGGCGCCGTCAGGTTCTTCAGCTTGCGGTCGCGCAGGCTGGTCGCGATGCCCGGGTTCAGCACGCTGTAGGCCCCCGCCGAGCCGCAGCACAGGTGGGACTCGCCGATCGGCGTCTTCACCGTGAAGCCGAGTTCGGCCAGCGCGGCCTCGACGCCGCCGCGCAGGCGTTGCGCGTGCTGCAGCGTGCAGGGCGTATGGACCGAGACCTTGCGCGAGCCCGCCGGCAGCGCGGCGCGCAGCGCCGGCACGATCTCGTGCAGCAGCTCGCTGAGGTCGATCGACAGCGCGCTGATCTTCGCGGCGCGCTCGGCGTACTGCGGCTCGTGCGCGAGCGCGTCGCCGTATTCCTTGATCACCGCGCCGCAGCCCGAGGCATTGATGACGATGCGCTCGACGGCACCGGACTCGATTGCCGGCCACCAGGCGTCGATGTTGCGGCGCATGTCGGCCAGGCCGCCCTCGTGGTCGCTGAGATGGCTGCGTAGCGCGCCGCAGCAGCCGGCCTCCGGCGCGATCACGGTCTGGATGCCGATGGCCGAGAGCACGCGTGTCGTCGCGGCATTGATGTTCGGCAGCATGGCCGGCTGCACGCAGCCCTGCAGCAGCATGACCTTGCGCGCATGTTCGACCGTCGGCGTCGCGCGGCGCGGCGCGCGCGCGGGCAGCTTGCGCTTGAGCACGGCCGGCAGCAGCGGGCGCACCAGCTGGCCCAGGCGCACCGCCGGTCCGACCAGCGGCGAGGTCAGCCCCTCCTTCAGCAGCCAGCGTGCGGCACGCTCGGTGGCGGGGCGCGGCACGCGCTCGTCGACGAGCTTGCGGCCGATGTCGACCAGCTTGCCGTAGCGCACGCCGCTCGGGCAGGTCGTCTCGCAGTTGCGGCAGGTCAGGCAGCGGTCGAGGTGCTGCTGGGTGCTGCGGCCGGCCTCGCCGCCCTCAAGCAGCTGCTTGATCAGGTAGATGCGTCCGCGCGGGCCATCGAGCTCGTTGCCTTCGAGCTGGTAGGTCGGGCAGGTGGCCGTGCAGAAGCCGCAGTGCACGCAGCTGCGCAGGATGGCTTCGGCTTCGCTCGCGTCGCGATCGCCCCGGAACTCGGGGCTCAGTTGGGTCTGCATTGCGGTTTCAGAGGCCCTGGTAGAGGCGATCAGGATTGAACAGTCCGTCCGGGTCGAAGGCGTGCTTGAGGCGGCGGTGGAGCTGCATGAGCGCGGGCGTCAGCGGCGAGAACGCCCCTTGTTCCCGGCCCGCCCCGCGCATCAGCGTGGCGTGGCCGCCGGCACGCGCGGCCTCCTGGCGCACGCGCTCGAGAGGCTCGCTCGTGCGCAGCCAGCGCAGCGCGCCGCCCCACTCGAGGAAGGTCTCGCCGGGCAGCTCGAGCGGCGCGAGGCCGCGCGGCAGCGACAGGCGCCACAGGCGCTCGCCGCGCGCCAGCGCGGCGGCGTCGAGCGCGAAGAAGTCCTGCTGGTGGTCGCGCACGCCGGCCCACCAGGCGGCGGCGACCTGCGGCTCGACGGGACGGCCGCCCAGGCGGGCCGAGGCCGACCGGACCGCGGCCGCGGCACCGTCGAGGCGCACCCACAGCGCACCGCCGTGCCAGGCGGTGGCGCCGACCGGCAACGCCTGGGAGGCCCAGCGGGCCAGCTGCCGCAGCGCCTCGTCCTGCGGGCAGTCGATCACGACCGTCGCGCTGGCCTGCGGCCGCGGCAGGACCTTCAAGGACACTTCGAGCAACACGCCCAGCACGCCGAGCGAGCCGGCCATCAGGCGGGACACGTCGTAGCCGGCGACGTTCTTCATGACCTGGCCGCCGAACACCAGCCGCTCGCCGAGGCCGTTGAGCATGCGAACGCCGAGCACGTGGTCGCGCAGCGCGCCCGCGGCCATGCGGCCCGGTCCGCTCAGCCCGGCGGCCACCATGCCGCCGACCGTGCCGCCGGCGGCAAAGCGTGGGGGTTCGAAGGCGAGGTGCTGGCCGCATTCGGCCAGCGCGGCCTCGAGCTGCTCGAGCGGCTCGCCGGCGCGCACCGTCACGACGAGTTCGGTGGGCTCGTAGCTGACGATGCCGCTGAGCGTGCGCAGGTCGAGCTGGCGGCCGTGCGGCGTGCCGCCATAGAAGTGCTTGGTTGCGCCACCGCGGATTTCAAGGCGCGTGCCTTCGGCCTTGGCGTCGAGCACTTGCTCGACGAGCCGATCCTCGATCGCGTCGCGTGCCGGACGGGTGCTCATCAGAAACGGGGAAGGTTCGGGAAGGGCAGGCGGCCGCCGCGCACCGTCATGCGGCCGTATTCGGCGCAGCGGTTCAGGGTCGGGATGACCTTGCCGGGGTTGAGCATCGTGCCGGGGTCGAAGGCGTTCTTCAGGCGCAGCAGCTGTGCGCGCTCCTCCGGCGTGAACTGCACGCACATCGAATTGAGCTTCTCGATGCCGACGCCATGCTCGCCGGTGATGGTGCCGCCCATCTCGACGCTGGTCTCGAGGATGTCGGCGCCGAAGGCCTCGGCGCGGTGCAGCTGGTCCGGGTCGTTGGCGTCGAACAGGATCATCGGATGCAGATTGCCGTCGCCGGCGTGGAAGACGTTGTAGCAGCGCAGGCCGTAGCGGCCCTGCATCTCGGCGATGCGGCGCAGCATCTCGGCGAGCTTCTTGCGCGGGATCGTCGAGTCCATGCACAGGTAGTCGGGGCTGATGCGCCCGCTGGCCGGGAAGGCGTTCTTGCGGCCGCTCCAG
>CAYOXW010000168.1:0-6350 GCA_964408005.1 uncultured Methylibium sp.
CGAGGGCGCGCTGCGCGTCAGCGGCAAGGGCGGCAAGGAGCGCCTCGTGCCCTTCGGCGAGGAGGCGCACGGCTGGCTGCGGCGCTATCTCGCCGAGGCGCGCGCCGCGATCCTCGCCGGCCAGGCCAGCGACGCGCTGTTCGTCACGGCGCGCGGCGGCGCGATGACGCGCCAGGCCTTCTGGGGGCTGGTGAAGAAGTACGCGCGGCTCGCCGGCATCGTCGCGCCGCTGTCACCGCACACCCTGCGCCATGCCTTCGCGACCCATCTGCTGAACCATGGCGCCGACCTGCGCGCGGTGCAGATGCTGCTCGGCCACGCGGACATCTCGACGACGACGATCTACACCCATGTGGCGCGCGAGCGCCTGAAGAGCCTGCATGCGCAGCACCATCCTCGGGGCTAGGCGTCGGCGCCTGTATGGCGTCACGACGGCGCTGCTGGGCATCGCGCTGGCGGCGGGCGCGGCAGCCTGGTACCTGCAGCGCCCGGCACCAGTGCCGAGCGCGACGCCGCAGCCCGGCTGGGACGAGGCCGACACCTGGGCCTTCGACCCCCCGCCCGACGATTTCTCGGCCGACGCGCTGCTCGACCTGCGCGCACTGAACGAGGCGGTGGCCGGCGCGAGCGGTTTCGTGCGCGTCGACGCGCAAGGTGACTTCGTGCGTGGCGACGGCCAGCCGCTGCGCTTCTGGGGGGTCAACAGCGACGTCGGTCGCGAGCCCTGGACGGCACGACCGCTGTGGCCCCGCGAGGGCCCGGACCTTGCGCGCCACGCGCGCTTCCTGGCCAAGCGTGGCGTGAATCTGGTGCGCTTGCACCGCCAGATCGCACCGGACCTGCGGCGCCAGCCGCAGGCGGGCCTCGACGACATCGATCGGCAGGAGCGCGATGCGATCTGGCGTGCGGTCGCGGCCTACCGCCAGGAGGGGATCTACACGGTGATCTCGCCCTACTGGGCCGTGCCGATGCGATTTGCCGCCGAATGGGGGCTCCCGGGCGGTGCCGAGCAGTCCGCGCTCGGCCTGCTGTTCTTCGATGCGCGGCTGCAGACGGCCTACAAGGCCTGGATGAAGGCGCTGCTCAGCGAGCCCAACCCCTACACCGGCGTGCCGCTGGCGCGGGACCCGAGCGTCGCGCTGATCCAGTTGCAGAACGAGGACAGCCTGCTGTTCTGGACCGTCAACGGCATCCAGGGGCCGCAGCGGCGGGCGCTCGAGGCGCGCTTCGGCCGCTTCGTCGCCGAGCGTCACGGTGGCAGCCTGTTCGCCGCCCTGCGTGCCTGGGACGAGCTGTCGACCGATGGCGACGCGCCGGAGGCCGGCCGGCTCGCCCTGCTCAATGTCTGGGAGCTGACCCAGCCGGAGCCGCCGCGCGCCGGGCGTGCCGCGCGGCTGGCCGCCCAGACCGAGTTCCTGGCGCGCACGATGCACGACTTCAACGCGGCGATGAGCGACTACCTGAAGCGCGAGCTCGGCGTTCAGTCGCTCGTCAACGCCGGCAACTGGCGCACCGCCAGTGGCCCGCGCCTGGGCGATGCCGAGCGCTGGAGCTACACCCCGGCCGACGTCGACGCGGTCAACCGCTACACCGGCGGTCTGCACCAGGGCGAGCATGTGGGCTGGGCGATCGTCGACGGCGACCGCTACACCAGCCTCAGCGTGCTGCGCGAGCCGCGTGAGTTGCCGGTCGCGCTGAAGCAGACCGCGAGCCGGCCGATGCTCGTCACCGAAGGCGCCTGGGTGCCGCCGAACGCGCACACCGCCGAGGGGCCGCTGCTGGTGGCGGCCTACTCGTCGCTCAACGGCGTCGACGGCTACCTCTGGTTCGCCGCCGATGTCGAGGGCTACCAGCGCCCCGGCTCGGCCAATGGCTACCTGGCCTCGCAGCGCAAGCTGGTCTTCGCGACGCCCGAGACCCTCGGCAGCTTCCCCGCCGCGGCGCTGGCCTACCGGCGCGGCGATCTGCGGCGCGGCGCGCCGGCCGTGTCCGAGCGGCGATCACTCGCCGATCTGTGGGTGCGCCGCCTGCCGCTGATCGCCGAGGAACCGGGCTTCGATGCGAACCGGGATGTCGCCGACGGCAGGGCGGCTCGCCCGGACGCGCGCGATGGCGTGCCGCCCGAGGCCTTCCTGGCCGGGCCGGTGCTGGTGCGCTACGGGGGCGAGCCGGGTGCGGACCATGCCGGGCCCTTCGACGGCCGGGACGGGCGTGGGCTGATCGAGCGCGGCCGGGTGCGTGCAAGCACCGGTGAGATCGAGCTCGACGCCACCCAGGGCTGGGTGCGTGTCGACTCGCCGCGCACCCAAGGGGTCGCGGCGCATTTCGCGCAGGCGCCGGAGCACCGGCTCAGCGACGTGAGCTTCGTCTCCGGCAATGCCTACGGCGCGGCGCTCGCCGTCGCGCTCGACGGCGAGCCGCTGGCGCGCTCCCGGCGCATCCTGCTGCAGTACGCGACCCAGAGCCGCCCGACGGGCTGGCGCGACCGTCCGGCGCTGCTGCAGGTTGAGCGGCGCGGGGTGGTCGAGGGGCGCGAGGTGCAGTCCGTCGGCGCCGCGCCGTGGCGGGTCCTGAAAGGGCGGCTGACGGTCGAGGTTCGCAATGCGGGCCTGAGCAGGGCGACCGTCCTCGACGCCAACGGCAAGGCGCTGCGCGAGCTGGCGGTGACGGCGCTCGAGGGGCGGGTGCGGCTGACCTTCCCCGACGATGCGATGCACGTGCTGCTGCACTGAGGCCCCCGCCGCCGGGGAGAGCCTGTGCGCCGCGGCCGGCCGGCGCCGCACCGGCGCCGCCCTAGCCGCTCAGGTAGGCCAGTTCCGCCGCGTCGAAGCCCGCAGCGGCCCGCGCGTCGAGGTTCAAGGGCGGACGCGGCTTGGGCGCGTCATAGCGTGCCGCGAGCTCGGGGTAGAGGGCGATCGGGTCCAGCCCCTCGCGTTCGCACAGCCAGCGGTACCAGCGGTTGCCGATCGCCACGTGCCCGATCTCGTCGCGCAGGATGATCGCGAGGATCTCGACCGCGCTCATGTCGCCGACCTTCGCGAACTTGCGCTGCAGCGGCGGCGTCGCGTCGAGTCCGCGCGCCTCGAGCGTGCGCGGCACCAGCGCCATGCGGGCGATCGGATCGGCGGCGGTGCGTGCGGTCATCGTCCACAGCCCGTCGTGGGCCGGGAAGTCGCCGTAGTCGTGACCGAGCGTGCGCAGGTGCTCGCGCAGCAGCGCGAAGTGCCGGGCCTCCTCGGCAGCCACCTGCAGCCAGTCGTGGTAGTAGTCGGCGGGCAGCCCCGGGAAGCGCCAGATGGCGTCGAGCGCGAGGTTGATCGCGTTGAACTCGATGTGGGCGATCGCGTGGATCAGCGCCGCGCGCCCCTCGCGCGTGCCGATCGGATGCTGTGGCACCTGCAGCGCCGGCAGCAGCGCGGGGCGCTCGGGGCGCCCGGGCAGGGCGCCGGTCGGCTCGAGCCGGACATCGGTGTCGAGCCGCAGCGCGTCGCGGCGCTGGTGAAGCGTGTGCGCCGCGGCGACCTTGGCCGCCGGGTCGCGCTGCATCAGCACGGCCAGGGCTTCGGCGCGCAGGTCTGTGAGGCTCATCCGTAAAATTGTGCCTTTGCCGGAGCCCCGCATGGCCTTGTTCCAGCTCGACGACCGCGTGCCCCAGGTCCATCCCAGCGCCTACGTGGCCGAGAGCGCCGAGCTGATCGGCACGGTGATCGTCGAGGAGGGCGCCAACGTCTGGTCGAACGTGGTGGCGCGCGGCGACAACGAGCCGATCACGATCGGCCGCGGCGCCAACGTCCAGGAAGGCACGGTGCTGCACACCGACATGGGCTATCCGCTGACCGTCGGCGCCGGCGCCACCGTCGGCCACCAGGCGATGCTGCACGGCTGCACGGTCGGCGAGGGCGCGCTGATCGGCATCCAGGCGGTCGTGCTCAACGGCGCCGTGATCGGCCCGCGCTGCCTGGTCGGCGCCGGCGCGCTGGTGACCGAGGGCAAGGTGTTCGCGGAGGAGGGCATGCTGATCCTCGGCAGCCCGGCCAAGGCGGTGCGACCGGTGAAACCCGAGGACCTGGAGCGCATCCGCCGCGGCGCCGAGGGCTATGCGGCGCGCGGCGCCCGCTACAAGACGGCGTTGAAGCGCATTGCTTGATCCCCATGTGACGTCGATGAGCGAACTCCACAAATTCCTGTTCGAGGGGCTGCCCGTCCGCGGCATGCTCGTGCGCCTGACCGACGCCTGGACCGACCTGCTCGGCCGCCGCGAGGCCGCCGGTGGCTACCCGGCCCCGGTGCGTGCGCTGCTCGGCGAGATGGCCGCGGCCGGCGTGCTGATGCAGTCCAACATCAAGTTCAACGGCGCGCTGATCCTGCAGATCTCCGGCGATGGACCGGTCAAGCTGGCGGTTGCGGAGGTGCAGCCCGACCTGGCGCTGCGCGCCACGGCGACGGTGCTGGCGGAGGTGCCCGCCGATGCGCGGCTCGAGGCGCTGGTCAATGTCGGCGGCAAGGGGCGCTGCGCGATCACGCTCGACCCCAAGGACCGCCTGCCCGGGCAGCAGCCCTACCAGGGCGTCGTGCCGTTGCATGGCGACCGGCGCGAGCCGCTGCAGAACCTGGCCGAGGTGCTGGAGCACTACATGCTGCAGTCCGAGCAGCTCGACACCCGCCTCGTGCTGGCGGCCAACGACCACATCGCCGCCGGCCTGCTGATCCAGCGCCTGCCCGTCGAGGGCGCCGGCAACCTGGCCAGCGCCCGCAACGAGGACGAGATCGGGCTGAGCGAAGGCTTCAACCGCATCGCCCACCTGGCCGCGACGCTGACGCGCGACGAGCTGCTGACGCTCGATGCCGACACCGTGCTGCGCCGCCTGTTCTGGGAGGAACAGGTGCTGCGCTTCGAGCCGCTGCAGGGCGAGACCGGCCCGCGCTTCGCCTGTCGCTGCTCGCGCGAGCGCGTCGCCGGCATGTTGCGGGGGCTGGGGCGCGAGGAGATCGACGGGCTGATCGCCGAACGCGGCGCGGCCGACGTCGCCTGCGAGTTCTGTGGCGCCCAGTACCGTTTCGACGCCGTCGACGTCGGCGAGGTCTTCACCGCGCCGCGCGACCAGCCGCCGGCGTCGCGGGCGGTGCAGTGATCCAACTGCTGCAAGGACGCGCAATGTAGCGTTCCCGGTGCTACAGTCCGGCTCCATCCAAGGGTCCTTCCCCGTCCCTTGACGCCCCGCCGCCGCGGCGACGGGATTTCAAGGGGGTCGCAATCCGCCATCCGGTGCAGCCGTGTCGCGGAAGGTTGTGCAACCAGCCGTAGCTCCGGAAACCGGAGTGAAAGGTGAGCGAAAGATGATGCAGCAATACCGCTCGAACTCCTATTTGTTCGGCAGCAACGCGCCGTACGTCGAAGAGCTGTACGAGGCCTACCTCGACAACCCGACCGCGGTGCCCGACAAGTGGCGCGCCTACTTCGACGCGCTGCAGAACGTCCCGGCCGCCGATGGCTCGGACAGCCGCGATGTCGCCCACGCCCCGGTCGTCGAGTCCTTCGCTCAGCGCGCCAAGGCCAATGCCTTCGCGATCAAGGCGAGCGCGGCCGAACTGGCCGTCGCGCGCAAGCAGGTCTATGTCCAGTCGCTGATCGCCGCCTACCGGTCGCTGGGTGCGCGCTGGGCCGACCTCGACCCGCTCAAGCGCACCGAGCGCCCCAAGATCCCCGAGCTGGACCCGGCGTTCTACGACCTGAGCGAGTCCGACATGGACATCACGTTCAGCGCGACGAACACCTACTTCACGACCGCCGAGCAGCAGACGCTGCGTGAAATCCTGCAGGCGCTGCGCGAGACCTACTGCGGCTCGATCGGTGCCGAGTTCATGCACATCACCGAGCCGGTCGAGAAGCGCTGGTGGCAGGAGCGCCTCGAGCGCGTGCGCGCCAAGCCGAGCTTCAGCGCCGAGAAGAAGACGCAGATCCTCGAGCGGCTGACCGCGGCCGAGGGCCTGGAGCGCTACCTGCACACCAAGTACGTTGGCCAGAAGCGCTTCTCGCTCGAAGGCGGCGAGAGCTTCATCGCCAGCATGGACGAGGTGGTGCGCCGCGGCGGCGAGCGCGGCGTGCAGGAGATCGTGATCGGCATGGCCCACCGTGGCCGCCTGAACGTGCTGGTCAACACCCTGGGCAAGGAACCGAAAGACCTGTTCCAGGAGTTCGAGCACACCGCCCCCGAGAACCTGCCTTCCGGCGACGTGAAGTACCACCAGGGCTTCTCGAGCGACGTGACCACCGATGGCGGCCCTGTCCACCTGTCGCTGTCGTTCAATCCCTCGCACCTCGAGATCGTCAACCCTGTGATCGAAGGCTC
>CAYOXW010000169.1:0-6342 GCA_964408005.1 uncultured Methylibium sp.
CTCGATGCGTTGTGGCCGCTGTTGCGGCCCGGCGGGCGGCTGCTCTACGCCACCTGCTCGGTCTTCAAAGCCGAAGGCGTGTATCAGATCGACGCTTTTTTGCAACGCGCACCCGATGCCATCGAGCAGCCTTCACCCGGCTACCTGCTGCCGGTGGTCGACAATCCCGAACAGGTGAGCGAGGGGCCGCTGCGGCCTTCGACGGACGGTTTCTATTACGCGCTGCTCGAAAAGCGTTCGTCCTGAGCCGCACCGCAACGACCCATCATCCCAAACGCCTACCTGCCGCCGTGTTCACCGCCTCGGTTCGACGCTGGTTTCAGCCTGCCGCAGGACGGTCGGCCGGGAGGTTGCCCGCGGCCTGGTTGGCGCTGGTGATCTGGCTGGCGGTCGGCGCGTCGGCGGCACATGCCGATGGCATCGAACTCAGCGCATTGGACCTCACGCGCGGCGACGAAGGCCTGTTGCTCGGCTACACCGCCAGTGTCGTGCTGCCCCATGCGGTCGAGGACGCGCTGCAGAAGGGCGTGCCGCTGCATTTCGTGGCCGAGGCCGAGGTGTTCCGTTCGCGTTGGTACTGGCGCGACAAGCGCGTTGCGAGGGCCACCCGCACCTGGCGCCTCACCTGGCAGCCGCTCACGCGGCGCTACCGTGTCAATTTCGGCAGCCTGAGCCAGAACTACGACTCGCTGTCCGATGCGCTGTGGGTGGTGCAGCGCGCCACCCGCTGGAAGCTCGCCGAGGCCGGCGACCTGGACGACGGCGATGGCCAGTACATCGAGTTCAGCCTGCGGCTCGACACCTCGCAGTTGCCGCGCCCGCTGCAGATCAGCTTCGGCGGCCAGGCCGAATGGGCGCTCGAGGTCGAGCGCCGGCTGGCCGTGCCCGCCGCGCGCTGACCCCGGACGCGCACGGCAGCGGCCATGACCCCGGAACGCCTGCGCCGCCGCCTGGCGCTGCTGCTCACGCGGCACCCGGACCGCCGAATCTCGCGCGGCGTCTGGGTCGTCGCGTTGGCCGCGACCACGGCGGCGGCGCTGGTGCTCACGTTCCTGCTGGCCATCGCCACCAACAACCGCGAGTTCTACGAGCGGTACTACAACGGTCTGCTGTGGGCCAACGTCGTGATCGCGACCGTGCTGGTCGGTGTGATCGTGATCGGTGCGGTGCGGCTCGCTGCGCGGGTGCTGCGCGGACGCTTCGGCTCGCGGTTGCTGCTGCGGCTCGCGGCGATCTTCGGCGTGGTGGCGGTGGTGCCCGGGGCGCTGGTCTACACGGTGAGCTACCAATTCGTGTCTCGCAGCATCGAGAGCTGGTTCGACGTGCGCGTCGAGGGTGCGCTGGAGGCCGGCCTGAACCTCGGGCGCGGCACGCTCGACACACTGGTCAATGATCTCGCCGGCAAGACGCGCGTGGCCGCCGAGCGGCTCGGCGAGGCACCCGAGCGACAGCAGCCACTGGCGCTGGAGCGCTTGCGGGAGCAACTTACGGCGCAGGACGTGGCGGTGCTCGGCGCGGCTGGCCAGGTGCTGTCGAGCGCCGGCGCCGCTGCGGTGCTGGCGCCCGAGCGGCCGGGTCTGGCCCTGCTGCGGCAGGCACGCACGGCGCGCGTGACCACGCAGATCGAGGGGCTCGACGACGACGGCGCTGCCACGCGCATCCCCGGCGTCTCGGCTGCCGACCAGCCTCCGAGCCAGCCGCGCGTGCGTGTCATCGCGCTGATCCCGGCCACCGGCTTCTCGCTCAGCCGCGAGGACCGCTACCTGGTGGTGAGCCAGCTGTTGCCAGCCACGCTGGCAGCCAACGCGCTCGCGGTGCAGAGCGCCTACCGCGAGTACCAGCAACGCTCGCTGGCGCGCGAGGGCCTGCGCAAGATGTACATCGGCACGCTGACGCTGACGCTGGTGCTGGCGGTATTCGGCGCGGTGCTGCTCGCGGTCACCTTCGGCAACCGGCTGGCGCGCCCGCTGCTGCTGCTGGCCGATGGCGTGCGCGAGGTCGCGCGCGGCGACCTGAGCCCCAAGCCGGTGTTCGCCAGCCGCGACGAGCTCGGCGGCCTGACGCGCTCCTTCGCCGCGATGACCCAGCAGCTCGCCGACGCGCGTGCGCTGGTCCAGCGCACGGTGGCCGAGCTCGAGGGGGCGCGCACCAAGCTGCAGACCATCCTCGACAACATGAGCGCCGGCGTCGTCGTGCTCGACGCCGAGGGCCGGCTCGACAGCCTGAACCCGGGCGCGACGCGCATCCTGCGGCTGCCGCTGAGCGCCTATGTGGGGCGGCGGTTCGGCGAGGTGCCGGGGCTCGAGGCCTTCGACGCCGCGCTGCGCCAGCGTTTCGAGCAGCTCCATGTCGGCCCCGAGCCGGGCGAGCGCGACCAGTGGCAGGACTCCTTCGAGCTGCGCAACGCGCCCGAGGCCGAGGGCGTGACGCTGCTGGTGCGCGGCGCGCTGCTGCCGGGCGCGGCGCGGCTGGTGCTGTTCGACGACATCACCGAGCTGGTGTCGGCGCAGCGCGCCGAGGCCTGGGCCGAGGTCGCGCGCCGGCTTGCGCACGAGATCAAGAACCCGCTGACGCCGATCCAGCTGTCGGCCGAGCGCATCGAGCACAAGCTCGCTGCCAAGCTCGACGCGCCCGACCAGCAGATGCTGACGCGGTCGGTCGCGACCATCGTCGCGCAGGTGCAGGCGATGAAGCAGCTCGTCAACGAGTTCCGCGACTACGCTCGCCTGCCGGCCGCGCAGCTCGTGCCGCTGGACCTGAACGCGCTGGTCGGCGAGGTGCTGCAGCTCTATCTCGAGCCGCAGGAGTCGGGGCAGTTGCGCGCCGAGTTCACCGAGGGCCTGCCGCTGGTCGATGGCGACCCGACCCAGCTGCGCCAGGTGGTCCACAACCTGGTGCAGAACGCGCTCGACGCTGTCGCCGAGCAGCCCGCTGGGTGCGTGTGCGTGAGCGCCGAAGGCGCGCTCGACGAGCAGGGGCAGTGGCGTGCGGTGCGGCTGGTGGTGGCCGACAATGGGCCGGGCTTCGCCGAACGCGTGCTCAAGCGCGCCTTCGAGCCCTATGTGACGACGAAGAGCCGTGGCACCGGACTGGGCCTTGCGGTGGTCAAGAAGATCGCCGACGAGCACGGTGCGCGCGTCCGCTTGGCGAACCTGCCGTCGGGGGGCGCGCGAGTTTCGCTATCATTTTCGCGATGGCACCCTCGCGAAGGGCGCCCCGCAGGCGCCTCCGACCGGGTGGGGGCCCCGACCTGAGACCTCATGGCCACCATCCTCGTAGTTGACGACGAACTGGGCATCCGCGCACTGCTGTCGGACATCCTCGGCGACGAGGGCCACACGGTCGAGTTGGCCGAAAACGCGGCCCAGGCGCGCGAGTACCGCGAGCGCGAGCGGCCCGACCTGGTGCTGCTCGACATCTGGATGCCCGACGTCGATGGCGTCACGCTGCTCAAGGAGTGGGGGGCGAACAGCCAGCTGACGATGCCGGTGATCATGATGTCGGGACACGGCACCATCGACACCGCGGTCGAGGCGATCAAGTTCGGCGCCCAGGCCTTCCTGGAAAAGCCGATCACGCTGCAGAAGCTGCTGCGTGCGGTGGAGCAGGGGCTCGCGAAGCCGGGCGCACGGCCCTCGGCCACCGTCACGATGCTGCGCCCCGGCGAGCGCGGTGACGGCGCGGAGCCGGCGCCGCTGCACGCGATCGGCGCGCCGCTCGTGCTCGGCCCGCAGGCCGAGCAGGTGTTCGAGCTCGACCGCCCGCTGCGCGAGGCGCGCGACGCCTTCGAGAAGGCCTACTTCGAGTTCCACCTCGCGCGCGAGAACGGCAGCATGACCCGCGTGGCCGAGAAGACCGGTCTCGAGCGCACCCACCTTTACCGCAAGCTCAAGCAGCTCGGCGTCGACCTGAGCCGAGGCAAGAAGGGCGCGGCCTGAATCTCGTGCGGAGGCCCCTCGCCACGGTATATACTGCGAGGCTCTGGCTCGGTAGCTCAGTTGGTAGAGCAGCGGATTGAAAATCCGCGTGTCGGTGGTTCGATTCCGCCCCGAGCCACCAGACCTCTCGACAAAGCCCCGATCACCGGGGCTTTTCTTTTTGGGCTGTTGCCACGCGAAACCTTTTGCGGGCACGGCGCTCGAAGCGGGCCTGTCGAGCCTGAACCACCACGAGGATCCCAACCGTGTTCATTTCCGAAGCCTTCGCCCAGACCGCTCCGGCCGCTGCGTCGGGCACCGAGTCCAGCTTTGTCACGCTGCTGCCGCTGCTGCTGATGTTCGCGGTGCTGTACTTCATCATGATCCGGCCCCAGATGAAGCGCCAGAAGGAGCACAAGACGATGATCGAGGCGCTCGCCAAGGGCGACGAGATCGTGACGGCCGGCGGCCTGCTCGGCCGCGTGGCCAAGCTCGGCGAGACCTATGTCGACGTCGAGGTGGCCAAGGGCGTCGAGCTGCAGGTGCAGCGCAGCGCGGTCGTCCAGGTGCTGCCGAAGGGCACGATCAAGTAAGGGCGCGGCCCGCGCCGAGCCGGGCGCGGGGACCGAAGGCCGCGGCCGCCCTGGGCGACGCGGCCTTTTGCGCGCATCGGGCCCGGCCGCCACGGGCGGCTCGGTCCACCGGCGTGAGGCGGGGCCGCAGAGACCCCGAGGAGTGCGATGAACCGCTTCCCCCTGTGGAAATACGCGCTGCTGCTGGCGGCGCTGCTGGTCGGGCTGGTCTACACGCTGCCGAACTTCTTCGGCGAGGCCCCGGCGGTGCAGGTGTCCAGCGGCAAGGCGACGCTGAAGGTCGACGCCGCGCTGGTGCCGCGCGTCGAGCAGGCGCTGAAGGAGGCCGGGATCGCGGCCGACTTCGTGCAACTCGACGGAGTGTCGGTGCGCGCTCGTTTCGCCGACACCGACACGCAGATCAAGGCCAAGGACGCGATCGCCAAGGCGCTCAACCCGGAGCCGGCCAATCCGTCCTACATCGTCGCGCTCAACCTGCTGAGCCGCTCGCCGGCCTGGCTGAGCTCGATGCACGCGTTGCCGATGTACCTCGGGCTGGACTTGCGCGGCGGCGTGCACTTCCTGATGCAGGTCGACATGAAGAGCGCGCTGACCAAGCGGGCCGACTCGCTGACCGGCGACGTGCGCTCGCTGCTGCGCGAGAAGAACATCCGCCATGCCGGCATCAGCCGCAACGGCAACGCCATCGAGGTGTTGTTCCGCGATCCCACGATGGTGCAGGGCGCGCGCGCCGCGCTCGCCGAAGCCTTGCCCGACCTGGTGTGGAGCGAGTCGGGCACCGGCAGCAGCGAGCTGCGCCTGAGCGGACGCCTGCGTGACGAAGCGGCACGGCGCGTGCAGGAGCAGGCGGTCAAGCAGAACATCACGACGCTGCACAACCGCATCAACGAGCTCGGCGTGGCCGAGCCGGTGATCCAGCAGCAGGGCGCCGACCGCGTGGTGGTGCAGCTGCCCGGCGTGCAGGACACCGCCAAGGCCAAGGACATCATCGGTCGTACCGCCACGCTCGAACTGCGACTGGTCGACGACAGCGCCGAGGCGGCCGCTGCACTGGCCGGCGGCACCGTGCCGTTCGGCACCGAGCGCTACGTCGAGCGCAGCGGCCAGCCGCTGATCGTCAAGCGCCAGGTGATCCTGACCGGCGAGAACCTCACCGACGCCCAGGCCGGCTTCAGCGGCGAGACGCAGGAGCCGCTGGTCAACCTGTCCGTCGATGCCAAGGGCGCGCGCATCATGCGCGACACCTCGCGCGAGAACCTCAAGAAGCGCATGGCGATCCTCTTGTTCGAGAAGGGCAAGGGCGAGGTGCTGACCGCACCGGTGATCCAGAGCGAGCTCGGGGCGCGCTTCCAGATCTCGGGACGCATGAGCACGCAGGAGGCCAACGATCTCGCGCTGCTGCTGCGCGCCGGCTCGCTGGCCGCGCCGATGGAGATCATCGAGGAACGCACGATCGGCCCGAGCCTGGGCGCCGAGAACATCGCCAAGGGCTTCCACAGCGTGATGTGGGGCTTCGTGGCGATCGCGGTGTTCATGTGCCTGTATTACATGCTGTTCGGGGTGTTCTCGACGGCGGCGCTGGCGGTCAACCTGCTGCTGCTGGTCGCGGTGCTGTCGATGCTGCAGGCGACGCTGACGTTGCCGGGCATCGCGGCGATCGCGCTGACGCTGGGCATGGCGATCGATGCGAACGTGCTGATCAACGAGCGCGTGCGCGAGGAGCTGCGCGCTGGCGCTTCGCCGCAGGTGGCGATCAACACCGGCTACGAGCGCGCCTGGGCGACCATTCTCGATTCGAACATCACCACGCTGATCGCCGGCGTTGCGTTGCT
>CAYOXW010000170.1:0-6307 GCA_964408005.1 uncultured Methylibium sp.
ACGCGCCGCTGCTCGAGCCCTGGCAGCGCGAGATCGTGCGCATCGTGCGCAAGGTGGCGCAGTACTTCTACCCGCAGCGCCAGACCCAGGTCATGAACGAGGGCTGGGCCACCTTCTGGCACCACAAGCTGCTCAACACCATGTACGACGACGGCCTGCTGAGCGACGGCATGATGCTCGAGTGGCTGAAGTCGCACACCAACGTGGTGTTCCAGCCGCCGGTCGGTCACCCGGCCTACAGCGGGCTGAACCCCTATGCGCTCGGCTTCGCGATGTACACCGACTTGAAGCGCATCTGCGAGCAGCCCGACGACGAGGACCGCCTGTGGTTCCCCGGCATCGCCGGCAGCGACTGGCTCGAGACGCTGGACCACGCGATGCGCAACTTCAAGGACGAGAGCTTCGTCGGCCAGTACCTGTCGCCGCGGCTGATGCGCGAGTTCCGTTTCTTCGCGATCCGCGACGACGAGGACGAGGACGAGCTCGAGGTCAGCGCCATCCACGACGAGGCCGGCTACCGCAAGCTGCGCGAGGCGCTGTCGCGCCAGTACGACCTGGGCTCGCGCGAGCCCAACATCCAGGTCTGGAGCGTCAACCTGCGCGGCGACCGCGCGCTGACGCTGCGCCACACCCAGCACAACGACCGGCCGCTGGCCGACAGCGCGCAGGAGGTGCTCAAGCACGTCGCGCGGCTGTGGGGCTTCGATGCCCACCTCGAGAGCGTCAACGCGCGTGGCGAGGTGGTCAAGCGCTGGCACGTGGCCGGGCCGCGGCACTGAACACGGCGGCAACGCCGCCCCTGGGGAAGGCCGCGCGCCGGCGCCTCAGGCCGGGTGCGCCGCCGCCAGCACCCACACGCCGGCCGGCGGCAGGTTGCGCCACACCACCTCGCGCAGGCGCCAGCGCAGCGCGCTGCCCTCCGGCAACTCGAAGGGCGCGCGCGGCTGGTAGGTGTACTGGACCAGTCGGCGCGCTGGATGCTCGGCGAGGAAGCCCAGCAGCGCGGTGACGGTCTCGCGGCGCAGCGTCTGCGGCAGGCTGCGAAAGGGCAGCGAGGACACGACCACCGTCGCCGCCGGCGCGAGTGCGCGCCGCGCCGCCAGCACCTCATGGGCCGGTGCGCAGGCCATCTCGATCGTTGGCAGGCGCCGCTGCAGGCTGGCGGCGAGGTCGGGCTGCAGCTCGACCGCGAGCAGCGGTCGCGCCGGCGCCGCGCGGTGCAGCGCCTCGGTCACGGCGCCGGTGCCGGCGCCCAGCTCGATCAAGGCGTCGGCCGCGCCCACCTGCGCGTTCATCGCGCGGGCCAGGTGGCGCGACGAAGGCGCGACCGCGCCGACCAGGCTCGGGCGGGTCAGGGCCAGGGCCATGAAGGCGGCCGTGCTCATGGCGTCGGTATACCCCAGCTGTGCGCGCCAGGCGCGCCGGCCTGGAAAGCGGGTGTTGCTGGGCGGGGCGCTGACGCGGGGGGGAGGTTCAGAGCGCAAAGATCTTCCCCGGGTTGAGGATGTTGTGCGGATCGAGCGCGCGCTTGATGTCGCGCATCAGTGCCACGCCGCCGGGGCCGACCTCGGCGAGCAGGAAATCCATCTTGTGCAGGCCGATGCCGTGCTCGCCGGTGCAGGTGCCTTCCATACGCAAGGCGCGCGCCACCAGGCGCGCGTTGAGCCGCTCGGCGTTCTCGCGCTCGGACGGCGTCGTCGGGTCGATCAGGTAGCCGACGTGGAAGTTGCCGTCGCCGACATGGCCGACGATGAAGTAGGGCAGGCCGCTGGCCTCGGCCTCGGCCACGGTCTCCTCGATGCACGCGGCCAGCCGCGAGATCGGCACGCAGGTGTCGGTGGTCACGCAGCGGCAGCCGGGACGGGTCTGCAGCGCCGAGAAATAGGCGTGGTGGCGCGCCGCCCACAGCCGCGAGCGCGCCTCGGGCGTGGTGGCCCAGTCGAAGCCTTCGCCGCCGTGTTCGGCGGCGATCTGCTGCACCGTCTCGGCCTGCTCGCGCACGCCCGCCGGGCTGCCATGGAACTCCATCAGCAGCAGCGGCTGCTCGCGCAGGCCGAGCGGGTCGTGGGCATTGAGCGCGCGGATCGCGTGGACATCGAGCAGCTCGCAGCGCGCGATCGGCACGCCGAGCTGGATCGTCGCGATGGTCGTGCGCACCGCCGCGTCGATCGACGGGAAGTGGCAGACCGCGGCGCTGATCGCCTCGGGCAGCGGGTAGAGCTTGAGCGTGAGCTCGGTCATCACGCCCAGCGTGCCCTCGCTGCCGATGAACAGGCGCGTCAGGTCGTAGCCGGCGCTGCTCTTGCGCGCGCGGCTGCCGGTGCGCAACACCGCGCCGGATGCGGTGACGACCTCGAGGCCGAGCACGTTGTCCTTCATCGTGCCGTAGCGCACCGCGTTCGTGCCGCTGGCGCGCGTCGCGGCCATGCCGCCGAGCGTGGCGTCGGCGCCCGGGTCGATCGGGAAGAACAGGCCCTCGTGGCGCAGCGCCTCGTTGAGCTGCTTGCGCGTCACACCGGGCTGCACGGTGACCGTCAGGTCCTCGGGCGCGATGTGCAGGATCGCGTTCATGCGGTTGAGGTCCAGGCTCAGGCCGCCGTGCACGGCCAGCAGAGCGCCCTCGACCGAGGAGCCGGCGCCGAAGGGGATCACCGGCACGCCGTGGGCCTGCGCCTGCGCGACCGCGAGCGCGACGTCCGCGGTGCTCTCGCAGAACAGCACCGCGTCGGGCGGTGGCGCGTCGAAGGGCGACTCGTCGCGGCCATGCAACTCGCGCACCGCGCGGGCGGTCGAGCAGCGCTCGCCGAAGCGTGTGCGCAGCGCGTCGAGCAGCGCCGGCGGCAGGGGGCTGGGCGAGAGGGGCGGGTCGGCGGTCGCGGTCATCGCGGCGAATCCTCGCGGGAGCGCCGATGATGCCGTGCCGCGGCCGCGCCCGATAGAGGGGTGGGGCGCTGCTAGCATGCCGCGATGGCAAACCGACTGACGCAGATTGCGACGCGCACCGGCGACGACGGCACGACCGGCCTCGGCGACGGCCAGCGCGTGCCCAAGGATCACCGCCGCATCCAGGCGATGGGCGATGTCGACGAGCTGAACTCGACGCTCGGCCTGCTGCTGTGCGAGCCGCTGCCCGAGCGCGTGCGCGCGCTGCTGGGCGGGATCCAGCACGAGCTGTTCAATCTCGGCGGCGAGCTGTCGATCCCCGGCTACACGCTGCTGAAGGACGAGGCGGTCGCGGTGCTCGATGCGGCGCTGGCCGAGCACAACGCGGCGCTGCCGCGGCTGCAGGAGTTCATCCTGCCCGGCGGCACGCGCAGCGCGGCGATCGCGCATGTCGGCCGCACGATCGCGCGGCGCGCCGAGCGCGCCGTCGTGGCGCTCGGCCAGGCCGAGCCGGGCGCGGTGCGCGACGCCCCGCGCCAGTACCTGAACCGCCTGAGCGACCTGCTGTTCGTGCTGGCGCGGGTGCTCAACCGCGCCAACCTCGACGGTCTGGGCGGCGACGACGTCTACTGGAAGAGCGAACGGCTCGCCCGCGAAGGCGGCTGAGGCCCGCCGCACCGCTTCATCGCCCTTGCGCTGAGCCTTTTCGGCGCGTTTTCCTGCGTACCCCTTCGAGCCCGGCCGCCGGGCTCGCGGCCACGACGGTCATCCAGGAAAAGGGAAGTTCATGAAGCGAGCGATGTGGGGCAGGCTGCCGAGGGGGCTGATGGCGCGGGTCTTGGCCGGCTGCGGTCGCGGGGATTCGGACCCGGCAGAGGCGCGTCCGCCGCTGCGCCTGGCGGGCCCAGGCGCAGCGGCTGAGCGGGGCCTGAGCGCGGCTCAGCCCTGCTGGCGCCGTGCGCGGACCGCCTCGTCGAGGAGCCCCAGCATCGCGGCCGAATCGTCCCAGCCGATGCAGGCGTCGGTGATGCTCTGGCCGTAGCACAGCTGGCCCGGGTCGTCCTTGCCGGCGGTGAACTTCTGCGCGCCGGCGACGAGGTGGCTTTCGACCATCACGCCGAACACCTTGTGGCTGCCGCCGGCGATCTGATCGGCGATGCTGCGCGCGACCTCGAGCTGCTTCTGGTGCTGCTTGCTGCTGTTCGCGTGCGAGCAGTCGACCATCAGCGAGGGCGGCAGGCCGGACTTGACCAGCTCCTCGCAGGCCGCGGCGACGCTGGCGGCGTCGTAGTTCGGCGCCTTGCCGCCGCGCAGGATCACGTGGCAGTCCTTGTTGCCCTTGGTCTTGACGATCGCGACCTGGCCGTTCTTGTGCACCGACAGGAAGTGGTGCGGCCGGCCGGCCGACTGGATCGCATCGACCGCGATCTTCAGGTTGCCGTCGGTGCCGTTCTTGAAGCCGATCGGCGCGCTGATGCCGCTGGCGAGCTCGCGGTGCACTTGGCTCTCGGTGGTGCGCGCGCCGATCGCGCCCCAGGAGATCAGGTCGCCGATGTACTGCGGCGAGATCACGTCGAGGAACTCGCTGCCCGCCGGCAGCCCGAGGCGGCCGATCTCGAGCAGCAGCTGGCGCGCGATGCGCAGGCCCTCGTCGATGCGGAAGCTCTCGTCGAGGTAGGGATCGTTGATCAGGCCCTTCCAGCCGACCGTCGTGCGCGGCTTCTCGAAGTACACGCGCATCACGATCTCGAGCGTGCCGGCGTACTTCTCGCGCTGCTCCTTGAGCTTGCGCGCGTAGTCCATCGCCGCGGCCGGGTCGTGGATCGAGCAAGGCCCCATGATGACCAGCAGCCGGTCGTCCTTGCCGGTCATGATGTCGCGGATGCGACGCCGCGTGCCGGCCACCAGCGCCTCGACGGCGCTGCCGCGCACCGGGAAGAAACGGATCAGGTGCTCCGGCGGCGGCAGCGGCATCACGTCCTCGATGCGCTCGTCGTCGGTCTGGCTGGTCTTGTCAGCGGGCGGCGCCCAGCCCTCGGGGGCGGTGGCATGCAGGGCGGTCATCGGAGCTTCTCCAGAAGGGTCGAAAAAAAACCGCCGGGTCTTGGAGGACCCGGCGGTTTGGGGATTCGGCTGCGCGGCTTTTATGCGCTGGCCTCTCCTCCGCCGGGGCGGTGCGAGAACCAAAAGTACGCAAAAAAGAAATGCGCTTGCATGCGGACGAATGTAGCACGGCTTCAGTAGCGTGCGGCCTCGAAGCCCTGGGCGCGCAGACCGCCGATCACGGCTTCGATGTGCGCCTGGTTGCGCGTCTGCAGCACCAGCTCCACCTCGGCGTTCTGGGCCGCGAGGGTGGTGAAGGCGCGCTGGTGGTGCACTTCCTCGATGTTGGCGCCGGCCTCGGCGACCAACGCGGTGATGCGCGCCAACGCGCCGGGCACGTCGCGCGCGCCGACCTTGATGCGCGCCAGCCGGCCGGCGCGCACCATGCCGCGCTCGATGATGGCGGCCAGCAGCAGCGGGTCGATGTTGCCGCCGCACAGCACCAGGCCGACCGAGTGGCCGGCATAGCGCTGCGGCTCCTTGAGCAGCGCGGCCAGGCCGGCGGCGCCGGCGCCCTCGACCAGGGTCTTCTCGATCTCGAGCAGCATCACCAGGGCCTGCTCGATGTCGCCCTCGTCGACCAGCACCAGGTCGTCGACGCGCGCGCGGATCAGCTCGCGCGTGAGCCGGCCCGGCTCGCCGACGGCGATGCCCTCGGCAATGGTGCTGCCGCCCTGCGGATGGCCCGTGCCCTTGATCGCGTTGACCATCGCCGGGAAGCACGCGGTCTGCACGCCGACGATCTGCAGGTCCGGCCGCAGCGCCCGTGCGACGGTGGCGATGCCGGCGAGCAGGCCGCCGCCGCCGACCGCGACGACCAGCGTGTCGAGCGTCGGCTGCTGGCGCAGCATCTCGAGCGCGATCGTGCCCTGGCCGGCGATCACCAGCGGGTCGTCGAAGGGATGGATGAATTCGAGCCCCTCGGCCGCGGCGAGGCGCAGGGCCTCGTCGCGGGCGGCATCGAAGCTGTCCCCGTGCAGCACGACCTCGGCGCCGAAGCCGCGCGTGCGCTCGACCTTGACGGTCGGCGTGTGCTTGGGCATCACGATCACCGCGCGCAGGCCGAGCCGCTGGGCGTGGTGGGCGACGCCCTGGGCATGGTTGCCGGCCGACGCGGCGATCACGCCCCGCGGTGGCACGGCGCCACCGGTCAAGGCGAGCAGCCTGTTCAGCGCACCGCGCTCCTTGAAGGAGGCGGTGAACTGCAGGTTCTCGAACTTCAGGAAGATCTGCGCGCCGGTGAGCTGCGACAGCGTCTTTGATTCCAGGCAGGGCGTCTCCAGCACCTGCCCGGCGAGCCGCGCGGCGGCGGCTTCGACAT
>CAYOXW010000171.1:0-6201 GCA_964408005.1 uncultured Methylibium sp.
GCAGGGACATCCTGCGGCTCGACCCGGCGACGCGGCAGTACGTGCCGGCCGGCGGCCAGGCCGAGCCGATCGTCGAGCGCATGCTGAAGAAGCCGGCGCCCGAGCGCCTGAAGCTGCTGCGCGAGTCCGGCAACCCGCAGGCCCAGTTCCTGTGGGCGATCCTGCGCGACGGCTTCCACTACGCGGCCGTGCACCTCGAGGCCATCGCCGACACCGCGCGCGACATCGACTTCGCGATGCGCTGGGGCTTCGGCAGCCGGCAGGGCCCCTTCGAGCTGTGGCAGGAGGCCGGCTGGCGGCAGGTCGCGCAATGGGTGAAGGAGGACATCGAGGCCGGCAAGGCGCTGTCGACGGCGCCGCTGCCGGCCTGGGTGTTCGACGGCCGCACCGGCGTGCACACGCCGGAAGGCTCGTGGAGCCCGGGCCGTCAGGCCTATGTGCCGCGCTCGACGCTGCCGGTCTACGCCCGCCAGCCCTTCGGCGAGGACGTGCTCGGTGCGGGCGCGGCCGAGCCGCTGAAGAGCGGCACCGAGCTCTACCGCAACGACGAGCTGCGCGTCTGGACGCTCGACGGCGAGGTGCTGATCGCGTCGATCACCGCCAAGCTGCACCTGATCAGCCCGCAGGTCACCGCGGGGCTGATGAAGGCGGTCGAGATCGCCGAGGACGGCTACCAGGGCCTGGTGATCTGGTCGCCCGACGACGTGTTCTCGGCCGGCGCCAACCTCGAGTCGCTGATGCCGGTGTTCATGAAGCTCGGCGCCCAGGGCATCGCGCCCGAGGAGAAGAAGCTGCAGGACCTGATGCTGCGGGTGCGCTACGCGCAGGTGCCGGTGGTCGCGGCGATCCGCGGCCTCGCGCTCGGCGGCGGCTGCGAGCTGGCGGTGCACTGCGCCAGGCGCGTCGCGGCGATGGAGAGCTACATCGGCCTGGTCGAGGTGGGCGTGGGTCTGCTGCCGGGCGCCGGCGGATGCACCCATGTCGCGCGGCGCGCCGCCGAGATGGCCAACGCCGGCAACGCGAACGCCGACCTGCTGAAGTTCCTGAGCGACGGCTTCACCAGCATCGCGATGGCCAAGGTCGGCAGCGGCGCGCTCGACAGCCGCAAGCTCGGCTACCTGCTCGACAGCGACGTGATCGTGCCGCACAAGGACGAGCTGCTCTTCGTGGCCACCCAGCAGGCCAAGGCGCTGCACGCCGCCGGCTGGCGCCCGCCGCTCAAGCGCCTGTTCCCGGTCGCCGGACGCAACGGCATCGCGACGATCAAGAGCCAGCTCGCCAACCTGCGCGACGGCGGCTTCGCGAGCGCGCACGACTTCCACATCAGCGCGCTGATCGCCGAGGTGCTGTGCGGCGGCGACGTCGACGCCGGCTCGCTGGTCAGCGAGGACTACCTGATGGCGCTGGAGCGCGAGCGCTTCTGCGCGCTGCTCGGCCACCCCAAGACCCAGGAACGGATCATGGGCATGCTGCAGACCGGCAAGCCGGTCCGGAACTGAACGGAGCGACGCGATGAGCAAGCAGATTCAAGACGCCTACATCGTCGCCGCGACGCGCACGCCGATCGGCAAGTCCGGCCGCGGCGCCTTCCGCAACACCCGCCCCGACGACCTGCTGATCGCCGCGATCCGCGGCGCGCTGGCGCAGGTGCCGAGCCTCGACACGCGGGCGATCGAGGACGCGATCGTCGGCTGCGCGATGCCCGAGGGCACGCAGGGCCTGAACATGGCGCGCATCGCCGCGCTGCTCGCCGGGCTGCCGAACTCGGTCGGCGGCGTCACCGTCAACCGCTTCTGCGCCTCCGGCCTGAGCGCGGTGCAGATGGCGGCCGACCGCATCCGCGTCGGCGAGGCCGAGGTGATGATCGCCGGCGGCGCCGAGAGCATGAGCACCGTGCCGATGAGCGGCCACACGCCCTCCTTCAACCCGGCGGTGTTCGAGCGCGACGAGCACCTCGGCATCGCCTATGGCATGGGGCTCACCGCCGAGAAGGTCGCGCGGCAGTGGAAGGTCGGCCGCGAGGCGCAGGACGCCTTCGCGCTGGCCTCGCACCAGAAGGCGCTGGCCGCGCAGGCCGCCGGCGCATTCGCCGACGAGATCACGCCGGTCGAGGTGGTCGAGCGCAGCCCGGGCCTCGACGACGGCACGGTGATCGAGCGGCGCCGCACCGTGAGCCTCGACGAGGGCCCGCGCGCCGACACCTCGCTCGCGGGCCTGGCGAAGCTCACGCCGGTGTTCGCGGCCCCGGGCAGCGTCACCGCCGGCAACCGCTCGCAGACCAGCGACGGCGCCGGCGCGCTGATCCTGGCCTCCGAGGCCGCGCTGAAGAAGTACGGGCTGACGCCGCTGGCGCGCTTCGTCAGCTTCGCGATCAAGGGCGTGCCGCCGCAGCTCATGGGCATCGGCCCGATCGAGGCCATCCCCGCGGCGCTGCGCCACGCCGGGCTGAGCCAGGACCAGCTCGACTGGATCGAGCTCAACGAGGCCTTCGCCGCGCAGTCGCTCGCGGTGCTGGACACGCTCGGGCTCGACCGCGCCAAGGTCAACCCGCTGGGCGGCGCGATCGCGCTCGGCCACCCGCTCGGCGCGACCGGCGCGATCCGCGCAGCGACCGTGATCCACGCGCTGCGCCGCCACCAGCTGAAGTACGGCATGGTGACGATGTGCGTCGGCACCGGCCAGGGCGCGGCCGGCATCTTCGAACGCGTCTGAGCCCAAGGAGACTGTGATGAGCATCAAGACCGCCACCCTGAACGGCGTCGCCACGATCGAGATCGCGCGCCCCGAGAAGAAGAACGCGCTGACGATCGCGATGTACGCGCAGCTGGCCGAGGCGATCCTCGCCGCCCAGCGCGATGCCTCGGTCCGCGCGCTGCTGCTCGCCGGCCAGCCCGGCATCTTCAGCAGCGGCAACGACCTCGAGGACTTCATGCAGCGCCCGCCCGGCGACGCCGACTCGCCGGTGTTCCGCTTCATGGAGGCGCTGGCGCAGTGCGACAAGCCGGTGGTCGCCGCGGTCACCGGCGCGGCGATCGGCATCGGCGCGACGATGCTGCTGCACTGCGACCTGGTCTACGTGTCCGACGAGGCGCGCCTGGCGATGCCCTTCACCAGCCTCGGCCTGGTGCCCGAGTTCGCCTCCAGCCTGATCCTGCCCCAGCTCGTCGGCCGCGCGAAGGCGTCCGAGAAGCTGCTGCTCGGCGACCCGATGAGCGGCGCCGAGGCGGTCGAGCTCGGCCTCGCCAACGCGGTGCTGCCCCCCACCGAGGTGCTGCCGCATGCGCGGCGCATGGCCGAACGCTTCAACGCGCTGCCGCCGAGCGCGGTGCGGGAAACCAAGCGCCTGATGATGCGACCGCGCCACACCGGCGAGCTTGAGCAGATCCGCGCCGAGGGCCAGGTCTTCGGCGCCGCGCTGCGCAGCCCCGAGGCGCGCGAGGCCTTCCAGGCCTTCTTCGAGAAGCGCCGGCCGGACTTCTCGAAGTTCTGACCGCCCGCCCCCGGGAGCCCGCCATGAGCCTGCACGGCAAGACCCTGTTCATCACCGGCGCGAGCCGCGGCATCGGCCTGGCGATCGCCAAGCGCGCGGCGGCCGACGGCGCCCGCATCGCGCTGATCGCCAAGACCACCGAAGCGAACCCCAAGCTGCCCGGCACGATCTACAGCGCCGCCGCGGAGATCGAGGCGGCCGGCGGCCAGGCGCTGCCGATCGCCGGCGACATCCGCGACGAGGCCAGCGTGCTCGCGGCCGTCGCGCAGACGGTGGAGCGCTTCGGCGGCATCGACATCCTCGTCAACAACGCCAGCGCGATCAGCCTGACGCCGACCGCGACGACGCCGATGAAGCGCTTCGACCTGATGTTCGGCGTCAACGTGCGCGGCACCTACCTGTGCACCCAGGCCTGCCTGCCGCAGCTCATCCAGGCCGGCGAGAAGGGCCGCAACCCGCACGTGCTGAACCTGAGCCCGCCGCTGAGCATGAAGCCGCACTGGTTCCAGCACCATGTCGCCTACACGATGGCCAAGTACGGCATGAGCGAGTGCACGCTGGGCCACGCGGCCGAGTTCAAGCCTTATGGCATCGGCGTCAACAGCCTGTGGCCGCGCACCGCGATCGCCACCGCGGCGCTGCAGATGATCCCGGGCATCGACATCGCGAAGTGCCGCACGCCGGAGATCCTGGCCGACGCCGCGTACCTGGTGCTGACCAGCGACGCGCGCACGACCAGCGGCAACTTCTTCATCGACGATGCGCTGCTGGCGCAGCACGGCATCACCGAGCTCGACCGCTACAGCGTCACGCCAGGCAACCGGGACTTCATCCCGGACTTCTTCGTCGACTGAGCGGGCGGCCAGGCCGGAACGCGCTCAGGCGTCCGGTGTCTCGAGCAGGTCGCGGAACTTGGTCCAGCCGTCGCGCAGCCAGTAGAGCCGGCAGTTGCGCATCGCGCGCTCGTCGGCCCAGCTCGGCGGCTCGCGCAGCACGCCCCAGGGCTGCAGCCCGTCCCAGGGTTCGCTGTGGACATGGCGCGTGAGCGCGAACTCGATCAGCTCGCCGCTGGCCTGCTCGGTCAGCAGCCGGTCGCCGGCATCGTAGGCGGCCGCCCGGCCCGATGCGGCGTCCACCAGCACCAGGTAAGGCTTGTTCAGGCGACTGTGGTGGCGAAAGGGATCGGGCTGCATGGCAAGTCGCCGACTTCTGACATCGATGGCTAACTTTGAGGGGCCCGACCTGCGGAATCAGCCTCGCGCAGACCCTGAGAGAAAGCGCCCGCCGGGACGCCAATGTTGCGACGCAGCATAGCACCCTGTCTCATCCGGGAGCAAACGCTCCGGCCGCAGGGGCTGACCGTCCTCCGGGACGTGCGGCGGCGCAACAAAATCGGCATGCCCGTGCCGATGCGCGCGGGCTCAGCGGGCGTCCGCGCCGGCCAGGGCGACCCGCAGCCGGGTGGTGTCGCTGCCCGCGTCGGGGCCGAGCTCGATCACGCGGCTCAGCGGCGCCAGACGCCGCCAGCTCGCCAGCCAGGCCGCGCGGTGCGGCTGGATCGACGCCGGGTCGAGCAGCAGCCAGTCGACCGTCGCCGGGGCGGTGACGAACAGCGCCTCGATGTCGTCGTGGCAGAGCTGGCAGCGCGCGCCGGGGGCGAGCGCCTGCCAGCTGGCGAGCAGACTCCGGCCGCGCTCGGCATCGGCGACGAGGCAGAGCATGCGCATCGGGGTCTCGCTCGGCGGGGGACGCACGCTCAGAAGCTGGTCCACTCGCCATCGTCGGTGCCGGTGCGGGCGGCCCCTGCCGGCTCGACGCGCCGGGGCGGCGTCGACGCCGGCGTGCCGGGCTTGCCGGCCGCCTTGAACGCCGGGCGCAGCACGTTCTTCGCGCGGTTCGGGCCGCGGCGCTCGAGGCCCGCAGGCGCCCCGGCCGGGACGGGCGCCGGCGTCGACGCCGGCGGCACCGAACGCTGCGACAGCTTGAACAGCGCCACCGCATCGACCATCTGCCGGGCCTGCGACTTCAGGCTCTCGGCGGCCGCGGCGCTCTCCTCGACGAGCGCGGCGTTCTGCTGCGTGGCGCGGTCCATCTGCTGCACCGCCTCGCCGATCTGCGCGACGCCGGCCGACTGCTCGGCGCTCGCGGCGCTGATCTCGCCCATGATGTCGGTCACGCGCTTGATCGAGGCGACGATCTCGCCCATCTTGCTGCCGGCCTGGTCGACCAGCTCGGTGCCGCGTCCGACGCGCTCGACGCTGTCGGTGATCAGCGCCTTGATCTCCTTGGCGGCGTTGGCGCTGCGCTGCGCGAGGCTGCGCACCTCGGCGGCGACGACCGCGAAGCCGCGGCCCTGCTCGCCGGCACGCGCCGCCTCGACCGCCGCATTGAGCGCCAGGATGTTGGTCTGGAAGGCGATGCCGTCGATCACGCCGATGATGTCGGCGATCTTCTGCGACGCGTCGTTGATGCCCTTCATCGTGTCGACCACGCGGCCGACGACCTCGCCGCCCTGGACCGCCACGTCGGAGGCGTTGCGGGCGAGCTGATCGGCCTGGCGGGCGTTGTCGGCGTTGTGCGTCACGGTGCTGCCGAGCTCTTCCATCGACGCGGCGGTCTGCTGCAGCGCGCTGGCCTGCTCCTCGGTGCGCCCGGACAGGTCGTTGTTGCCCTGGGCGATCTGCGCCGAGGCGGTGGCCACGCTCTCGGCG
>CAYOXW010000172.1:0-6176 GCA_964408005.1 uncultured Methylibium sp.
GCATGCTGCCGGCCAGCACCAGCCCGAGCAGCGGGATCAGTGCCCAGGCGACGCGGTCGTCCTGGCCGAGTTCGAGCATGCGCAGCACGCCGTAGACGCCGAGCGAGGTCGGCAGCAGGTGCAGCCAGCCGAGGCCATCGCGCAGGCCGTAGAGGTAGAGGCGGTGCAAACCGAGGCTGCCGCCGAGGCAAGCGAGCCAGGTCGCCGCGGTCTTGGACTTGATCATGCGGGGGGCGTGCGCTCGCCGGCGCCGAGGCGGCGTTGCAAGACCACGACGTCGAGCCAGCGCCCGAGCTTCCAGCCGGCCGCGCGCATGACGCCGACCTCGGCAAAGCCCAGTGCCTGGTGCAGGCCGATCGAGGCCGTGTTGGCGCTGTCGCCGACCAGCGCGAACATCTGCCGAGCGCCAAGCGCCTCGCAGCGTGCGATCAGCTCGGCCAGCAGCAGCCGGCCGAGGCCGCGGCGCTGCGCACCGGCCGCGACATAGACCGAGTCCTCGAGCGCATGGCGGTAGGCCGGGTACGTGCGGAAGTGGTTGGCGGAGGCGTAGCCGAGCAGTTCGCCATGCTGCTCAGCCACCAGCCAGGGCAGACCCCGGGCCAGGACGCCCTCGCGGCGGCGGCCGATTTCGGCCGCGTCGGGTGCAGCGAGCTCGAAGCTGCCACTGCCGTGCTCGACATGCCAGGCGTAGATCGCGGCGATGGCTGGCACGTCCTCGGGCCGGCTGGGGCGCAGCAGCAGGGCCGGGGCAGGGGATGCACTCGATGCACTCATCTGCGACGAGTTTATAATGTTGGGTTCCGGTGGCGGTCTGGCTCGGCGTACAGCTGAGCGAGGCGTATCTACGACACCGGCCCCTCCAGCTGCGGCTGGACCCGATTCGCAGGCCCCGAGTGTCTCCGGGTGCGGTGGATCCCGAACAAGTCTGAAGGAAACATCATGGTCGTGATCCGACTCGCCCGCGGCGGCTCCAAGAAGCGCCCGTTCTACAACATCGTCGCCGCTCCGGCGCGCAACCGCCGCGACGGCCGCTTCCTCGAGCGCGTCGGCTTCTACAACCCGGTGGCCTCGGGCGGCGAAGAGCCGCTGCGCGTCGCCTTTGACCGCATCGACCACTGGGTCAGCGTCGGCGCCCAGCTGTCGCCGACCGTCGAGCGTCTGGTCAGGGACGCCAAGGCCAAGGCCGTTCCCGCGGCCTGAGTGCCGGGGCCAGCCGCGCACGCGATGTCGCCGACGCGCGACGACGACGAGCTGGCTTGGCCCGACGATGCGGTCGAGGTCGGCCGCATCGTCGACGCCTGGGGCATCAAGGGCGGCATCAAGGTGCTGCCCTTCTCCGGTGACCCGCAGGCGCTGTTCTCCACCAAGCGCTGGTTTCTCCGCCCGCCCGATGGTCGCCCCGCTGCCGCGCCGCGGCTGCCTGTGCTGCTGCGGGTGACGAGCGCGCGCGAGCAGGGCGACGTGATCGTTGCGATGGCCCAGGACGTGCCCGACCGCAACGCGGCCGAGGCACTGACCGGCAGCCGCGTGTTCGTCTCGCGTGCCAGCTTCCCGACCGCGGGTGCGGACGAGTTCTATTGGGTCGACCTGATCGGCCTGGCCGTCGTCAACCGCGCCGGCGAGGCGCTGGGCACGGTGGCCGACCTGCTGGACACCGGTGCGCACAGCGTATTGCGCGTCACCGACGAGGCCGGCGGCAAGCCGGTCGAACGGCTGATCCCCTTCGTCGCCGCCTACATCGACGACGTCGACCTGCCGGGGCGCCGGATCACGGTCGACTGGGGTCTCGACTACTGAGGCGCGTGCGATGCGCTTCGACGTCGTCACGCTGTTTCCCGAGTTGTTCGCGCCGTTCCAGACGACCGGCGTGACGCGCCGCGCCTTCGACGGCGGCCTGGTCGACGTGCGGCTGTGGCCGCTGCGCGACTTTGCCGATGATGCCTACCGCCGCGTCGACGACCGCGCCTACGGCGGCGGGCCGGGCATGGTGATGCTGGTCGAGCCGCTGGAGCGCGCGCTCGCCGCCATCCGATCGGAGGAGGGCGAGGCGCGCAAGCCGGTGATCCTGTTCAGCCCGGCCGGCACGCCGCTGACGCAGGCGCGCATCGGGGCGCTGGCCGCCGGCCCCGGCGCCGTGCTGGTCTGCGGGCGCTACGAGGGCATCGACCAGCGCTTCATCGATCGCCATGTCGACGAGGAGCTGAGCCTGGGCGACTTCGTGCTGTCCGGCGGCGAACTGCCGGCACTGGCGCTGCTCGACGCCGTGGCGCGCCTGCAGCCGGGGGTGCTGAACGACGCGGCCTCGCATGCCCAGGACAGCTTCTCCGACGGCCTGCTCGACTGCCCGCATTACAGCCGCCCGGAGCGGCTCGGCGCCGCTGCCGAGGGCGCGGTGCCGTCCGTGCTGTTGAGCGGCCATCACGCCCAGATCGCCCGCTGGCGGCGCGAACGCCAGCTCGAGCTGACCGCGCGGCGGCGCCCGGACCTGATCGCCGCGGCGCGCGCCGCTGGTCGGTTGACGGGGGCCGACGAGCAGTACCTGCGCGGCTTGGCCCTATAATCAAAGGCTTTTCGATCCTCTACCCGGCTCTTTGAGGTCCGCGCGGCATGCGCGGCCGGCGCGGGCAAGATCGCCAGGAGAACCCATGGACCTGATCCAGACCCTCGAGCAGGAAGAAATCGCCCGGCTCGGCAAGACCATCCCGGCCTTCGCGCCCGGCGACACGGTGATCGTCAACGTCAACGTCGTCGAAGGCACCCGCAAGCGCGTGCAGGCCTACGAAGGCGTGGTGATCGCCAAGCGCAACCGCGGCCTGAACAGCAGCTTCATCGTGCGCAAGATCTCCAGCGGCGAAGGCGTCGAGCGGACCTTCCAGCTCTACAGCCCGCTGATCGCCGGCATCGAGGTCAAGCGTCGCGGCGACGTGCGCCGCGCCAAGCTCTACTACCTGCGCCAGCGCAGCGGCAAGTCGGCGCGGATCAAGGAAAAGCTGGCGTAAGCCAGCTTTCGACGCGACCCGGCGAAGCCTGCCGCGTCAAAAGCCCGCGCGGGCGTTGTCTGCCCCCAAGAACAAGCCGCCCCTGGGCGGCTTGTTCGTTTCCGGCGCCTTAAGCTCGCGGCATGACCCAACGCATCCCGATCCTCGATCCGCAGGCGGTGCCGGTGATCGGCCGCGACGCCGACCTGCCCGCGGTCGCGGTCGAGCGGCTGCGGCCGGCGGCGCTGCGACAGCGCTTTCTCGTGCCGCCCCACTGGCAGCCCGAGATCCCCGGCGACGGTCGCCTGCTCGAACGCGAGCCGGCCCCCGCCTCGGTGCTGCTGCCGCTGGTGATGCGCGATGAGGGGCTGGCGCTGCTGCTGACCCGCCGCACCGACCATCTGAAGGATCATGCCGGGCAGATCAGCTTCCCTGGGGGGCGCGCCGAGCCCGACGACGCCGACGCGGTCGCGACCGCGCTGCGCGAGACCGAGGAGGAGATCGGACTCGCCCGCGCCCACATCGACGTGGTCGGCAGCCTGCCGGTCTACACGACGGTGACCAACTTCGTCGTCACGCCGGTGGTCGCGCTGGTCGAGCCCGGCTTCACGCTGCAGCCGGACCCCTTCGAGGTGGCCGAGGTCTTCGAGGTGCCGCTGGCCTTCCTGATGACGCCGGCCCACCACCAGCGCCATGCCTTCGAGTGGCAGGGCGGCCGGCGCGAGTTCCTCGCGATGCCCTGGCAGCCGGCCGATGCGCCGCAGCCTTACTTCATCTGGGGCGCGACCGCCGCGATGCTGCGCAATTTCTACCGCTTCCTCAGTGCCTGATTCGGCGTTCGCACGGACTGCCGCGCGCGGGGCGCTCGGTATCATCACCGCATGAGCTTCTTCGCAGTGCTGCTGGCACTGTTCATCGAGCAGTTGCGGCCGCTGCCGCGCCAGAACGGGGTGCATCAGGCGCTGGTCGCATGGACCGGCTGGGTCGGCCGCAATTTCGACGCCGGCCGTGACCAGCACGCCTGGGTCGTGTGGCTGATCACGGTGCTGCTGCCGTCGCTGGCGGTGCTGGCGGTGCACGTGGTGGCGGCCCATTTCAGTCTGCTGCTCGCGCTGGCCTGGGACGTCGTGGTGCTCTACCTGACGCTGGGTTTCCGCCACTTCAGCCATTTCTTCACCGACATCCGCGAGGCGCTCGAGCGTGGCGACGAGATCCAGGCGCGGCGCCTGCTCGCCGAGTGGCGTCACCTCGACGTCAGCGAGCTGCCGCGCAATGAGCTGCTGCGCCAGGTGATCGAGCATTCGCTGATCGCCGCGCACCGCCATGTGTTCGGCGTGTTCTTCTGGTTCGTGCTGCTGTCGGCGCTGGGCCTGGGGCCGGCCGGCGCGGTGCTGTACCGGCTGGCCGAGTTCTCGAGCCGCTACTGGGCCTTCCGCAGCCGCACCGCCGGCGTGCCGATCAACGAGCGGTTGATGCAGCGCTCGCGGTCGCTGTTCGCCGGGATCGACCATGTGCCGGCGCGGCTCACGGCCTTCGGCTTCGCGGTGGTCGGCAACTTCGAGGAGGCGATCAACGGCTGGCGCCGGGATGCCGAGCTGTGGCTGCACCCCAACGAAGGCATCATCCTGGCCGCCGCCGCAGGGGCTGTCGGCGTGCAGCTGGGCGGCACTGCCGCACCGGGCGTGACGCCCGATCGATCGAAGACCTTCGACAAGGGCGTCGGCTTCGAAGACCTCGCGGCCGTGGGTTCCACCTCCGGCATGACGCCGGTGCTGGGCCACCTGCGCAGCATCGTGGGACTGGTCTGGCGCTCGGTGGTCTTGTGGATGCTGCTGCTGGCCTTGCTGACGCTGGCCAATCTGGTGGGCTGACCCACGCCTCGCACCTACCAGCGCGTGCCTTCGAGTTCCTGTCGGATCTCGCCGTAGATGCGGTAGCGTGATTCGCTGATTGCGCCCTGCGCCAGGGCCTCACGCACGCCGCAGCCCGGTTCCTGGCGGTGGGTGCAGTTGTAGAAGCGGCATCGCGTCGAAGCGTCACGCAGGTCGGGCATCAGGGCCGGCAGCTTTTGCGCATCGACCTGCTTCAGGCCGAATTCCTGAAAGCCCGGTGAATCGATCAGGCCGGTGTGGCGTTCGGCATCCAGCCAGTACCACTGCGTCGCGGTGGTGGTGTGGCGTCCCGAGTTCAGCGCCTGCGAGACCTCGCCCACCTGCGCGCGGGCATCGGGCGCCAGCAGGTTGATCAGCGTGCTCTTGCCGGTGCCGCTGGGCCCGAGCACCAGCGAAGCCTGGCCAGCCATCAGTGGCATCAGCAACCCACGCGACGCCTCGGGCCGGGCTTTCAGTGCCACCTCCAGCACACGGTAGCCCATCGCCACGTACGGCTTCAGCCGCTCCCGCGCTGCAGTGATCTGCGGCAGGTCGGATTTGTTCAGCACGATGCTGGCGGCGATGCCGGCACTCTCGGCTGCGATCAGGGCACGCGCCAGCTGCGACTCGCTGAACACCGGCTCGCTGGCCACCATCACCAGCACCTGATCGAGGTTGGCGGCGAAGGCCTTGGTCTTCCATTCGTCCTGGCGGAACAACAGGTTGCGCCGTGGCTCCAGTTCCTCGATCACGCCTTCATCGCCTGAAATCTGCCAGCGCACCCGGTCGCCGACGACACACAGGCTTTTCTTGCCGCGCGGATGGCAGATGGTGCGCACGCCTGCGTCCGACTCGACGACGTAGTGGCGGCCGAAGCCCGAAACCACCAGCCCGGAGGTGGTCGGCGTGTCGCTGGCTTTCGCCTTGCTCAAGGCGTCGATCCGGTCATGGGGTGGCGGCCGGTGCCTGCATCGCTGCCAGCCGCTCGGCGGCCGGTGGATGCGAGTAATAGAAGCGCGCGTACAGCGGATCGGGCGTCAGCGTCGAGGCGTTGTCCTTATAGAGCTTGAGCAGCGCCGAGGACAGATCAGGTCCGCTGGCCTGCGCGCAGGCGTAGGCATCGGCCTGGAATTCATGCCGACGCGACAGGCCGGCGAACAGCGGCGACACGAAGAAACTGAACACCGGCACGATCAACATGAACAGCAGCAGCGCGACCGCGTCGTTCGTTGCCGTCATTGACGGCTGCACACCGAAGGCGGTGTAGAACCAGATGCGGTGCGACAGCCAGCCCAGCACCGCGAAGCCGACCAGGCTGATCGCGAAC
>CAYOXW010000173.1:0-6067 GCA_964408005.1 uncultured Methylibium sp.
GCGGTCGGCGGCGCGGCTCGAGCGCGCGCTCGAGCCCATCGATGCGCTGTGCCGGGCCTTCCTCGCCCAGCATGTGGAGGTGAGGCCGGAAGGCTTCGCCCTGGTCGAGGCGGGCGCGTTCCGCAAGCTCGATGACGAGATCGCCATCCAGGCCTTGGAACGGCTGCTCTGGCGCCTGTGTGGGGGTGAGGAGCCGCCGCGGCTCTCGGCGATCGAAGCGCTGCATCTTTGGCTCAGGCGCGGCGAGAGGAAGACCCGCACCCTCGCCGGTTGCCGCATCGCCCCGCGCCAGCGGCAACTGCTGATCGGGCGCGAGGCTGGCCGGATCAGCGGGGAACCGATCGCCATCGCCCCCGGCCAGAGCCTGGTGTGGGACAACCGGTTCCAGGTTTCGATCGGCCCTGCTACGGCGCGGCCCTGCTGGATCGTGCCGGTCCGCGGCCTGAAGGTGGCCCGAAATCCCGGGCTTCCGGCCTTCGTCCAGGACAGCCTGCCGGCGATCCTTGCCGGTGACGAGATCGCCGCCATTCCGAGCCTCGGCTGGTTGGGACAATCAGCCCCAGCGGGCTTGCAGCCCCGTGTGGAATTTCAGAAAATTGGCCTTTAAGGTGCACCCGGAAAGCCGTTACGCTTGGCAATCCGGCGACGCATCCCTATGTTAGAATTAACTTTTGGGCGGCAGGATTGCCCAAGTCGCGGGCCATGCGCCCTTGAGAGAGGAACGAAGTGAATAATTTCCGTAATTTTGCCGTCTGGATCGTCATCGCGATCCTGCTCTTCGCCCTGTTCAACCTGTTCCAGGGCCAGGCCTCGCGTTCGAACACCAAGGATATCGACTACTCCCAGTTCCTCAGCAAGGTGAATGCCGGTGAAGTGCAGACCGTCACCATCACCGATGCCGGCATGGGCAGCAGCTATCTGACCGGCAAGCTCGCCAGCGGCGAGACCTTCGCGACCTATGCGCCGCTCGATACCGATCTCATCAAGACCCTGAAGGACAAGAACATCGCCTTCAACGCCAAGCCGGCGCAGAGCGATTCCTTCCTCTCGAACGCGCTGTTCTACTGGCTGCCGACGCTGCTCCTGATCGGCGTGTGGGTGTTCTTCATCCGCCAGATGCAGTCGGGCGGCGGCAAGGCCATGGGCTTCGGCAAGTCCAAGGCGAAGCTCCTCACCGAACGCCACGGCCGCGTCACCTTCGAGGATGTGGCCGGCGTCGATGAGGCGAAGGAAGACCTGCAGGAGATCGTCGAGTTCCTGAAGGATCCGCATAAGTTTCAGCGCCTCGGCGGCAAGATTCCGAAAGGCGCCCTGCTGGTCGGCCCTCCGGGCACCGGCAAGACGCTGCTGGCGCGTGCCATTGCAGGCGAAGCCAATGTGCCGTTCTTCACCATTTCGGGCTCCGACTTCGTCGAGATGTTCGTCGGCGTCGGCGCATCGCGCGTGCGCGACATGTTCGAGCAGGCGAAGAAGAACGCGCCCTGCATCATCTTCATCGACGAGATCGACGCGGTCGGTCGCCACCGCGGCGCCGGCCTCGGCGGCGGCAACGACGAGCGCGAGCAGACGCTCAACCAGATGCTCGTCGAGATGGACGGCTTCGAGACCAACCTCGGCGTCATCGTGATGGCGGCGACCAACCGGCCCGACATCCTTGACCCGGCGCTGCTGCGCCCGGGCCGCTTCGACCGCCAGGTCTACGTGACGCTGCCCGACGTGCGCGGCCGTGAGCAGATCCTCAACGTGCACATGCGCAAGGTGCCGATCGGCGGCGACATCAAGGCCGACATCCTCGCGCGCGGCACGCCGGGCTTCAGCGGCGCCGATCTGGCGAACCTGGTCAACGAGGCGGCGCTCTTTGCCGCGCGGCGCAACGCGCGCGTGGTCGAGATGGTCGACTTCGAGAAGGCCAAGGACAAGATCATGATGGGCCCCGAGCGCAAGTCGATGATCATGCCCGAGGAGGAGCGCCGCAACACCGCCTACCACGAGGCCGGCCATGCGCTGGTGGCGCGCCTGATGCCCAAGACCGACCCGGTGCACAAGGTCACCGTGATCCCGCGCGGCCGCGCGCTCGGCGTGACGATGCAGCTGCCCGAGGGCGACCGCTACAGCCTCGACAAGGAGCGCATGCTCAGCACGATCTCGGTGCTGTTCGGCGGGCGCATCGCCGAGGAGGTCTTCATGCACCAGATGACCACCGGCGCGTCCAACGACTTCGAGCGCGCGACCCAGATCGCGCGCGACATGGTCACCCGCTACGGCATGACCGACGAGCTCGGCCCGATGGTCTACGCCGAGAACGAGGGCGAGGTCTTCCTCGGCCGCTCGGTCACGAAGACGACCAACATGTCGGAAGAGACGATGCGCAAGGTCGACGGCGTGATCCGCCGCATCATCGACGAGCAGTACGTGATCGCGCGCAGGCTCATCGAGGACAACCAGGACAAGATGCACGCGATGGCCAAGGCGCTGCTCGACTGGGAGACCATCGACGCCGACCAGATCGACGACATCATGGCCGGCAAGCCACCGCGCCCGCCGAAGGACTGGACGCCGAGCAGCCCGACGAACTCCGGCGGGCCGGGGGGCTCGCCGAGCGTGAGCCCGGACGGTGCCGCCGCGGCAGCCTGAAGCGCGCGAGGCGCGTCCTTCTCACTCATCAGCGGGGCCTCGGCCCCGCTGTCGTTTGACATGCAGCACTGGCAGACCACCCGCTACAAGATCGACCTCGGCCGTCCGCGGGTGATGGGCATCGTCAACCTGACGCCCGATTCCTTCTCCGATGGGGGGCGGCATGCCGCGGTGCCGGCGGCGCTCGCGCACTGCGAGCAGCTGCTCAAGGAGGGCGCGGACCTCCTCGACATCGGTGGCGAGTCGACCCGTCCCGGCGCCGTGCCGGTGCCGCTCGAGGAGGAGCTCGCGCGCGTGCTGCCGGTGCTGCGGGGCGCGCTGCGGCTCGGCGTGCCGATCTCGCTGGACAGCTACAAGCCGGCGGTGATGCGCGCGGCGCTCGAGCTCGGCGTGGACATCGTCAACGACATCAAGGCGCTGCGCGAGCCGGGCGCGCTCGACGCCGTGGCCGCGCACCCGAGCTGCGGCGTGTGCCTGATGCACATGCGCGGCTTCGAGCCGGCGACCATGCAGGATGGCGAGCCCGACTATGTCGATGTGGTCGCCGAGGTCGGCGACTTCCTGCGCGAGCGGGCCACGGTGGCCATGGCGCGCGGCATCGCCGCCGAGCGCCTGGTGCTCGACCCGGGTATCGGCTTCGGCAAGCGCAGCGAGCACAACGTCGCGCTGCTGGCGCGCCAGCAGGAGCTGCTCGCGCTCGGCCTGCCGCTGCTGGCCGGCTGGTCTCGCAAGGGGACGCTGGGCCGCTTGACCGGCCGCGAGGTCGGCGACCGGCTGGTGGCGAGCGTCGCGGCGGCGCTCGCCGCGGTGCAGCGCGGCGCGCGCGTCGTGCGCGTGCACGATGTCAGCGCGACGGTTGATGCGCTCAAGGTGTGGGCCGCCGCCGGCCTGCCCGCCTGAATTTCCAGGAGTTTCACGTCGCCATGAGCAGACGCTATTTCGGCACCGATGGCATCCGCGGCACCGTCGGCGAGTCGCCGATCACGCCGGACTTCGTACTGCGCCTCGGCCATGCGGTCGGGCGCGTGCTCAAGCGTGGCGAGGCAGCCCCCACGGTGCTGATCGGCAAGGACACGCGCATCTCCGGCTACATGCTCGAGTCGGCGCTGGAGGCCGGCTTCGCGTCGGCCGGCGTCAACGTGCTGCTGACCGGCCCGCTGCCGACCCCCGGCGTGGCCTACCTGACGCGCGCGCTGCGACTGAGCCTGGGCGTCGTGATCAGCGCCTCGCACAACCCCTTCGGCGACAACGGCATCAAGTTCTTCTCGGCGCGCGGCGAGAAGCTGCCCGACGCCTGGGAGCTCGACGTCGAGGCGGCGCTGGCGCAGCCGCCGCAGTGGGCCGACTCGCGCGGGCTGGGCAAGGCGCGCCGGCTCGACGACGCGCAGGGCCGCTACGTCGAGTTCTGCAAGAGCACGGTGGCCGGCGAGCTGACGCTCAAGGGCCTGAAGCTGGTGGTCGACGGGGCCCATGGCGCGGCCTACCAGGTCGCACCGAACGTGTTCCACGAGCTCGGCGCCGAGGTCGTCTCGATCGGCTGCGCGCCCGACGGCCTGAACATCAACGATGGTGTCGGCGCGACCCACCCGGACGCACTGATCCGCTCGGTGCGGGCCAACCACGCCGACTACGGCATCGCGCTCGACGGCGATGCCGACCGGCTGCAGATCGTCGACGCCAAGGGGCGCCTCTACAACGGCGACGAGCTGCTTTACCTGATCGCGACCGACCGGCTGGCGCAGGGCCGCGCGGTGCCGGGCGTGGTCGGCACGCTGATGACCAACCTCGCGGTCGAGCAGGCGATCGTCGCGCGCGGCGTCGGCTTCGTGCGTGCCAAGGTCGGCGACCGCTATGTGCTCGAGGAGCTGCTCGCGCGTGGCTGGCAGCTCGGCGGCGAGGGCTCGGGCCACCTGATCGCGCTCGACCAGCACACCACCGGCGACGGCCTGGTCAGCGCGCTGCAGGTGCTGCAGGCGGTGGTGCGCAGCGGCCGCACGCTTGCGCAGCTGCTCGAGCCGGTGACGCTGTTCCCGCAGGTGCTGATCAACGTCAAGCTGCGCCCGGGCCAGGACTGGAAGGCCAACCCGGCGCTGCCGGCGGCGCAGCGCGAAGTCGAGGCCGAGCTCGGCGAGCGCGGCCGGCTGCTGATCCGTCCCTCGGGGACCGAGCCGCTGGTGCGCGTGATGGTCGAGGCGTGCGACGCGGCGCTCGCACAGCGCTGCGCCGAGCGCCTGGCCAACGTGCTGCGTCAGGGCTGAGACGGCGCCTGCTCGGTGGGGCCGAGCAGGCGGTGCAGCGCGAGGCCGAGCGCCGCGCCGGCCAGCTCGGCGGCGACGAAGCCCGGCACGCTGGCCGGCGCGATGCCGGCGAAGCTGTCGCTGAACATCCGGCCGAAGGCGGCGGCCGGGTTGGCGAACGAGGTCGAGGCGGTGAACCAGTAGGCGGCGCCGATCCAGCCGGCCACCAGCAGGCTCGCGCGCCCCGGCGCGGCGCGCAGGATCACCAGCAACAGCCCGGCGGTCGCGACCGCCTCGGCCAGCCATTGGCCGGGGCCGCTGCGCAGCTTGGCCGAGAACTGCCAGATCGCCTCGCCGAACATCGCGTGCGCGAGCCAGGCGCCCAGCATCGCGCCCAGCAGCTGCGCCGCGACGTAGGCTGCCGCGAGCTCCCAGCCGAGCGCGCGGCGCAGCGCCATGACGAGCGTGACGGCCGGGTTGAAGTGCGCGCCGCTGAGCGGGCCGAAGACCTCGATCAACACGAACAGTCCCCACACCGTCGCCAGCGTGTTCGCGGTCAGCGCGATCGCGACGTTGCCGCCGGCAAGCCGCTCGGCCATGATCCCCGAGCCGATCACGATCGACAGCAGCAGCATCGTGCCCAGCCCCTCCGCGAGCAGGCGCCTCGCGGTGCTCATGACGACGCGAGTCCGCGCGCGGACTGCTGCAGCACCAGCCGATCGAGCGCGGTCGCCGGCAGATTGACCAGCAGCTCCAGGCGCTGGCGGATCGCGATCATCGTGCGGTGGAAGGCCGCGAGCCGCGCGGCCTCGTCGCCCTCGACCGCCGACGGATCGGCGTAGCCCCAGTGCGCGGTGGCGGGCCGGCCGGGCCAGTAGGGGCAGGCCTCGCCGGCGGCGTTGTCGCAGACGGTGATCACCAGATCCATCGGCGGGGCCTCGGGCGTGCCGAACACGTCCCAGCTCTTGCTGGCCAGGCCCTCGGTCGGGATGCCGGCTTCGCGCAGCACGCGCAGCGCCAGCGGGTGGGGTTCGCCGCGCGGCTGGCTGCCGGCCGAGTGGGCGATGAAGCGCCCACGGCCGACATGGTTCAGCAGCGCCTCGGCCAGGAGGCTGCGGGCGGAGTTGTGCGTGCACAGGAAGAGCACGTGCAAGGGCGGGTGGTTCATGGGGAGGGAGGCGAGGTTGTTGCGGTTC
>CAYOXW010000174.1:0-6037 GCA_964408005.1 uncultured Methylibium sp.
GCGGGCCGCGGCACCGGCGCGGCGGCCGGCTGCGCCGCCGCGCGCGCCAGCGGCGCGGTCCAGAACTCGGTCACTTCCAGTTCGAGGGGATGCATCAGGGGACTCCTGCTCAGGGGGCCGGCTGGTAACCCGGGTGCCAGCGCAGGCCCCAGCGCTCGAGGCCGCGCGCCAGCACGTCGGCGAGCTTGCCGAGCAGCGCGTACAGCAGGATGCCGACCAGCACTACGTCGGTCTGCAGGAACTCGCGCGCGTTCATCGTCATGTAGCCGATGCCGGCGGTCGCCGAGATCGTCTCGGCGACGATCAGCAGCACCCACATCAGCCCGAGCGAGAAGCGCAGCCCGACCAGGATGCTGGGCAGCGCGCCCGGCAGGATCACGTGGCGGTACAGCGCCCAGCCCTGCAGGCCGTAGCTGCGCGCCATCTCGATGAGCGCCGGGTCGACGCCGCGGATGCCGTGGAAGGTGTTCAGGTAGATCGGGAAGAACACGCCGAAGGCGACCAGGAAGAGCTTGGCGGCCTCGTCGATGCCGAACCACAGGATGACCAGCGGGATCATCGCCAGCGGCGGGATGTTGCGCACCATCTGCAGCGTCGAGTCGAGCGCGGTCTCGGCGCCGCGGAAGCTGCCGGTCACGAGGCCGAGCAGCAGCCCGAGCCCGCCGCCGATCGCCAGGCCGGTCAGTGCCCGCCAGCTGCTGGTCGCGACATGCTGGGCCATCTCGCCGGAGGCGGCGAGCGATCCGAAGGCCTGCAGCACCGCGAGCGGCTCGGGCAGCACGCGGGTGGACAGCCAGCCCAGCCGCGAGGTCAGCTCCCAGGCGACGAGGATCGCGAGCGGCAGCAGCCAGGGCAGGGCGCGGCGCAGGTGGCGCCGCGGCGCGTCAGCGCGCGAAGTGGAGTTCGAGGGCATCGTGAAGCCGTTGATGAGCGCCTTCGATCAGCTCGAGGCGGTTGCCGAAGGGGTCTTCGATGTAGAGGTGCTGCAGCGCGCGGGCGCCGCCGGGCTGCAGCAGCTCGCTCGGGCCGTCGACCGGCAGGCCCTGGGCGCGCAGGCGCGTCGCGATCTCCGTCACGCCCTCGACCGCGAAGGCCAGGTGGGCCTGCGGCGCGCTGCCGGCGTTCGCGCCCTCGGCGAGGTCGAGGCGCTGCGGGCCGAGGCGGTAGCGCAGCGTGCCCGGCCTGTCGAGCACCGGGTCGCGCACCTCCTTCAGGCCCAGCAGCTCGCCGTAGAAGGCGCGCGCCTTCGGCAGGCTGCCGGCCGGCAGCGGCAGCTGAACATGGTCGATGGCGTGCACGGCGATCGTCATGAAGCCGCCCTCAGCTCGCCGCTTCCTTCAGCGCGGGCTTGCGCTGCCCGGGCGGCACGATGCCGTTCGCGACGATCTCGCCGAAGGGGCCGCTGAGCACCGGGCGGGCGTCGGCCTTCGGCCGCGCGACCGGCAGCAGCGGGAACAGCAGCTCGGCGACGCGGTGCGCCTCCTCCAGGTGCGGGTAGCCCGAGAGGATGAAGTGCTCGATGCCCAGCGCCGCGTACTCGTGGATGCGCTCGGCGACCTGCTGCGCGCTGCCGACCAGCGCGGTGCCGGCGCCACCGCGCACCAGGCCGACGCCGGCCCACAGGTTGGGCGCGATCTCCAGGCCTTCGCGGATGTTGGCGCGGTTGAACCTGCCCTTGTTGAGCTCGGCCATGCGGCGCTGGCCGACCGAGTCCATCTGCGAGAAGCGCGCTTGCGCGGCGGCGACGGTCGCCTCGTCCAGGTGCGACAGCAGCTCGCTCGCGGCGCGCCAGGCCTCGTCCTCGGTCTCGCGCACGATCACGTGCAGGCGGATGCCGAAGGACAGCGTGCGGCCATGCTGGTCGGCGCGCCGCTTCACGTCGGCGATCTTCTCGGCCACCGCGGCCGGCGGTTCGCCCCAGCTCAGGTAGGTGTCGAACTGCTGCGCGGCGAGCTCGTGTGCGGCCTCCGACGAGCCGCCGAAGAACAGCGGCGGGTAGGGCCGCTGCGGCCCGGGGTAGAGCAGCTTGGCGTCCTTCACCTGCAGGTGCTTGCCGTCGAAGTCGACGCCCTCGCCGTCATGGGAGCGCGTGAGGATCTCGCGCCAGATCGTCATGAACTCTTCGCTCTGCTCGTAGCGCGCCGCGTGGTCGAGGAACTGGCCGTCGCCGGCGAGCTCCTGCGCGTCGCCGCCGGTCACGAGGTTGATCAGCAGTCGCCCGCCGGAGAGCCGGTCGAAGGTCGCCGCCATGCGCGCGGCCAGCGAGGGCGTGACGAGCCCGGGCCGCAGCGCGACCAGGAACTTCAGCCGCCGCGTCACCTCGATCAGGCTGGCCGCGACGATCCACGGGTCCTCGCAGGAGCGCCCGGTCGGGATCAGCACGCCCTCGTAGCCGAGGCTGTCGGCGGCGACCGCGACCTGGCGGAAGTAGTCGAAGCTCGCGGCGCGCGCGCCGGTCGCGCTGCCGAGGTAGCGCGAGTCGCCGTGGGTGGGGATGAACCAGAGCAGTTTCATGAATCGGTCTCCGTCGCGCGGCGGGCGCCGCGCCGTGTGTCGTGGGCCCGCCTCGAGGGCGTGGTCTCGTTGCCGGGTCAGCGTGCGGTCTGGGCGAGCCTGGCCGCGCCCGGTTGCCAGACGATCTCGACGACCTTGACCGGCTTGGGGATCAGGCCGAGCTCGAAGAAGGCCTCGGCGACGCGCTGCTGCTCGGCGACCAGCTCGGCGGGCAGCGGCGCGGTCGGCGAGCGCGGGCGCCGCTCGAGGAAGCGCTGCACCGTCTCGAGCGACAGGCCGCTGAACTCGGCGATCAGCTGCGCGGCCTCCTTGCGGTGCGACTGCACGTAGGCGTCGGCCTTCGTCAGCTCCTCGAAGATCGCCTGCAGCGCCACCGAGTGGTTCTGCGTGAAGGCGGTCGACGCCAGGTAGAAGCTGTTGTTGCCCGACAGGCCCTCGCCGTTGGTCAGCACGCGCGGCTTCACGTCGATCTCGGTGGCCGCGTAGAACGGGTCCCAGATCGCCCAGGCGTCGACCGCGCCCTTCTCGAAGGCGGCGCGCGCGTCCGAGGGCGGCAGGTAGATCGGCGTGATGTCGCTCCACTGCAGGCCGGCCTTGGCGAGTGCGCGCAGCGTCAGGTAGTGCGCGCTCGAGCCCTTCTGCAGCGCGACCTTCTTGCCCTTCAGATCGGCCAGCGCCTGGATCGGCGAGTCGGCCTTCACGAGGAGGGCCGAGCTGCGCGGCTTCGGCGGCTCGGCGCCGACATAGCGCAGGTCCTTGCCGGCGGCCTGGGCGAACACCGGCGGCGAGTCGCCGGTCAGCCCGATCTCCAGGCTGCCGACGGCCAGCGCCTCGAGCAGCTGCGGGCCGGCCGGGAACTCGATCCACTGCACCTTGGTGGCCGGGAAGCGCTTCTCGAGCGCGCCCTGCTGCTTGAGGATCACCAGGTTGACGGCGCTCTTCTGGAAGCCGATGCGCAGCGTCGCGGGCGCGTCGGACTGGGCCTGCGCGGCGGGCCACAGCGCCACCGCGAGGCCGAGGACGGCGAGGGTACGGCGAACGAGGTTCATCGCGTCCTCCCGCTCAGGGCTTCTGCGCGACGCGCAGGCTGCTGGGCAGCGCGTCGGCGACCTTCACCGGCTTCGGGATCAGCTTGAGCTCGAAGAAGGCGTCGGCGATCTTCTGCTGCTCGGCCGCGACCTGCGGCGTGATCGGGCGGATGCCGTAGGCGAAACGCCGCGCCGAGGCCTCGGTGATCTCGGGCGAGAGGCCGATCTGCGGCGCGAGCACCTGCGTCACCGCCTTCACGTCCTTGGCGGCCCAGGCGTCGAGCCGGGCGAGCTCGTCGACGATGGTGGCGATGATGTCGGGCTTGCGGTCGGCGTAGCCGCGCGAGGCCAGGTAGAACTGGTGGTTCGCGACCAGTCCCGTGCCGTCGGCCAGCACCCGTGCGCCGAGCTGCTGCTCGGCCGCGGCGAGGAAGGGATCCCAGATCACCCAGGCGTCGACGCTGCCGCGCTCGAAGGCGGCGCGCGCGTCGGCCGGCGGCAGGAACACGACCTGCACGTCGGCGTACTTCACGCCGGCCTTCTCGAGCGCCTTGACCAGCAGGTAGTGGACGTTCGAGCCCTTGTTCAGCGCGACCTTGCGGCCCTTGAGCTCGGCGACGCTGCGGATCGGCGAATCCTTGGCCACCAGGATGGCCTCGGCCGCCGGCGCCGGCGGCTGGTTGGCGACGTAGACGATCGGCGCGCCGGCGGCCTGCGCGAAGATCGGCGGCGCCTCGCCGACGGTGCCGAAATCGATCGAGCCGACGTTCAGGCCCTCGAGCAGCTGCGGGCCGGCCGGGAACTCGGTCCACTGCACCGTGACGCCCAGCGGCGCGAGGCGCTTCTCGAGATCGCCCTTGGCCTTGAGGATCGTCAGCGTGCCGTACTTCTGGTAGCCGATGCGCAGCGTGTCCTTCGCGGCGCCCTGGGCGCCGGCGGCGCCGGGCCAGACGCCGAGGGAGGCGCTGGCGGCGGCCGCGCCGAAGCCTTGCAGCACCTGGCGGCGGCGCAGGCGGGAGAGGGAGGTGGTCATGGCGAACATTCCTGTGTGGGAAGACGAAGGGCGGGGTCGGCTCGAAAGGCCAGGCGCGAGCAAACACACGGAGGAGACGGAAAACCACCGCCTGCCACCGACCCCGCAAAACCGGGTGGGTCCAGAAAGGGAGGGCTCAGTCGCTACGACATCGCTGCGCGAGGACGGCGCGCGGCAGGCCGCCGGCGGCCGTGTGCCGCGGCGCGACGGGCGCGCGGGGCGGCCACAGATCGAGTAGGTCGGCGACGACGCGGTCGAGCCGCGCGGCCAGCTCGAGCGCGAGCGCATAGCCGTCGCCGTCGGCGGGCAGCTGCGTGTCGGTGGCGTAGATGGCGTCGCGGATGTCGCGCGCGCCGAGCGCGCCCAGCACCGGCTTGAGCGCGTAGTCGAGTGCCAGCAGGTGGCCGGCGCTGCCGCCGGTGGCCAGCGGCACGACGGTCTTGCCGCGCAGCGCGTCGGGCGGCAGCAGGTCGAGGAAGCTCTTCAGCAGCCCGCTGTAGGCGGCCTTGTAGATCGGCGTCGCGACGAACAGCACGCGCGCCTCGCGCACCGCCTGCGTGGCGGCGACGATCGCCGCGTCCTGGAACTGGGCGTGCAGCAGCGCGGCCGGCGGCAGCTCGCGCAGCGCGAGACGCGTCAGCGCCGGGTGTTCGCCAAGCGCGCGCGCCAGCCGAGCCTCGAGCTGCGCGAGCAGATAGGCCGAGCGGGAGGTGGTGGCAGGACTGCCGAGCAGGCTGACGATGGCGGGCACGCGGCACTCCGGGGTGGCATGACAAGGCCTTCACGATAGGCAGCACCGCCAGGCATCACAAGGAAGCGATTGCTTGGGACTTATCGGGGCGGCGCATATGGCCGCCCGGCCGGCCGCGCGGGCCTCAGCCGATCGGCTGGCCGATGCGGCGCACGCAGCGCACCAGTGCCGCGCCATCGCCGCCCGGGCGGCCGACCAGCGCGGCGGCGCGCGCGGCCGCGAGCGTGCGCGTCAGCGTCGCCGCATGCGGCAGCACCGTGCCGAGGAAGCGCAGCTCGTCGCCGCGCGCGATCAGCAGCGTCGGGAAGTTCTCGATGTCGAGTTCGAAGGGCGCGAGCGCATCGCTCTCGTCCTCGATGTCGACCCAGGCGAAGCGCACATCGCCGGTCGCTTGCGCGGCGCGCTCGAAGGTCGCGCGGTAGTCGCGGCAGCTGCCGCACCAGGCCGCGCACAGGCAGGCGACCAGCCAGGGCTCTTCGATCTCGCGCATGCGCCCAGTGTGCCCCGGCGGCGAGGGCCCGGCCGCCACGGCGCACCCGGAAACGACAAGGCCCGCTCCGGAGGGAGCGGGCCTGGCCTGGGGGCGGGGTGCCGGTGCGGCGTCAGAACGGGATGTCGTCGTCCATGTCGTCGAAGCCGGTGGCCGACTTCGGGGCCGGCGCCGGGGCGCTGCGCGGCGCCGGACGCGGGGCCGGGGCGCTGCGCTGCATG
>CAYOXW010000175.1:0-6031 GCA_964408005.1 uncultured Methylibium sp.
CCGTCGCTCCACAGCCGGTGCATCGGGTTGAGCATGTCCAGCAGCGACAGGTAGCGGTCCAGCGGCAGGCCGTCCCAGGTGGGCGTGCCGACGTCCTCGAAGGGGATGTCGGCCTCGCCGATGTCGGTGTAGCGCACCGTGCCGCCGGCGTCGCGCACGAACGTGCGCACCAGCCGCTGGGCCGAGCGCTTGCCGGCCCAGTGCTCCAGCAGCGCCAGCAGCGGGCGCTCGCCGGCGTCGAGCGTGACGGCGTCGACGTAGTCGAACACGCGCGCCTCGGCCAGCTCGCGCAGCTCGGTGTTGACGAAGCCGCCGCCGAGCGCGATGCGCAGCGCCGGATGCGCCGCCTTGATGGCTTGGGCGATGCGGAAGGCGCCGTAGACCGCGCCGGGGAAGGGCACGCTCAGTAGCACCACGTCGGGCTGGTGTTCGTCGATGGCCGCCAGCGCCAGGCGCTGCAGCGTGCGGTCCACCAGCGTCGGCGGCGCGGCCAGGGCCTGCGCCAGTGGCTCGAAGCTGGGCTGGCTGGCCGCCAGCGACTCGGCATAGCGCACGAACTCGAAGCGCGGGTCCACCGCATCGCGCAGCACGTCGGCCAGGTCGTTCAGGTAGAGCGTGGCCAGGTGGCGGGCGCGGTCCTGCGTGCCCAGCGCGCCGAAGGCCCACGCCAGCGGATCGCCGCCCTCGGGATCGTCCGGATCGATGTAGACCTCGAGCGAGGCGAAACGCTCTCCCTCGGGCAGGAAGGCGCGGCCGGCGATGCGGTGCGCCAGCGTCGAGTCGCCGCCCTGCAGGAAGCGGATCGCCGGACCGATGGTGGCGGCGTAGCGCTCGTAGGCCGCGTCGAAGGCCGCCAGCCGCGGCGTGCGCCGCGCCGGCGGCAGCGCGGCGACGCACTCGCGCACCGCCGCCAGACCTTCGGGCGTGAACAGATCGAGCACCAGCGCGAGCGCCAGATCCACCTGCCGTGCATCGATCCCGCGCGAGCGCAGGAAGCCGGTCAGGTAGGCGGTGGAGGGGTAGGGCGTGTTGAGCTGCGTCATCGGTGGGATGACGGCGAGCACGCGCGTGGGCAGGACGCTCATCGGGGCCGATGATTCTGCCAGCGGGGCGGTCGGGCCGCCGCCGCGCGCCGCGGGGCGCACCCGCTCTTGACGCGCCTCAAGAAGCCTGAGGCGAGCAGGCGGGACGGGGACCGTTTGCGCGTACAAACCGCAGCATGGACATGGAAATCAAGGTGCTCGGCTCCGGCTGCAGCAAGTGCCGCACGACCATCGGCATGATCGAGCGGGCGGCACGCGACGCCGGCGTGACGGCGCATGTCGTCAAGGTCGAGAACCCGGACGAGATCCGGGCCCATGGGGTCCACGCGACGCCGGCCGTCGTCATCGGCACGCAGGTGGTTCACAGTGGCGGCCTGCCGGCGCATGACCAGGTCAGTGCCTGGTTGGCGCGCCGCGCGATCGGCTTTCTGGGCGAGCCGACACGCTATCTCTTCTTCACCGGCAAGGGCGGCGTCGGCAAGACCTCGCTGTCGACCGCCGCGGCCCTGGCGCTGGCCGATGCGGGGCAGCGGGTGCTGCTGGTCAGTACCGACGCCGCGTCGAACCTCGACGAGATGCTGGGCATCGAGTTGCGCAACACGCCCGTGCCGGTGCCGGGCGCGCCGGGGCTGCAGGTGCTGAACATCGACCCGGACAGCGCGGCCGAATCCTACCGGCAGCGCGTGCTGACGCAGATGGGCGCGCATGCCGGCGCCGACGAGCTGTCGACGGTGCGCGAGCAGCTCTCGGGCGCCTGCACGACGGAGATCGCCGCCTTCGACGAGTTCTCGGCGCTGCTGTCCGACCGCGGCGTGCCCTACGACCACATCGTCTTCGACACCGCCCCGACCGGGCACACGCTGCGCCTGCTCAGCCTGCCCAAGGCCTGGACCGGGTTTCTGAACGGCAACGACCGCGGAGCGTCCTGCCTCGGGCCGCACTCGGGCCTGAAGATGCAGGAGGCGCGTTTCAAGGCGGCGCTCGAGGCCCTGAGCGATCCGGCCCAGACCACCGTGGTCCTGGTGACGCGGCCCGAGAAGGGCGCCATTGCCGAGGCGGCGCGCACGTCCGAGGAGTTGCGGGCGCTGGGTCTGGACAACCAGCGTCTCGCGGTCAACGGGGTCTTCCATGCGAGCGAGCGCGGCGATGCCGTGGCCCGTGCGATCGAGGCGCAGGGGCAAGTCGCGCTGGCCGAGCTGCCCGCCGCGCTGCGCGAGCTGCCGCAGGATCGCGTGCCGCTGCGCGCCTTCGACACGGTCGGCCTGTCGGCCCTGCGCGCGCTGCTGCGCCCTGGCCATGCCGCCTCGCCGGGCGGCGCGATCGCGGCCGGCGAGCCGGGTCGCCCGCTGCCGGGTCTGGACGCGCTGGCCGACGAACTGGCGCAGGCCGGGCATGGGCTGATCATGGTGATGGGCAAGGGCGGCGTCGGCAAGACGACGATCGCCGCGGCCCTGGCGCTGGGCCTGATCCAGCGTGGCAAGACGGTGCACCTGAGCACCACCGACCCTGCGGCGCACCTGGCCCAGACGCTCGATGGCGAGGTGGCCGGGCTGCAGCTCAGCCGCATCGACCCGAAGGTCGAGACGCAGCGCTACATCGACAAGATCATGGCGGCGAAGTCGCCGCATCTCGATGCGCAGGAGCAGGCCCTGCTGCTGGAGGATCTGCGCTCGCCCTGCACCGAGGAGGTGGCGGTCTTCCATGCCTTCTCGCGCATCGTCAGCGAGGCACGCAGCGCCTTCGTCGTGCTGGACACCGCGCCGACCGGGCACTCGCTGTTGCTGATGGACGCGACGGGCGCCTACCACCGGCAGATGATGCGCGAGTTCGAGGGGCCGGCCCAGGCGCGCGTGGTCACGCCGCTGATGCGGCTGCAAGATGCGAGCTACACCCGCGTCATCCTCGTGACGCTGCCGGAGGTGACGCCGGTCTCCCAGGCCGCGGCCCTGCAGGAGGACCTGCGCCGGGCGCGCATCGAACCCTATGCCTGGGTGCTGAACAAGAGCGTCCTGGCCGCCGGCACGCACGACCCCCTGCTGGCGGCGCGGCTGGCGGGCGAGCGCCGGCAGATCGACCGCATGGGCGCCGGGCTCGCCGAGCGCCTCTACGCCGTGCCCTGGCTGACGGTGCCGCCGGTCGGGCGGACCGAGCTGTCCCGGCTGGTGACGGGGGCGGCCCGGCAGACCTAAGGCGCGCCGGGCCCGTCGCGGTTCAGAGCGTGCGCTGGTTGACGCGCCGGGACAGCTCCGCGGCGCTCTCGCGCCGTTCGCTGTAGCGGTCGACGAGGTAGGGGGCCACGTCGCGGGTCAGCAGCGTGAACTTCACCAGTTCCTCCATCACGTCGACCACGCGCTCGTAATAGGCCGAGGGCTTCATGCGCCCGGCCTCGTCGAACTCCAGGAAGGCCTTGGCGACCGAGGACTGGTTCGGGATCGTGATCATGCGCATCCAGCGGCCCAGCACCCGCATCTGGTTCACCGCGTTGAAGGACTGCGAGCCGCCCGAGACCTCCATCACCGCCAGGGTCTTGCCCTGCGTCGGCCGCACGGCGCCCAGGCTCAGCGGGATCCAGTCGATCTGTGCCTTCATGATCCCGGTCATCGCCCCGTGTCGCTCGGGCGAGGTCCAGACCATGCCCTCGGCCCAGGCCGCGGCCTCGCGCAGCTCCTGGACCTTGGGGTGGGTCTCGGGGGCGTCGTCGGGCAGGGGCAGTCCGCTCGGGTCGAAGATGCGCACCTCGGCGCCCATCGCGCGCAGCAGGCGCGCGGCCTCGAGGGTCAGCAGCTTGCTGTAGGAGCGTTCGCGCAGCGAGCCATAGAGCATCAGGAAGCGCGGCGCGTGGGTCGAGGCGCCCGCGCCGGCCAGGCGCGCGCCGCTCGGGCGGTCGAAGTGCTCGGGCGCGACGTTGGGCAGGCTGTCCTCAGCGCTCGACACGGCGGCCCTCCGCGTCGATGACGGGCTCGCCGTCCTCCTTGTTCAAAGGCGCGCGCTGCGGCTGGGGCAGCAGGTCGAGCACGGTTTCGGACGGGCGGCACAGGCGCGTGCCCAACGGGGTCACGACGATGGGGCGGTTCATCAGGATCGGGTGGGCGACCATGAAGTCGAGCAGCTGCTCGTCGCTCCAGTGCGGCGCATCGAGCTGGAGCTCGTCGTAGGGCGTGCCCTTGCGGCGCAGCAGCTCGCGCACCGTGAGTCTCATCGCCGCCAGCAGCTCGAGCAGCCGCTCGCGCCCGGGGGGCGTCTGCAGGTAGTCGACGATGAGCGGCTCGACCCCGCTGTTGCGGATCATCGCCAGCACGTTGCGCGAGGTCCCGCACGCGGGGTTGTGGAAGATCGTGATCTGACTCATGTTCATCGGCCTGTCGGCCCTTGCATTGGCCTGCGGCCTGGCTGGATGTGCCGGCATGACGCCGCGCGCGAACCGCCTCGCCAGCATAGCGTTCAGCGGCCGCCGGCGGCGCGCCGCGGGTTCACGGCGAGGCGCGCCGTCGCCGGGTGGCTTCCGGGGCGGAGAAAGGGGTGCGGCGGCGGTGTTCACAGCGCGTCGGCATCCCGGTCGTTCAGCCGTTGCGCGGCCGCCCGGCGGCCGAAGAGCCAGAACATCGCCGGCGTGACGTAGGTGTCCAGCAGGGTCGAGCCGATCAGGCCACCGAAGATCACCACGGCCACCGGGTGCAGCACCTCGGTGCCCGGCCGTTCGGCCTCGAAGAGCAGCGGCGCGAGCGCGAAGGCGGTGACCAGCGCGGTCATCAGCACCGGGCTGAGCCGCTCGAGCGAGCCGCGCAGGATCATCGGCGGGTCGAAGGCCTCGCCCTCGAAGCGCATCAGGTTGAGGTAGTGGCTGACCTTCAGGATGCCGTTGCGCACCGAGATCCCGGCCAGCGTGATGAAGCCGACCAGTGCCGCCACCGACAGCGGCTGGCCCGACAGCCACAGCCCGAGCACCGCGCCCACCAGCGCGAGCGGGATGTTGACCATGATCAGCGCCGCCAGCGTGGCCGAGCGGTAGCGGCTGTAGAGCACCACGAACATCAGCGTCAGCGACACGATCGACAGCAGACCGACCAGCCGGGAGGCCTCCTCCTGGGCCTGGAACTGGCCGCCCAGGGTGATGAAGCTGCCCTCGGGCAGCCGGGTGTCGGCGACCACCGCGCGGATGTCGGCGACGACCTCCGACAGCGCCCGCCCCGACACGTTGGCCGACAACACGATGCGACGCTTGCCGTCGTCGCGGCTGATCTGGTTCGCGCCGTCGCCGTCCTCGATGCTGGCGATCCGGCCCAACGGGACGTGTCCGCCGGGCGCCTCGATCAGCAGGTCGGCCAGCCCTTGCACCGAGCGGGCCGACTCCGGCAGCTTCAGCACCAGCGCAAAGCGCCGGTTGCCCTCGACGATCTGGCTGATCTGCTCGCCCTCGACCAGGCCCTGCAGCGTGGCGAGCACCTGCGGCACCGGCACGCCGTGCTGCGCCGCGGCGACCGGATCGACCCGCACCTTGATCTGCGGTGCCAGCACCTGCTTCTCGATCTGCAGGTCGGCGAGGCCGGGGATCACGGCGAGCCGTGCCCGCAACGCATCGGCCTGGCCGCGCAGCGCGTCAAGGTCCTCGCCGAAGATCTTGATCGCGATCTGCGAGCGCACGCCCGAGAGCATGTGGTCGATGCGGTGCGAGATCGGCTGGCCGATCTCCAGCGCGGCGGGCAGGTGGACCAGGCGTGCGCGGATGTCGGCCTTGATCTCGTCCATGCCGCGGGCCAGCGCGGCGGTGGGCTTCAGGCCCACGTCGAGCTCGCTGACATGCACGCCCTCGGCGTGCTCGTCCAGCTCGGCGCGGCCGCTGCGGCGGCCCACGTGCGTGACCTCGGGCACCTGCCGGATCAGCTGCTCGGCCTGGCGCGCGAGCGCGAAGGTCTCGGCCAGCGTGACGCCCGGGTTCAGGCGCAGGCCGATCAGCAGCGTGCCCTCGTTGAAGGGCGGCAGGAAGGTGG
>CAYOXW010000176.1:0-6006 GCA_964408005.1 uncultured Methylibium sp.
GCCCAGGCCAGCGCGGCGCCGAGCGCGAGGCCGAGCGCGATGCCGGCGCCGCCGATCAGCAGTGACTCGGCGCGCAGCAGCGCGGCGCGCTCGCCGGCGCCGAGCCCGAGCACGCCCAGCAGCGCGAACTGCGGCTGGCGCTGCGCGACCGACAGCGACTGCATCGAGAACACCAGGAAGCCGCCGGTGAACAGTGCGACCAGCGCGAGCACCGCGAGGTTGACGCGGTAGGCGCGCGATACCTGCGACAGGCGCTGGACCGCCTCGCCGGGAGGCGCCAGCCGCAGACCGGCCGGCAGCGCGAGGGCGCGGCGCAGCGCGTCGGCATCGGCCCCCGGCACGAGCCGCAGGTCGATGCGGTCCAGCCGGCCGAGGCGGTCGAAGTGCTGCTGCGCGCCGGCCAGATCGATCACCGCCAGCGCGGCCCCCGGCGCCACGACGGTGCCGGCCACGCGCAGCGGCCGCAGCGCCAGTGCGCTTTGCAGCGGCACGCGATCGCCGGCGACGACGCCGAGCGCGCGCTGCGCGGCGGCATTGAGGAACAGCGCGTCGGGGTCGAACAGGGCGTCGCGCTCGGACGGATCGGCGGGCTGCGGCCGCAGCGCCGGCGACAGCGCCGCGACCGTCAGCGCGTCGACGCCGAGCAGCGTCAGCCGCTGGCGGTGGCCACGGCGGTCGAAGGCCTGCACCTCGAGCTCGACCACCGGCGAGGCCAGCGCGACCCGCGGGTCGGCCGCGACGCGGGCGTACCAGTCCTCATCGAAGCCCGCGGTGCCGTCGGCGCGCAGCACCAGGTCGGGCTCGCCGTGCACCTGCCGCAGCGCGCCGGCGAACTCGGCGAGGGCCGACGCATTGATCAGCTGGACCGCGTAGGCCAGCGCGACGCCAAGCGCCACCGCGAGCACCGCAAGCGCATGGCGCAGCGGCTGGTGGCGCAGCTCGCGCCAGGACAGCGTCGCGAGCAGGCGCAGCAGCAGTGTCGGTCGGACCACGCCCCGATTCTCGGCGCCGGGGCTCGCGTGCGTGCGTGCCCGAAAACGGCACCGGGCCGCGTGAAGCGGCCCGGTGCGGGGAGGGGGAGCGCGGAGATCCCGCGCCCGGGACGCTCAGTCGTCGCGGCGGCGACGCGCCATGAACAGGATGGCGAGCAGGCCGGCGCCCATCAGCGCATAGGTCGAGGGCTCGGGGATCGGCGCGACGGGTGCGGGGGGCGTCTCGATCGCCGCCGGCAAGGTCGGTGCTGCGATGCTGCTGCTGCGCGTCAGCACGCGAACGTGGTCGCCCAGGAGGCCGCCGCTCCAGTCGATGCGCAGCTCTTGACCACGGACCTGCAGGCGATCCTTGCCCTCGAGGCCGACCGCGCGGTGGTAGCGGTAGTCGTGCGCATCGCTCTCAAAACTGCTGCTGGCCTGCAGCTCGGCCCGGCTGTCGAATACCGCTTCGATGCGACCGTCGAAGCGCAGCGAACCCTTGACGCGATCCGCCGTCGGTTCGAAGACCAGAAACCAGGAGTCGACCTGCTGACCCTTGTACTCGCCCGTGCCCTCGTGAACCCAGAACACCTGGTTGTTGAGGCCGAGCTGGCCGCCGCCGAGCGTTGCATCGCCGAGGTACTCGGAGAAGCTGAAGCCGAACTTGGGTGACACATCGGTGGCCGTCGGGATGGCGTGCGCCGCAGTCGCACCGAGGGCGATCGCGATGTTGCAGAGCAGGCGGGGCAGCAGACGGGACATCGAGGACTCCTTGTGGGGCGGCCGCAAGGGCCGTCGCTTGATCTGTAACGAAGTGTCCTATGAACTTGAACTTTGTCGTCCCCGCGCCTAAGGGGGCGAGCGCACCGGATGCAGGCCGGTGGCCGTGAGATGCATCACGCGATCGGCCCGCTGTGCCGCGAGGGTCGAATGCGTGGCCAGCAGACAGGCCGCGCCGGCCCCCCTCATCTGGGTGGCGAGCAGATCCAGGACCCGCTGTGCGCTGCGCGGGTCGAGGTTGCCGGTCGGCTCGTCGGCCAGGATCAGTCGCGGGCGGTGCACCAGCGCACGCGCGATCGCGACGCGCTGCAGCTGACCGCCGGAGAGTTGCGCCGGCTCGCGCGATCCCAGGCCGGCGAGACCGACCGCGTCGAGCAGTGCCTCGACACGCTGCGCGTCGGGGCGGCCGAGCAGCAGCAGCGGCAGCGCGACGTTGTCGTGCACGCTGAGCTGCGGCAGCAGGTGGAAGGCCTGGAACACGAAGCCGAGCGTCTCGCGACGCAGGCGGGCGCGTCCCGCGTCGTCGAGCGTGCGCAGCGTGACGCCATCGAGCATCACCTCCCCGGCATCGGCCTCGTCGAGCCCCGCGATGATGTTCAGCAGCGTCGACTTGCCGACCCCCGACTCGCCGACCAGCGCGACGAACTCGCCCGGCTCGATCGCCAGCGACACGTCCTCGAACACCGGCACCGCGCCGTAGCGCTTGGCGAGTTGCTCGACCCGCAGCAGCGTCATCGCGGCCCGGCCCACAGCCGCTCGGCCAGCCGCACGACCTGCTCGGTGGCGTCGGGTGCGGCGGCCTCGACCACGTGCCGCCAGGGCATGCCACGCAGCCAGGTGAGCTGGCGTTTCGCCAGCTGCCGTGTCGCGGCGGCGCCGCGCTCCCGCAGCCCGGCGAGCGCGGGCGGGTCGGCCGCGTCGAGCGCCTCCCAGGCCTGTCGGTAGCCGACGCAGCGCATCGAGGGCAGCTCGGCATGGAGGTCGCCGCGCGCGCGCAGCCGCCGCAGCTCGTCGAGCAGTCCGGCCTCGAGCATCTGCGCGAAGCGCGCGTCGATGCGCTGGTGCAGCCAGCCGCGCTCGGCCGGCTCGAGTGCGATCAGGGCCAGGTCCACCGGCGCGTCGCGGTGCTCGAAGCGGCCGCTGTGGAAGCTCGACAGCGGCTGGCCGCTGGCGCGCCACACCTCGAGCGCGCGCTGGATGCGCTGGGCATCGTTCGGCGCCAGCCGCCGTGCGGTCTGCGGGTCGACGCGGGCCAGCTCGGCGTGCAGCGCCGGCCAGCCGCGCTCGCGCGCCTCGGCATCGATCGCCGCGCGCAGTGCCGGCGCCGCCGCCGGCAGCGTGTCGATGCCATCGAACAAGGCCTTGAAGTACAGCATCGTGCCGCCGACCAGCAGCGGCAGCCGCCCGCGCGCGGTGATCGCCTCGATCAGCGCGTTCGCGTCGGCGACGAAGCGCGCGGCCGAATAGGCCTCGGTCGGCTCCAGGATGTCGATCAGATGGTGCGGCACCGCGGCGCGCTCGGCGGCGCTGGGCTTGGCGGTGCCGACGTCCATGCCGCGGTAGACCAGCGCCGAGTCGACGCTGATCACCTCGAGCGGCAATCGCTCGGCCAGGGCCAGCGCGGCGGCGGTCTTGCCGGCCGCGGTCGGGCCGGCGAGACACAGTCCACGCAGCCGCGCGGGAGGGGAGGAGGGGGGCGGCATCGAGGCGGAGGATTTTGTAACAGCGATCGGTCGGGGCGCCGCTAGCATCACCGGCGACCCTGCGCGAGGCGCGCGGGGAGCATCCTAACGATCGAGGAGGTTCGCATGGTCCGTACGAAGAAATCCTGGGTGACCGCACTGGTGGCCATGAGCCTGAGCTATGGGGGCGCCGTCCACGCGGCCCAGTCGGCGCTGGTCGGCACCGCCGAGGTCGCCGCTGCGCAGGGCGTGGTCTCGGTGGATGCGGCCGCCGTCGCGCAGCGCGCGCACGTGCTGTCCTACCTCGACCGCCCCGAGGTTGCCGCCGGCTTGCAGGAGCGCGGCGTCAGCGCCGATCAGGCGCGCGAGCGCGTCGCGGCGCTGACCGATGCCGAGGTCGCCCAGCTCGCGCACACGCTGGACACCGCGCCGGCCGGCGCCGACGGCTTCGTCGGCGCGATCGTGTTCATCTTCCTGGTGCTGCTGGTCACCGACATCCTCGGTCTCACGAAGGTGTTCCCGTTCACCCGCTCGGTGCGTTGATCCGTGCCGGCCGCCGCGCGTTCGCCGCGGCGGCGCTGGCCCTGCTCGCCGGCTGCGCGGCGCTGACGCCGCCGCAGACGCGCGCGCTGCAGCAGTCGCCGCCGGCGGCGCTGCGCCAGCCGGTCGAGCTGGGCGCCACCCCCTTCTTCCCGCAAACCGAGTATGAGTGCGGCCCGGCCGCGCTCGCGACCGCGCTCGGTGCCGCCGGCATCGCGGTGCGGCCCGAGGCCTTGACCGAGCAGGTCTACCTGCCGGCGCGCCGCGGCAGCCTGCAGCTGGAGATGCTCGCGACCGCGCGCCGCCAGGGGGCGCTCGCGGTGCGCTTGCCAGCGACGCTGGAGGCCGTGCTCGGCGAGGTCAGCGCCGGCCATCCGGTCGTCGTGCTGCAGAACCTCGCGCTGGAGATCGCGCCGGCCTGGCACTACGCCGTCGTGATCGGCCACGACCTTGCGCGCGGCGAGCTGCTGCTGCGCTCCGGCACCACCGAGCGTCAGGTGCTGCCGATCTCGACCTTCGAACACACCTGGGCGCGCGGAGGCCACTGGGCCTTCGTCGCGCTGTCGCCCGGCGAGCTGCCGGCGAGCGCGACCGAGAGCGAGCTCGCCGCCGCCGCGGTCGCCTTCGAGCGGGTCGCCACGCCCGCGGCCGCGCGGCGTGTCTATGACGCGGCGCTGGAGCGCTGGCCGGCCAACCTGACGCTGGCGATCGGCGCCGGCAATGCGCGCCACGCCAGCGCTGACCTCGAGGGCGCGGCGCGCGCCTTTGCGGCCGCCGCCGAACGCCATGACAGCGCGCCGGCGTGGATCAACCTGGCGGAGGTGAGGCTGGCGCAGGGCCGGCAGGGCGAGGCCGAGGCGGCGGCCCGCCGTGCACTCGCGCGGGCGGCGCTCGAACCCGCCTGGCGCGATGCCGCGGTGGCGACGCTGCAGCGCGTCGAGGCGGCGCGCCGTGCCGCCGAGCGCCCGCGTCGCGCGCCGCCGCGGGTGGCTCAGCCGAAGGACTCCCAGGGCGCCAGATAGCGCCACTGGCCGGGGGGCAGCTCGCCGAGCGCGATGCGCCCGATGCGGATGCGCTTGAGCGCCACGACCTGCAGGCCGACTTCCTCGCACATGCGGCGGATCTGGCGCTTCATGCCCTCGCGCAGCACGACCCGCAGCTGCTGTTCGCTCTGCCAGCTGACCTTGGCCGGCTGCAGCACGCGGTCGTCGAGCACCAGGCCGTGGCGTAGCCGGGCCAGCTGCTCGGCGGGGAATTCCGCCTTCAGGTCGCTGACCTCGGGCCGGCCACTCCAGCGCACCTTGACGAGGTACTCCTTCTCGATGGTCGAGTCGACGCCGATCAGCGCCTTCGCGACGCGGCCGTCCTGGGTCAGCACCAGCAGGCCGGTCGAGTCCAGATCCAGGCGGCCTGCCGGCACCAGCTGGCGCAGGTGCGAGGCATTGAAGCGCAGCGTGCTGGCGTCGCCGCGCCAGCGGTGCTCGGGCGTGACCAGCGTGAGCGCCGGCTTGTGGTCGTCCTCGGCCTGGCCCGACACGACACCGAGCGGCTTGTGCAGCAGCACCGTGACGCGCTGCGCCTGCTGCTGCTGCGCCTGCGGGTCGACCTCGATGCGCTGGCCGGGCAGCACGCGCGCGCCCAGCGTGTCGACGATCCGGCCGTCGACGCGCACGAAGCCCTGCGCGATCCACTCGTCGGCCTCACGCCGCGACGCCAGACCCAGCGCGGTCATCTGCTTGGACAGGCGCAGCGAGCCGGGCGCATGGCCGGTGGGCGCCGACGGGAGCGTGTTCGGCGGCGGCGGGCGCCGCGCGGGCGCCGTGGCGCGGGGCGCCCGCCGCTCGGGCTGGGGCTCGCGACGCTTCTCGGCCGAAGGCTCTGGCGCGACGAGGAGCGAGACGCCGGATGGGCGGGCCTCGCGATGGGGATGATCGGGATCACCGAGGGGGCGATTCCGTTCGCCGCGTCCGACCCGGTGCGGGTGATCCCGACGATCATGGTCGGGTCGGCGGTGGCGGCGGTCGTCGCGACGC
>CAYOXW010000177.1:0-5537 GCA_964408005.1 uncultured Methylibium sp.
GATCGCGGCCTTCTACCTGACCTTCAGCGTCGCCGAGACCTCGAACGCGCGGGTGGCCGAGCTGTTCATCAACTGGATCACCAGCGGCTTCCAGGCCCCGCTGCCCAACCGCGCCGACCTGATCGTGCCCTTCTTCAAGACGGTCAGCTACCCGCTGGGCGTGACCGGCTTCATCATCCTGACCTACATCGTCATCGTCGGCACCAGCAACGCGGTCAACCTGACCGACGGGCTGGACGGCTTGGCGATCATGCCGGTCGTGATGGTCGGCTCGGCGCTGGGCATCTTCGCCTACGTGACCGGCAACTCGGTGTTCGCGAACTACCTGCTGCTGCCGCACATCCCGGGCGCCGGCGAGCTGCTGGTGTTCTGCGCCGCGATGGCCGGCGCCGGGCTGGCCTTCCTGTGGTTCAACGCCCACCCGGCGCAGGTCTTCATGGGCGATGTCGGCGCGCTCGCGCTCGGCGGCGCGCTCGGCACGATCGCGGTGATCGTGCGTCAGGAGATCGTGCTGGCGCTGATGGGCGGCATCTTCGTCGTCGAGGCGCTGTCGGTGATGGCCCAGGTGGCCTGGTTCAAGTACACGAAGCGGCGCTACGGCCAGGGCCAGCGCATCTTGCTGATGGCGCCGCTGCACCACCACTACGAGAAGGTCGGCTGGAAGGAGACCCAGGTCGTGATCCGCTTCTGGATCATCACGATGCTGCTGTGCCTGGTCGGCCTGTCGACGCTGAAGCTGCGATGAAGACGCTGCAAGGTCAGACCGTCCTCGTGCTGGGCCTCGGCGATTCGGGGCTCGCGATGGCGCGCTGGTGCGCGCGCCACGGCGCGAGCGTGCGCGTGGCCGACTCGCGCGAGAGCCCGCCGCAGGCGGCCGCGCTGCCGGGCGTGGCGCGTGCGGTCGGCTTCGCTGCGGCGCAGCTCGATGGCGTGCAGCGCGTGCTGAAGAGCCCGGGCCTGTCGCCCCTCGACGCCGCGCTCGCGCCGCTGCTGGCGCGCGCGGCCGAGCTCGGCATTCCGGTGCAGGGCGAGCTCGGCCTGTTCGCCGAGGCGCTCGCGGACCTGCAGGCCGAGCGCGGTTACGCGCCGAAGCTGATCGCGATCACCGGCACCAACGGCAAGACGACGACGACGATGATGTGCGGCCAGCTCGTCGAGCGCAGCGGTGCGCGCGTCGCGGTGGCCGGCAATGTCGGGCCGACGATGCTGGCGACGCTGGCGGCGGCGCTCGACCTCGAGGGCGAGGCCGCGCCGCCGGTCGCCGCCGAGCCGGCCGAGGCGCCGGTCGCCGAGGACCCGTCCCCCGAAACCGCCGAAACCGCCGAGGCTGCCCCCGACGCCCCCGACGCCCCCGACGCCGCGCCGTCCGACGACGACACTCCGCTCGCGCTGGCCCCGCCCCCGCCGGCCGCGCCGGTCTTCGAGCACCTGCCCGAGGTCTGGGTGCTCGAGCTCTCCAGCTTCCAGCTCGACGGCGTGCAGGGCTTCTTGCCCGACGCCGCGGTGGTGCTCAACATCACCCAGGACCACCTCGACTGGCATGGCTCGATGACCGCCTATGCCGAGGCCAAGGCGCGCATCTACGGCCCCGCCGAGGCCTGGGGCTGCACGATGGTCGTGAACCGCGACGACGCGCAGGTCGAGGCGATGGTGCCGGCGCCGGTGACGATCAAGCCGGCCGGCCGCGGCACGCGGGCGCAGGTGCGTTCGCGCAAGGTCGTGCGCTTCGGTCTCGACGCGCCGCGCCAGCCGGGCGACTACGGCCTGGTGGTCGAGAACGGCATGGCCTGGCTGGTGCGCGCCGCCGAGGCCGACGAGACCGCCAAGCCGGGCCGGGGCGCCAAGGCCGCCGCCGACGCCGAGGAGCTGCATCTGACGCGCCTGATGCCGGCCGACGCGCTGCGCATCCGCGGCCGCCACAACGCCGCCAACGCGCTGGCCGCGCTGGCACTGGCCAGCGCGATCGGCCGCCCGCTCGCGCCGATGCTGCACGGCCTGCGCGAGTACCGCGGCGAGCCGCACCGCGTCGAGTGGATCGCCACCGTCGGCGGCGTCGAGGCCTACGACGACAGCAAGGGCACCAATGTCGGCGCGACCGTCGCCGCGCTCGACGGCCTGGGCGCCGACAAGGCGCCGGCCCGGCTCGCGCTCATCCTCGGCGGCGACGGCAAGGGCCAGGACTTCGCGCCGCTGGCCGCGCCGGTCGCACGGCATGCGCGCGCGGTCGCGCTGATCGGCCGCGATGCGGCGGCGATCGAGGCCGCGCTGGCCGGCAGCGGCGTGCCGCTGCAGCGCCATGACAGCCTGGAGGCCGCGACGCGCTGGGCCTACGAGCAGGCCCAGCCGGGCGATGCGCTGCTGCTCAGCCCGGCCTGCGCGAGCCTGGACATGTTCCGCAACTATGCGCACCGCGCCGAGGTCTTCGCCACGGCGGTGCAGGCGCTGGCGCAGGACCACGGGGAGATCGCGTGAGCGCACTCGCGACCCGTCTCGGCGGCCTGTTCGAGCGGCTGCGCCGCAAGCCGGAGGCCTTGCCGATCCGCGACTGGGTAGGCGTGTCCTCGGGCCAGCCGGCGCGGCTGCTCGGCTTCGACCAGGCACTGGTCTGGGTGGTCGTCGCGCTGCTCGCGCTCGGGCTGGTGATGGTCTATTCGGCCTCGGTCGCGCTGCCCGACAGCCCGCGCTTTGCGCGCTACCAGCCGACCCACTTCCTGAGCCGCCACATCCTGGCGATCGCGATCGCCGCGGTCGCGGCGGCGGTCACGCTGCGCGTGCCGATGAGCGTGTGGGAGAAGTACGCACCGCTGCTGTTCGTCGTCGCGCTGGTGCTGTTGGTGTTCGTGCTGATCCCCGGCATCGGCAAGGGCGTCAACGGCGCGCGCCGCTGGATCCCGCTGGGCATCATGAACTTCCAGCCCAGCGAGCTCGCCAAGCTCGCGATCGCGCTCTACGCGGCCGGCTACATGGTGCGCAAGATGGAGGTCAAGGAGGACTTCCTGCGTGCCGTCACCCCGATGGGCGTGGCCGTCGTGCTGCTCGGCGTGCTGCTGCTGGCCGAGCCGGACATGGGCGCCTTCATGGTCATCGCCGCGATCGCGATGGGCATCCTCTTCCTCGGCGGCGTCAACGGCCGGATGTTCCTGCTGATCACGATGCTGCTGCTCGGCGCCTTCGTGCTGATGATCACGCTGAGCGAATGGCGGCGCGAGCGCATCTTCGCCTACCTCGACCCCTGGGACGAGAAGTACACGCTGGGCAAGGCCTACCAGCTCTCGCACTCGCTGATCGCCTTCGGCCGCGGCGAGATCTTCGGCCAGGGCCTGGGCTCCTCGGTCGAGAAGCTGCACTACCTGCCCGAGGCGCACACCGACTTCCTGCTCGCGGTGATCGGCGAGGAGCTCGGCTTCGTCGGCGTGTTCGCGGTGATCGCGGCCTTCTTCTGGCTGACGCGGCGCGTGTTCCACATCGGTCGTCAGGCGATCGCGCTGGACCGGGTGTTCTCGGGCCTGGTCGCGCAGGGCGTCGGCATCTGGATGGGCGGGCAGGCCTTCATCAACATGGGTGTGAACCTCGGCGTGCTGCCGACCAAGGGGCTGACGCTGCCGCTGATGAGCTACGGCGGCTCGGCGATCCTGATGAACTGCATCGCGTTGGCGATCGTGCTGCGCGTGGACATCGAGAATCGCCAGCTCATGCGCGGAGGCCGGGCATGACGCGCCATCTCGTCGTGATGGCGGCCGGCACCGGCGGCCATGTGATTCCCGGCCTTGCGGTCGCGCGCGAGATGCAGCAGCGTGGCTGGACGGTGAGCTGGCTCGGCACGAGCAGCGGCATGGAGAACAAGCTGGTGCCGCCCGAGCCCGAGTCGGGAATCGCGATGGACCGGATCGCCTTCAGCGGCCTGCGCGGCAAGGGCTGGCTGCACACGCTGAGCGGCGGGCTGCGCCTGCTTGGCGCCTTCATCGAGTGCCTGCGCATCCTGCGCCGTCGCTCCGCCACCGCGGTGCTCGGCATGGGCGGCTATGTCTGCTTTCCCGGCGGGCTGATGGCCTCGCTGCTCGGCAAGCCGCTGGTGCTGGTCAACGCCGACGCGGCGCTGCTGCTGAGCAACCGCGCACTCAAGCCGGTGGCCGACCGCATCGCCTTCGGCTTCGACGGCGCGGCGGCCGCGACCACGAGGCAGGCGGTCGTCACCGGCAATCCGGTGCGCGCCGAGATCGAGGCGCTGCCGGCGCCGGCCGAGCGCTACGCCGGCCGCGCAGGCCCGCTGCGGCTGCTGGTGGTCGGCGGCAGCCTGGGCGCGCGGGTGCTCAACGAGACGCTGCCGCAGGCGCTGGCGCTGCTGGAGCCGGCCGAGCGCCCGCTGGTGATCCACCAGACCGGCGCGCTGAACCGCGACGCGGTCAAGGCGGCCTACGAGCAAGTCGGCCTGCGGCAGGGCGTCGAGGTGCTGGCCTTCATCGACGACATGGCCACGCGGCTCGCCCACTGCGACCTGGCGGTCTGCCGCGCCGGCGCGGTGACGGTCAGCGAGCTCTGCGCCGCCGGCGTGCCCAGCGTGCTGGTGCCGCTGATCGTCAGCACCACCTCGCACCAGCGCGACAACGCGCTGCACCTGGCCCAGCATGGCGCGGCGATCCACCTGCCGCAGGCCGAGCTGAACCCTCAGACGCTCGCCGACACGCTGCGCTCGTTGGACCGTGCCCAGCTGCTCGCGATGGCCGAGAAGGCCCGCGCGCTGAGCCGCCCGCGTGCCGCGGCGCGGGTGGCCGACGAAATCGAAAGACTGGTGAAGTCATGAAGCATGCGGTGAAGCACATTCACTTCGTGGGCATCGGCGGCGCCGGCATGTGCGGCATCGCCGAGATCCTGCACAACCTCGGCTACACGGTCTCGGGCTCGGACCAGGCCGACGGCGCGACGACGCGCCGACTCGCCTCGCTGGGCATCCGCGTCGCGATCGGCCACGATGCCGCGCACATCGCCGGCGCCGAGGCGGTGGTCACGTCCACGGCCGTGAAGGGCGACAACCCCGAGGTCATCGCCGCGCGCGCCCGGCGCGTGCCGGTGGTGCCGCGCGCGGTGATGCTGGCCGAGCTGATGCGCCTGAAGCGCGGCATCGCGATCGCCGGCACCCACGGCAAGACGACCACGACCTCGCTGGTCGCCAGCGTGCTGGCCGAGGCCGGGCTGGACCCGACCTTCGTGATCGGCGGGCGGCTCGAGAGCGCCGGCGCGAACTCGCGGCTCGGTGCCGGCGACTACATCGTCGTCGAGGCCGACGAGTCCGATGCCTCCTTCCTGAACCTGATGCCGGTGCTCAGCGTCGTGACCAACATCGACGCCGACCACATGGACACCTACGGCCACGACTTCGCGAAGCTCAAGGCCGCCTTCGTCGAGTTCATCCACCGCATGCCCTTCTACGGCGCGGCGATCGTCTGCGGCGACGACCCGGGCGTGCGCTCGATCATCCCGATGATCTCGCGCCCGGTGGTCAGCTACGGCTTCGGCGCGGACAGCCAGGTGCGCGCCGT
>CAYOXW010000177.1:5547-5952 GCA_964408005.1 uncultured Methylibium sp.
TGAACGTGCAGGCCCTGCCGGGCGGGCAGATGCGCTTCACCGCGCAGCGCCGCAACGGCGTCGTGATGCCCGACCTCGAGGTGACGCTGAACCTGCCCGGCGAGCACAACGTGCGCAATGCGCTGGCCGTCATCGCGGTGGCGGCCGAGCTGGAGCTGCCGGACGCGCCGCTGCAGAAGGCGCTCGCCGCCTTTGCCGGCGTCGGGCGGCGCTTCCAGCGCTACGGCGAGCTGCCGGTGCCGGGGGGCGGCCGCTTCACGCTGATCGACGACTACGGCCACCACCCGGTCGAGATGGCCGCGGTGATCGCCGCCGCGCGCGGTGCCTTCCCGGGGCAGCGGCTCGTGATCGCCTTCCAGCCGCACCGCTACACCCGCACGCGCGACTGCTTCGAGGACTTCGTCA
>CAYOXW010000178.1:0-5865 GCA_964408005.1 uncultured Methylibium sp.
CGCCGACGCGCGGCCCGCGGTGGCCGCCGCCGCGCCGGCCCTGCCGCTGGCCGCGGCGCTCGCTCCCACCCGCTTCCAGCACCCGCGCGCCGCGCGCGAGATCGACCTCGGCCATGCCGTCGTCGCCTACGAGTTCAAGCGCGTGCGGCGGCGCTCGATCGGCATGGTGGTGTCGGCCGAGGGCCTGTCGGTGCGCGCGCCGCGCTGGGTCGGCGTCGGCGAGGTCGAGGCGGCGCTGCGCGAGAAGGCCGCCTGGATCCGCGCCAAGCTGGTCGAGCAGCACGAGCGCGCGCGCAAGCAGGACGCCGCGCGCATCGAATGGCGCGACGGCGCCACGCTGCCCTTCCTCGGCGAGACCGTGATCCTGGTGCTCGATGCGCGTGCGACCGGGGCCGTGCTCAACAGCGCCGCCGCCACGCTGCCCGGCGTGCCGCGCCTGACGCTGCACATCGGCCTGCCGCAGGGCGCCGCGCCCGAGCAGATCCGCGACGTGGTGCAGGCCTGGCTGCAGCGCCAGGCGCGGCGCGTGTTCGAGGAGCGCTGCCAGCTCTACGCGCCGCGGCTGGGCGTGCAGTGGCGCCGGCTGGCGCTGAGCTCGGCGCAGACGCGCTGGGGCAGCGCCCGTGCCGACGGCTCGATCCGGCTGAACTGGCGGCTGATCCACTTCGCGCTGCCGACCATCGACTACGTCGTCGCCCACGAGCTCGCGCACCTGCGCGAGATGAACCACGGCCCGCGCTTCTGGGACGTGGTGCGCTCGGTGATCCCGGACGTCGAGGCCGCGCGCGGCACGCTCAGGAGCGAGCTGCTGCCGGCGCTGGACTAGCCGCGCCGGCCGGCGCCCCGGTCGCGCTCAGGCGGCCACGAAGCGCAGCACCCCGTCGGCGCCCTCGCGCCGCTGCAGCCGCCCGGCGAACCACAGCGCGTGCAGGTGGGCGATCGCCTCGCCCATCGCGAAGGTAGTCTGGTGCAGGTCGAGCGTGCGCCGGAACAGCAGCGGCAGCAGCTCGGCGGCGCTGGTCGGGCGCGCGCGGCAGGCCGCCAGCACGGTCTCGAAGCGCGCCGCGTGGTGGGCCTGCAGCTGGTCGATGCGGGTGTGCAGGCCGGTGAACGGGCGGCCGTGCGAGGGCAGCACCAGCGTGTCGGCGGGCAGCGCGCGCAGCCGCTCGATCGACTCGAGGTAGAGCGTCAGCGGGTCGGCCTCGGGCTCGAGGTCGATCACGCTGACGTTGGTGCTGATGCGCGGCAGCACCATGTCGCCGGCGATCAGCACGCCGCTCGGACGACGGGCCGCCCCGCGCTCGGGTGCGCCATCGATCTCCGGGCAGTGCAGCGCGATGTGCTCGGGCGCGTGGCCGTAGCCGGCGATGCAGCGCCACGCCTGCGCGCCGACGCGCAGCGTGCGGCCGTCGAGCAGGCGGTGGTGGTTCGACGGCACCGCCGGCACCATCGAGGCGTAGTAGTTCGCGCGCTGGCGCACCTTGGCGACCGCCTGCGGGTCGGTGAGGCCATGGCGCGCGAAATGCGCGGCCGCGGCCTCGCCGCCGAAGCCGGTGGTCGAGACCGTTGCGATGCGCGCGGCGTTCCAGTCGGTCTGGCTGATCCACAGCCCGCAGCCCCAGCGCTCGCACAGCCACTGGGCGTTGCCGATGTGGTCCGGATGCATGTGGGTCACGATCACGCGCAGCACCGGCAGGCCGTCGAGCGCGCTCGCGAACACCTGCTCCCAGGCGGCGCGCGTGGGCGCGTCGGCGACGCCGCAGTCGACGATCGCCCAGCCCTCGCGCGGCCCGTCCGGGCCGTCGAGACGGTCGCGCAGCAGCCACAGGTTGATGTGGTCGAGCGCGAAGGGCAGGTCCATGCGCAGCCAGCGCAGGCCGGGCGCCAAGTCGAGCGCGTGCCCGGGCGCCGGCAGCGCGTCGCCGAGCGGGTAGTGCAGTTGCTGTTCGAGGGCGTTCACGGCGGGGACGCGGGCTGCTAAAGTTGACGTTAACGTCAACGTCAACGTCAACTGTGACCTCATTGTAGGTCGCCGCACCGACATGCCCGAGTCCGCCGCCGCCGTCCCGGCCTCGCCCGTCTACACGATCGGCGAGCTGGCGCGCGAGTTCGACCTGACGACCCGGGCGATCCGCTTCTACGAGGACTCCGGCCTGCTCGCGCCGCAGCGCGGCGGCACGGGCGGGCGCCAGCGCGTCTACAGCGCGCGCGACCGCACCCGCCTGCGGCTGACGCTGCGCGGCAAGCGCCTCGGCCTGAGCCTGGCCGAGATCAAGGCGCTGGTCGACATGTACGAGTCGCCGCGCGACTCGCTGCCGCAGCTGCGCCAGTACCTCGCGGTGCTGGGCGCGCACCGCCGGCAGATCGAGGCGCAGCTCGTCGACCTGCAGGCCACGCTCGAGGAGGTGGCGGCGCACGAGCAGGAGGCGCGCCGGCTGCTCGACGCGCAGGAGCAGGCGCCGCGGCGCGTGGCCCGCTGAGCGCCCACCCGTCCGAGGAGACCGCCATGGACCTGCCTGGCCTCGACTTCCAGCTCGGCGCGGACATCGACGCGCTGCGCGACGCGGTGCGCGCCTTCGCGCAGGCCGAGATCGCGCCGCGCGCCGCCGAGATCGATGCGAGCGACCGCTTCCCGCCGGACTTGTGGCGCCAGCTCGGCGCGCTCGGCGTGCTCGGCATCACCGTGCCGGAGGCCGAGGGCGGCGCCGGCCTGGGCTACCTCGCGCACATGGTCGCGATGGAGGAGATCAGCCGCGCCTCGGCCAGCGTCGGCCTGAGCTATGGGGCGCACAGCAATCTGTGCGTCAACCAGCTCCAGCGCCACGGCAGCGCGGCGCAGCGGGCGAAGTACCTGCCGAAGCTGATCTCGGGCGAGCAGGTCGGCGCGCTGGCGATGAGCGAGTCCGGCGCCGGCTCCGACGTGATGGGCATGCAGCTGCGTGCCGTCGAGCGCGGCGGCGCCTACGTGCTCAACGGCAGCAAGATGTGGATCACCAACGGCCCCGACGCCGACGTGATGATCGTCTACGCCAAGACCGCGCCCGAGCTCGGCGCGCGCGGCGTCAGCGCCTTCATCGTCGAGAAGGGCATGCCGGGCTTCTCGACCGCGCAGCGGCTCGACAAGCTCGGCATGCGCGGCAGCCACACCGGCGAGATGGTGTTCCAGGACGTCGAGGTGCCGGCCGGGAACCTGCTCGGCGGGCTCCATGGCGGCGCCCAGGTGCTGATGAGCGGGCTGGACTACGAGCGCGCGGTGCTGGCCGCCGGCCCGATCGGCATCATGCAGGCGGTGATGGACAACGTCGTGCCCTATGTCCACGAGCGCCGCCAGTTCGGCCGGCGCATCGGCGAGTTCCAGCTGATCCAGGCCAAGCTGGCCGACATGTACACCGTGCTGCAGGCGGCGCGCAGTTTCTGCTACACCGTGGGCAAGCACCTCGATGCGCTCGGCGGCGGCCATGCGCGGCGCGTGCGCAAGGACTGCGCGAGCGTGATCCTGTGGTGCGCCGAGAAGGCCACCTGGATGGCCGGCGAGGGCATCCAGATCTTCGGCGGCAATGGCTACATCAATGACTACCCGCTCGGCCGGCTGTGGCGCGACGCCAAGCTCTACGAGATCGGTGCCGGCACGTCGGAGATCCGGCGCATGCTGATCGGCCGCGAGCTGTTCGACGAGACCCTATGAGCGTGCGTGCCGTTTGTGGCGCGGCGCCTCTTTAAACTGAAACCATGAGCACTGAACTGCAGGATCTCTTCGACAACAACCGCCGCTGGGCCGCGAGCACCGAGGCGCACCAGCCGGGCTTCTTCACCCGTCTGCTGGCGCAGCAGACGCCGCAGTACATGTGGATCGGCTGCGCCGACAGCCGCGTGCCGGCCAACGAGCTCGTCGGCCTCGCGCCCGGCGAGATGTTCGTGCACCGCAACGTCGCCAACGTGGTGGTGCACTCGGACCTGAACTGCCTGTCGGTCGTGCAGTACGCGACCGACGTGCTAAAGGTCCAGCACATCATCGTCGTCGGCCACTCGGGCTGCGGCGGCGTCGCGGCGGTGCTGCACGAGCGGCGCGCCGGCATCGTCGACAACTGGCTGCGCCATGTGCAGGACGTGCGCAACTGGTACCGCGACTGGCTCGACACCGTGCCGGAGGAACACCGCCTGAACGCGCTGTGCGAGCTCAACGTCGTCGAGCAGGCGACCAACGTCTGCCGCACGACGGTCGTGCAGGACGCCTGGGCGCGCGGCCAGGAGCTGGTCGTGCACGGCTGGTTCTACGGCCTGAAGGACGGGCTGCTGCAGGACGTGGGCATCACGGTGCGCCGGCCGGAGGACGTCAACGCCGCGCACGCGGCGGCGATCGCCTCGGTCCAGCAGCGCTACGGCGCGCAGGAGGGGTGATGTCCGCCGCGCTGCTGCCGCGCTCGCTCGACGACCCGCAGGCCTACGACATCGCGGTCGCGCTGCTCGAGGGCTTCAACCGTCACTACCGGCTGTTCCGCCAGACCAGCCGCGAGGCCAAGCAGCGCTTCGAGGCGGCCGACTGGCACGGGCAGCAGCGCGCGCAGCGCGAGCGCATCGAGTTCTACGACAAGCGCGTCGACGAGGCCGGCGAGCGCCTCGAGCGCGAGTTCCACGCCGCGGCGCTGTCGCAGGAGACCTGGGCGCAGGTCAAGCTGCACTACATCGGCCTGCTGATCGACCACCACCAGCCCGAGCTGGCCGAGACCTTCTTCAACTCGGTCACCACCAAGATCCTGCACCGCAGCTACTTCCGCAACGACTTCATCTTCGTGCGCCCGGCGGTCAGCACCGAGTACATCGAGAACGACGAGCCGGCCGCGACGCCGACCTACCGCGCCTACTACCCGAGCGGCGCGGCCGAGGGCCTGCGCGACACGCTGCTGCGCATCGTCGGCCACTTCGAGCTGCAGCGCGAGTTCGAGGACCTGGGCCGCGACGTCGACTACGTGCTGCAGGCCTTCCGCGTGCAGTTCGGCGACGCCAAGCTCAGCGCCAACTTCCAGCTGCAGGTGCTGGCGAGCCTGTTCTTCCGCAACAAGGGCGCCTACATCGTCGGCAAGGTGATCAACGGCTTCCGCGAGGTGGGCTTCGCGCTGCCGATCCTGCACAACACGCGCGGCCAGCTGATCATCGACACGGCGCTGTTCGGCGAGGACGAGCTGCTGCTGCTGTTCAGCTTCGCGCGCGCCTACTTCATGGTCGAGATGGAGATCCCCTCGGCCTACGTGCAGTTCCTGCGCTCGCTGATGCCGCGCAAGCCGCGCTGGGAGCTCTACAACGCGCTCGGCCTGCAGAAGCAGGGCAAGAACCAGTTCTACCGGGACTTCCTCTACCACCTGCGCCACAGCACCGACAAGTTCCGCATCGCGCCGGGCATCAAGGGCATGGTGATGCTGGTGTTCGACCTGCCGAGCTTTCCCTTCGTCTTCAAGGTCATCAAGGACTTCTACCCGCCGCAGAAGGACACGACGCGCGAGCAGATCCAGTCCAAGTACCTGCTGGTGAAGACCCATGATCGCGTCGGCCGCATGGCCGATTCGCTGGAATACAGCACCGTTGCCTTCCCGCGCCAGCGCTTCGAGGAGGAGCTGCTCGCCGAGCTGCGCCACTTCTGCCCCAGCCTGCTCGAGGAGGACGGCGACAGCATCATCCTCAAGCACCTGTACATCGAGCGGCGCATGATCCCGCTGAACATCTACCTGCAGGAGGCCAAGCCCGAGCAGTTGCGCCACGCGGTGATCGAGTACGGCAACGCGATCAAGGACCTGGTCAGCGCCAACATCTTCCCCGGCGACATGCTGTGGAAGAACTTCGGTGTCACGCGCCACGGCAAGGTGGTGTTCT
>CAYOXW010000179.1:0-5861 GCA_964408005.1 uncultured Methylibium sp.
CGCCAGTTGGTCTTCCAGGCGAGCCACAGCTTGCGCAGCGGCGTTAGCGCGATGCGCTGGTGCAGCACGCGGAACTCCTCGGCCTCGATCTCGCGCAGCAGCGTGCGGTAGATCTCGGCCATCATCAGTCCCGGTCGCTGGGCTCGCCGCTCGGTGGCGGGCAGTGCCGCGAAGGCCTCGTCGTAGAGCGCGTGCGCGCGCTCGGCCTGGAACTGCATCAGTGCCGTGAAGCGCTCGCTGTAGCCCCAGGGCGCCTCGCGCTTGAGCAGCTCGTGCGCCTTGACGTCGAAGCGCTGCAGCTCGCTGACCGGCAGGTAGATCCGGCCACGCCGGGCGTCGTCGCCGACGTCGCGGATGATGTTGGTGAGCTGGAAAGCCAGCCCCAGCGTGTGCGCGTAGCGCCGCGTCGCGGCATCGATCGGCGTGCCGGCGCCGGTGGCGAAGATGCTCGCCGCGACCTCGCCGACCACGCCGGCCACGAGGTGACAGTAGCGGCGCAGCGCGGCCTCGTCGAGGTAGCGCGTCTGCGTCAGGTCCATCTGGCAGCCGTCGATCACCGCGTGCAGGTGCTCGGGACGGATGTCGTACTCGGCCGTGTGCGGCATCAGGGCCTTGAGCACCGGGTGCTGGGCCTCGCCGCCATAGGCCTCGGCGACCGCCGCGCGCCACCACGCCAGCTTGGCGGCGGCGACGCCCGGGTCGCTGACCTCGTCGACCACGTCGTCGACCTCGCGGCAGAAGGCGTAGAAGGCCGTGATCGCGGCGCGCCGCGGCGGCGGCAGGAACAAGAAGGCGTAGTAGAAGCTCGAGCCGCTGGCGGCCGCCTTCTGCTGCACATACTGTTCGGGCGTCATGGCGGTGGCGGGCATCGCGGCGGATTCTCCCATCGCCTCAGCCGCGCATCACGAGGACGCGCCAGGCGATCGCCGGCACGTCGAGCGCGCCGAGTGTCGGCCGCCGCGCCAGCGTCGCGTGCTCGAGCGCGGCGATCTTGCGCAGCACCGCCAGCCCGCCTTGCACGACGCCGCGCAGTTCCCAGCCGGCGCGGCCGGGCACGCGGTGCACCAGCGGCGCGCCGCGGCGCATCAGCGCCTCGGCCCAGTCGCATTCGCCGCGCACCAGCGCGCGCGTCGCGGCGCTGTCGCGCTGCGCGAACAGTACCGCCTCGTCGACGCCGGCGGCGCGGCAGCGCTCCAGCGGCAGGTAGAGCCGCCCGCGCGGCAGGTCGACGCTCAGGTCCTGCCAGAAATTGATCAGCTGCAGCGCGCTGCAGATCGCGTCCGACTGCGCCAGGGCCTCGGGTTCGCGCACGCCATACAGGTGCAGCAGCAGCCGCCCGACGGGGTTGGCCGAGCGGCGGCAGTAATCGAGCAGCTCGTCGCGGTCGGCGTAGCGGGTCTGGACCACGTCCTGCGCGAACGCGCTCAGCAGGTCCTCGAGCAGCGGCAGCGGCAGGGCGTGCTCGCGCAGCGCCACCCCCAGCGGCGCGAACACGCGCGCCCAGCGGGGCTGCGGCGCGGCGCCGCTGGCCACCGCGTGCAGCTCGGCGCGGTAGGCGTCGAGGTCGGCCAGTCGCGCCGCCGGGGTCGCCTCGCCCTCGTCGGCCAGGTCGTCGGCGGTGCGCGCGTAGTGGTAGATCGCCGCGACCGCCGGCCGCAGTGCCGGCGGGCACAGCAGCGAGGCCACCGGAAAGTTCTCGTAGTGATCGACGCCCATCGCGGGCGGATTGTGTCGGGCTCCGGGGCGCACGCCGCAACGCGCCACGGCGTTGACAGCGCCGCGGGCAGGCCACTACATTACTGACCGGTCAGTCAGTAATTGGGTTCCCCCATGTCCGATCTCTCTTCGCTCCGCGTCCTGGTCAGCCTCGGGGGCGCCGTGCTGCTGGCGGCCTGCTCGGCCGGCGAGCCGGCCCCCGAGCCGCCGCGTGCGGTGCGCACCCAGGTTGTCGGCACGGCGGCGGCGGTCGCCCGCCACGAGTACGCCGGTGAGGTCCGGGCGCGCACCGAGTCGCGGCTGGGCTTTCGCGTCGGCGGCAAGTTGCTGCGCCGTGAGGTCGAACTCGGCGACGCGGTGCGCTCCGGCCAGCGCCTGGCGCGCATCGACCCGCAGGACCTGCAGCTGGGCCAGCTCGGCGCGCAGGCGGCCTTGTCCGCCGTCGAGGCCACCCTGGTGCAGGCCGAGGCCGACTTTCGCCGCTACACCGAGTTGCGCGACCAGGGCTTCATCAGCTCGGCCGAACTCGAGCGTCGCGAGACCACGCTGAAGTCGGCCCGCGCGCAGGTGGCGCAGGCCCGCGCCCAGGCCGGCGTGCAGGACAACCAGGCGGCCTACGCGATGCTGGCGGCCGACGTCGGCGGCGTGGTGACGGCCATCGAGGCCGAGCCCGGCCAGGTGCTCGCGGCCGGGCAGCCGGTGCTGCGGCTCGCGCACGACGGCCCGCGCGACGTGGTGTTCGCGGTGCCCGAGGACCGTGCGGCGCTGCTGCGGGGCCTGCTCGGGCGAACGGATGCGCTGCAGGTGCGCCTGTGGGGCAGCGCGGCGACGATCCGCGCCACGGTGCGCGAGATCGCCGCGGCGACCGATCCGACCACCCGCACCCTGCTGGTCAAGGCCGATGTGGGCGCCGCGCCGGTGGTGCTGGGGCAGACCGCGACGGTGGCGATCGAGCTGCCACGCGAGGCGGCGCTCAAGCTGCCGCTGACGGCGCTGTTCGAGTCCGGCGGGCGCAGCGCGGTGTGGCGGCTCGACCCGCGCTCGATGACGGTGCAGCCGCGCCCCGTCGAGGTGGGCGGCGCGGAGGGCAACCAGGTGCTGATCGCCGCCGGACTCGCGCCGGGCGAGGAGGTCGTGACGGCCGGCGTGCACGTGCTGACACCGGGGCAGCCGGTGCGCCGCTACGCCGGGGCCGAGGCGGCGGCGGTGCTCGGGGTCGCCGCGCTGCCGTCGCTGCGCTGAGCGGGGGGCGCACGATGGCGTCGACCCCGACCCCCGCGGCCGAGCCGCGGCGCTTCAATGTCTCGCGCTGGGCGCTCGAGCACGCGCCGCTGACGCGCTACCTGATGGTGGTGCTGATGCTGCTGGGCTTCGCCGCCTATTTCCAGCTGGGCCAGGACGAGGATCCTCCCTTCACCTTCCGCGTGATGGTGGTGAAGGCGACGTGGCCCGGCGCGACCGCGCAGCAGCTCGCCGAGCAGGTCACCGACAAGATCGAGCGTGCGTTGCAGGACGTGCCGCACGCCGACAAGATCCGCACCTACACCAAGCCGGGCGAGTCCTTCACGCTGTTCCAGGTCAAGGACGACACGCCGCCCGAGGCGGTCAGCGGCACCTGGTACCAGGTGCGCAAGAAGGTCGGCGACATCCGCGCAACGCTGCCGACCGGCGTGCAGGGGCCGTTCTTCAACGACGAGTTTGGCGATGTCTACGGCTCGATCGTCGCGTTGAGCGCCGATGGCTTCAGCGACGAGGAGCTGCGCCGCCAGGCCGAGGCCGTGCGCGACGAGTTGCTGCGCGTGCCCGACGTGGCCAAGGTCGAGCTGTTCGGCGTGCAGGCCGAGAAGGTCTGGGTCGAGATCGCACAGGCGCGGCTCGCGCAGCTGGGCATCGATCTGGACGCGGTGATCGCGCAGCTCACCGCGCAGAACGCGGTCGAGGGCAGCGGGCTGCTGACGGCGGCCGGCGAGTCGGTGCAGGTGCGTGTGGGAGGCGCCTTCGCTTCGCTCGATGCGCTGCGCGCCTTCCCGATCCGCGCGCTCAACCCGGCCACCGGCGTGGCCAGCAGCCTGCGCCTGGGCGACATCGCCGAGATCCGTCGCGGCTACGCCGACCCGCCCGGCGTCAAGGTGCGCCATGACGGCAAGCCGGTGATCGCGCTGGGCATCGCGATGGCCCAGGGGGGCGACATCATCGCGCTGGGCGAGCGGCTGCAGGCGCAGACCCGCCGCATCGCCGCGGCGCTGCCGGCGGGCCTGGAGCTCGTGCAGGTGCAGGACCAGCCGAGGGCGGTGGCGCGCTCGGTCAACGAATTCGTCAAGGTGCTGGCCGAGGCGATCGTCGTGGTGCTGGCGGTGAGCTTCGTCGCGCTCGGCCTGCACACGCGCCCGCTGCGCCTGGACGTGCGGCCCGGCCTGGTGGTCGCGATCACGATCCCGCTGGTGCTCGCGATCACCTTCGTCGTCATGTATTACTGGGGCGTCGGCCTGCACAAGATCTCGCTGGGCGCGCTGATCATCGCGCTGGGCCTGCTGGTCGACGACGCGATCATCGCGGTCGAGATGATGGTCAGGAAGCTCGAGGAGGGCCACGACAAGGCGAGCGCCGCGACCTTCGCCTACGAGATGACCGCGATGCCGATGCTCACCGGCACCTTGATCACCGCCGCCGGCTTCCTGCCGATCGGCCTCGCGAAGTCCGTGACCGGCGAGTACACCTTCGCGATCTTCGCCGTCACCAGCGCGGCGCTGCTGATCTCCTGGCTGGTGTCGGTCTACTTCGTGCCCTACCTGGGCACGCGGCTGCTGAAGGACCGGCCGCGTGCCGGCGGGGACTCGCCGCTTGAGCTGTTCGACACGCCGTTCTATGTCCGGCTGCGCCGGCTGGTCGACTGGTGCGTCGCGCACCGCTGGATCACGATCGGAGCGACGCTCGCGAGCTTCGCGCTGGGCATCGCCGGCATGGGCCGGGTGCAGCAGCAGTTCTTCCCCGATTCGAGCCGCCCGGAGATCGTCGTCGACCTGTGGACGCCCGAGGGCACGGCCTTCGAGGCGACCGAGGCGCTCGCGCGGCGCTTCGAGGCGCGCATGCGCCAGGAGCCGGGCATGGTGTCGGTGAGCACCTGGATCGGCTCGGGCGTGCCGCGCTTCTACCTGCCACTGGATCAGATCTTTCCCCAGAGCAACGTGCTGCAGGCCATCTTGCTGCCGCGGGACCTGGCCACGCGCGAGTCCTTGCGCAAGAGGCTGCCGGCCCTGCTGGCCGCGGAGTTCCCGGAGGCGCGCGGGCGCGTCAAGCTGCTGCCCAACGGGCCGCCGGTGCCCTATCCCGTGCAGTTCCGCATCGTCGGCGAGGACCCGCACGAGGTGCGCCGTTGGGCCGACGACGCCAAGGCGCTGCTGCGCGCCCACCCGCAGATGCGCGGCGTCAACGACAACTGGAACGAGTCGGTCAAGGTCCTGAAGCTCGAGGTCGACCAGGACAAGGCGCGCGCGCTGGGCGTCACCAGCCAGGCGATCGCCCAGGCCGCACGCACCAATCTGTCGGGCACGCCGATCGGTCAGTACCGCGAGGCCGACCGGCTGATCGACATCGTGCTGCGCCAGCCCGAGGAGGAACGGCGCGTGCTGACCGACATCGGCAACGGCTACGTGCCGACCGCGAGCGGCCGTGCGGTGCCGCTGACGCAGGTCGCCACGGTCGGCTTCGCCTGGGAGCCCGGCGTGCTGTGGCGCGAGGGGCGGCAGTACGCCGTCACGGTGCAGGGCGATGTCGCCGAGGGGCTGCAGGGCGCGACCGTGACGGCCGCGCTGTGGCCGCCGCTGCAAGCCCTGATGCAGCGCATGCCGCCCGGCTACCGCATCGAGGTGGCCGGCGCGGCCGAGGAAAGCCGCAAGGGCCAGGGCTCGATCGCCGCCGGTGCACCGCTGATGCTGTTCATCATGTTCACGCTGCTGATGCTGCAGCTCAAGAGCTTCAGCCGCGCGCTGCTGGTGTTCGTGACCGGGCCGCTCGGCCTGTTCGGTGTCGCGATGGCGCTGCTGCTGCTGGAGCGGCCGTTCGGCTTCGTCGCGCTGCTGGGCGTGATCGCGCTCACGGGCATGATCATGCGCAACTCGGTGATCCTGATCGACCAGATCGAGCAG
>CAYOXW010000180.1:0-5854 GCA_964408005.1 uncultured Methylibium sp.
GGCGGCGCGGCGCCGCAGCGGCCGCTCGCGACACGCGGTCGCCTCAGCGCCGCGGGCCTGCGCTGGGCCGGCCTGCAACTCGGTGCGGCCGAGGCCGACTGGGAGGCCACGCTGCCCGGTGCGGCCGCCGGCGAGGCGCTCGAGCGCGCCGCGCTGCGCGCCCGCCTCGATGCGCGCGCGCTGCACTTCGCCCGCTGGCGCCTGCCGCGCATCGCGCTGCAGGCCGACGGCAGCCTGGCCGAACACCGCGCGAGCCTGACGGCGTTGCTGCAGCCGCCGGCCGCCCTCCCCGCCGCCGCAAGCCCGGTCAACGGCGACGGCAAGGACGAGGACGGCCGCGCCACGCCGCCCGCCGCGCTGACGCTCGATGCCACGCTCGCCGGCCGCTGGAGCGCCGGCACGGCCGACGCGCCGGGCCGCTGGCAGCTCACGCTGCCGAGCCTGCGCCTGCAGCCGGCCCCCGGCGCGCTGAACGGCACGCTGCTCGGGCTGGCGCAGCGCCGCCCCGGCGACGCCGGGGACGGCGCGCTGCGGCCGCTGCTGAGCGCCGAGAACCTCGCCTTCGAGCTCGACCGCCCTGGCGGGTCATGGCGCTTCGCCGCGCGCCCCGGCAGTGCCGACCTGCTCGGCGCCACGCTGCGCTGGCGCACGCTGCACTGGGCCGGCGGCAGCGCCACGGCGCCGCCGCGCTTCGAGCTCGACGCCGAGGTCGAGCCGCTGCGGGTGGCCGACTGGCTGCAGCGCCTGCAGCCCGACTTCGGCTGGCGCGGCGATCTGCGCGTCGGCGCGCTCGCGCGCATCCGCAGCGAGCCGACGTTCAGCGCGGCCATCGAGATCGCGCGCACCGGCGGCGATCTCGAGGTCGACGAGTTCGGCGTCGTCCAGCCGCTCGGCCTGAGCGAGGCCAGGCTCGCCCTCAGCGCCGACGCCGGCAGCTGGCGCATGACGCAGCAGATCGTCGGCCGCCAGCTCGGGCGCATCGACGGCGAGCAGACCCTGCGCACCGCCCCCGAGCGCCTGTGGCCCGAGCCGGACGCGCCGATCGCCGGGCGGCTCGGCGTGCAGGTCGACAAGCTCGGCACCTGGGGCGCCTGGGTGCCGGCCGGCTGGCGGCTGGCGGGCCAGCTCGACGCCACGCTGCAGGTCGCGGGGCGCTTCGGCGCGCCCGAGCTGATCGGCGAGGCGCACGGGCGCGACATCGGCCTGCGCAATGCGCTCGAGGGCGTCGCGCTCAGCGAAGGCCAGCTCGACGCGCGCTTCGAGGGCGAGACCGCGACGCTCGGCACGCTGCGCTTCAAGGCCGGCGAGGGGCAGCTCGCCGTCAGCGGCGATGCCCGCCTCGGCGCCGAGCCGCGGCTCGAGCTGCGGCTGCAGGCCACGCGTGCGACCGTGCTCGGTCGCGTCGACCGGCGCGTCGTCGCCAGCGGCGAGGCGACGCTGCGCGCCGACCGCGAACGCATCGCGCTGCTCGGCCAGGTGCGTGCCGACGAGGGCCTGATCGACATCAGCCGCAGCGACGCGCCGCGCCTGGGCGACGACGTCAGCGTGCGCCGCCGCGGCGAGCGCCCGCCCGAGCCGCGCGCGCCCGAGGCCGAGCGTCGCACGCCGCGCGCCCTCGAGGCCGACCTGCGCGTCGACCTCGGCCCGCGCTTCGTGCTGCGCGGGCGCGGCCTCGACACGCGCCTCGGCGGCGAGCTGCGCTTCACCACGCCGGGCGGCAAGCTCGGCGCGCGCGGCGAGATCCGCACCGAGCGCGGCACCTACGAGGCCTACGGCCAGAAGCTCTCGATCGAGCGCGGCGTGATCACCTTCGTCGGCCCGCTCGACAACCCGCGGCTCGACATCGAGGCGGTGCGCCCCCACACTGACGTGCGCGTCGGCGTGCTGGTCGGCGGCAGCGCGCAGGCCCCGCGCGTGCGGCTGTTCTCCGAACCCGAGCTGCCGGCCACCGAGAAGCTCGCGCTGCTGGTCACCGGGCGCTCCTACGGCAGCCTGGGCGGCGCCGACACCCTGCTGCTGCAACGCGCCGCCTTCGCGCTGCTGGCCGGCGACGGCAGCGGCGAGACCGACTTCAACGTCGCCCGCGCGCTGCAGCTCGACGAGCTCTCGGTGCGCCAGAGCGACGGCGTGGTGCGCGACACCGTCGTCACGCTGGGCAAGCAGCTCTCCGAGCGGCTCTACCTCGGCTACGAGCGCGGCCTCGATGCGGCGGCCGGCAACTGGCAGCTGATCTACCGCATCGCCCAGCGCTTCACGCTGCGCGCCCAGTCGGGCGACGACTCGGCGCTGGACCTGATCTGGCTGTTCCGCTGGTAGCGGCTCCTACAATCCGCACCGCCCTGCCACCGTAGTTCAATGGATAGAACGGCCGCCTCCTAAGCGGCAGATACAGGTTCGATTCCTGTCGGAGGCGCCAGCCACGCGTCAGCGCGCCCGCATCGCCCGGCTCAGCAGCACCACCGGGATCAGCCCCACCACGACGATCGCCAGCGAGGGCAGCGCCGCCTCGGCCAGGCGCTCGTCGCGCGCCAGGTTGTAGGCCACCACCGCGAGGGTGTCGCTGTCGAAGGGGCGCAGCACCAGGGTCGCGGGCAGCTCCTTCATCACATCGACGAAGACCAGCAGCGTGGCGGCGACGGCCGAGCGCGTCAGCAGCGGCGCGTGCACGCCGAAGAACAGCCGAGCGCCGCCGGCGCCGAGGGTGCGCGCGCTGTCGTCGAAGCGGGTCGGGATGCGCGCATAGCCGGCCTCGACCGACTGCAGCGCCACCGCCGAGAAGCGCACCAAGTAGGCGAACAGCAGGCCGGCCACCGTGCCGGTGGTCGCCAGCGTCACCCAGCCCGCCAGCGCCGAGCCGGGTGCAGCCGTCTGCACCCAGCCGACCGGGCCGAGCAGGCCGACCGCGATCACCGCGCCCGGCACCGCATAGCCCAGCGAGACCAGCCGCACCAGCGGCCGCGCCACGCCGCCCGGGCCGCTGCGCAGCGTGAAGCCGAGCAGCAGCGCCAGCGCCACCGCCGCCGCCGCGGCCAGGCTCGCGAGCTTCAGGCTGGTCCACGCCCAGCCGGCGAAGCGGGCCCAGGGCAGGCCGAACTCGCCATGGACGGCCTCGCGCCACACCTGCCACAGCAGCACGCCCGCCGGCAGCACGAAGCCGAGCAGCACCGCCAGCACGCTCAGCGCCACCGCCAGCGCCGCCCAGCCGCCGCGCAGGCGCACCGGACGGGCCTCGCGGCCGGCCGAGACGGCGCCGCCGCGGCTGCCGGCGAAGCGCAGCCGCGCCTGGGCGCGCCGCTCGGCCCACAGCAGCAGGGCCACGGTGGCCAGCAGCAGGGTCGCGAGCTGGGCCGCGGCGATGCGGTCGTCCATCACCAGCCAGGCCTTGTAGATGCCGGTGGTGAAGGTGGCCAGGCCGAAATAGGCGCCGACGCCGTAGTCGGCCAGGGTCTCCATCAGCGCCGGCGCGACGCCGGCGGCGATGGCCGGGCGGGCCAGCGGCAGCGCAACCTCGCGCACGCGCCGGCCAAGGCCGGCGCCGAGCAGGCGCGCCGCCTCCATCAGGTGCAGGCCACGCTCGACCAGCGCGGCACGCGTCAACAGGTAGACGTAGGGGTAGAGCGCGAGCGTGAACAGCACGATCGCCCCCGGCAGGCTGCGCACGTCGGGCCACAGCGGGCCGCTGGCGCCGGTGGAGGTCCGCAGCGTGGTCTGCAGCGGGCCGCTGAACTGCAGGAAGTCGGTCGCGGCATAGGCCAGCACATAGGCCGGCATCGCCAGCGGCAGCAGCAACGCCCATTCGAACAGCCGCCGGCCGGGGAAGTCGAGCAGGGTCACCGCGGCGGCCGTCGCGCCGCCGAGCAGCGCGACGCCGAACGCCACGCCCGTCGCCAGCAGCAGCGAGGTGACGGCGTAGCCGGGCAGCACGGTGTCGAACTGGTGACGCAGCAGCGCCCAGCTGTCGGCGCGCGGCACGAACCACGCGCCCAGCACGCCGAGCAGCGGCAAGGCGAGCAGCACGCACAGCAGCAAGGCGACGCGACGCACCCAGTCTTCCCCGGGGGCCGCAACAAGAATGCGAACGAATTTCATTTTGAGTCCGACAGATATCATAGAAGCATGTTCCTGAGCGTCGATTCGGTGTCGGTGCGCTACCCGCAGGCCGCGAAGGCGACCCGGGCGGCGGTCGAGCAGGTGAGCTTCGGGCTCGCCCGCGGCGAGATCGGCGTGCTGATCGGCCCCTCGGGCTGCGGCAAGACCTCGCTGCTGCGCGCGATCGCCGGGCTGGAGCCGATCGACGAAGGCCAGATCGCGCTCGACGGCGAGGCGCTGGCCGATGCGGCCCGGCGCATCCACCTCGCCCCCGAGGCGCGGCGCATCGGCATGGTGTTCCAGGACTACGCGCTGTTCCCGCACCTGACGGTGGCTCAGAACGTCGCCTTCGGCCTGCCCCACCTCGGCCGCGCCGAGCGCGCCCGGCGGGTGCAGGAGCTGCTGGACTTGGTGGGCCTGGGCGCGGCGGCGCAGCGCGCGCCGCACCAGCTCTCGGGCGGCCAGCAGCAGCGCATCGCGCTGGCCCGTGCGCTGGCGCCGGCGCCGCGGCTGCTGCTGCTCGACGAGCCCTTCTCCAGCCTCGACGTGGACCTGCGCGAGCGCCTCGCCCAGGAGCTGCGTGCGATCCTGAAGCAGACCGGCACGACGGCGCTGTTCGTCACCCACGACCAGCTCGAGGCCTTCGCGCTCGGCGACGTGATCGGCGTGATGCACCGCGGCCGGCTCGAGCAGTGGGACGACGCCTACGCGCTCTACCACCGGCCGGCCTCGCGCTTCGTGGCCGACTTCATCGGCCACGGCGTGTTCGCGCCGGCGCGCATCGTCAGCTGCGCGCACGGCCACTGCGTGATGACGCCGGTCGGCGAGCTGCACGACGTGGCCGAGTGCCCGCTGCCCGACGCCTATCCCGACGGCGAATGCGAGGTGCTGCTGCGCGCCGACGACATCGTCCACGACGACGCCAGCCCGGTGAAGGCGCGCATCGAGCGCAAGGCCTTCCGCGGCTCGGAGTTCCTCTACACGCTGCAGCTCGCCAGCGGCGAGCGGGTGCTGGCGCATGTGCCCAGCCACCACGACCACCAGCTCGGCGAGTGGATCGGCATCCGCCCCGAGGTCGACCACGTCGTGACCTTCCCGCGCGAGGCCGCCGAAAGTCCTTGAAAAGGACGCAACTTTCGCGCCACCAGCGGACTCACAGCGCAGGACCCAGTCCTATACTGGAATGGCGCGAGGCGAAAGGAAGTCGATCATCATGGGTGGAACCATCAAAGTGGCGGGCTGGGTAGCCCTCGGCGCGGTCGCCGGCGCGTTGACCACGATGCAATTCACCGCGATCGCGCGCAGCCCCACCGCGGCGCTGCCCCTCGAGGAACTGCAGCAGCTCGCCGCCGTGTTCGGCATGGTCAAGAGCGACTACGTCGAGCCGGTCGACGAGAAGAAGCTGATCACCGACGCGATCGGCGGCATGGTCGCCGGGCTCGATCCGCACTCGCAATACTTCGACAAGAAGACCTTCAAGGAATTCCGCGAGGGCACCAGCGGGCGCTTCGTCGGCGTCGGCATCGAGATCGGCATGGAGGACGGCCTGGTCAAGGTGGTCAGCCCGATCGAGGGCTCGCCGGCCTTCCGCGCCGGCCTCAAGAGCGGCGACCTGATCACCAAGATCGACGACACCTTCGTCAAGGGCCTGACGATGGACCAGGCCGTCAAGCGCATGCGCGGCGAGCCCAACACCAAGGTGCTGCTGCAGGTCTTCCGCAAGACCGAGAGCCGCAGCTTCCCGGTGACCATCGTGCGCGAAGAG
>CAYOXW010000181.1:0-5813 GCA_964408005.1 uncultured Methylibium sp.
GCGATGTTGAAGGGCACGCCCAGGAAGATGTCGGCGCTGCGCTGGTAGAGCTGGCAGCTCAGCCGGCCCTCGGCCACGTAGAACTGGAAGAAGGCGTGACAGGGGGCGAGCGCCATCTTCGGCAGCTCGGCGACGTTCCAGGCGCTGACGATGATGCGGCGCGAGTCGGGATTGGTCTGGAGCTGCTTGACGACCTCGGCGATCTGGTCGATGTGCCCGCCGTCGGGGGTCGGCCAGCTGCGCCACTGCACGCCGTAGACCGGGCCCAGATCGCCGTTCGGCGCGGCCCATTCGTCCCAGATCGTCACGCCGCGCTCCTGCAGCCAGCGTGCGTTGCCGTCGCCGCGCAGGAACCACAGCAGTTCCAGCGCGATGCTTTTGAAATGAACCTTCTTGGTCGTGATCAGCGGGAAGCCGGCGCGCAGGTCGAAGCGCATCTGGTGGCCGAACACGCTGCGGGTGCCGGTGCCAGTGCGGTCGGCCTTGACGACCCCCTGCGCCTGGATGTGGCGCATCAGGTCTTCGTACGGGAAGGACTGAGGCATGCGGGCGACGGCGGCATGCGCGCCGAGAGGCGTAATGAGAAAGGGCGCGACCCTTTCGGTATCGCGCCCCTTCATTCTAGGGAGCTCCCCGGTAAGCCCGAGGCGACGGATGTATCAAGACTTGGCCTGGGTCTCGGGCTCGCGCAGGAAGATCTCGACGCGGCGGTTGGCCGCGCGGCCCGTCGTGGTGCCGTTGTCGGCGATCGGCGCGCGCGCGCCCATGCCGCTGGTGGCGATGCGCGCGGGCTGCACGCCGCGGCCGGCGAGGTAGTCGCGCACGCTGTTGGCGCGGTTCACCGACAGCGGCTCGTTGATCGCGTCGGAACCGGTGCTGTCGGTATGACCGACCACGGTGACGACCCAGCCGGGCTCGCTGGCCAGGCCGCTGGAGAAGCTGTCGAGCACGGTGCGCAGCTGCGGCTGCACCGCTGCGCTGCCGACCGCGAAGCCGCTGTCGGAGGGGATGTTGAGCTTGAGCTGGTTGTCGGGCGTGCGCACGACGTCGATGCCGGTGCCCTTGGTCGCCTGCTCCATCGCGAGGCGCTTCTCTTCCATCTTCTTGGACCAGACGTTGCCGGCGATCGCGCCACCGACGCCGCCGATCGCAGCCCCGGCGACCGCGCCCTTCTTGCCGCCGATCAGTCCACCGAGCACGGCGCCACCGACCGCGCCGATGCCGGCGCCCTTGGCGGTGTCCTGCTCGCGCTGGCTCATGTTCTCGCAGCCCGCCAGCAGCACGGCGGCGGCGGTCAGGGCGATGGCGGTGTGACGAAGCTTCATGTTGTTCCCCTTGTTGACGGATGGCGGTCTCGAGCCGCTGCGAAAAGCATACTGCTGCCGGCCGGTCCAGGACGCCCGTGGGCGGCCCCGGTCACACGTTCTGTTGCAGACTCAGTCCTCGAACTGTCGCGCTGCCAGACGGGCGTAGAGCCCGCCAGCGGCCAGCAGCTCGGTGTGGCGGCCGGTCTCGACGACCTTGCCGTGATCGAGCACGACGATGCGGTCCGCACTCTGAACGGTCGAGAGGCGGTGCGCGATGACAAGCGTCGTGCGGTTGCGCATCGCCTGGGCCAGCGCCTGCTGCACCAGGTGCTCGCTCTCGGCATCGAGCGCGCTGGTGGCCTCGTCGAGCAGCAGCAGCGGCGCGTTCTTGAGGATCGCGCGCGCGATTGCGATGCGCTGGCGCTGGCCGCCGGACAGGCGCACGCCGCGTTCGCCGAGGAAGCTTCCATAGCCCTCCGGCAGGGCGCGGATGAAGCCGTCGGCCTGGGCGGCACGGGCGGCCTCGACGACCTCCGCGTCGCTGGCGTCGGGGCGGCCGTAGCGGATGTTCTCCAGCGCGCTGGTCGAGAAGATCACGCTGTCCTGCGGCACCAGCGCGATGCGCCCGCGCAAGGCGCCCAGTTCGGCCTCGGCGAGCGGCACGCCGTCGATCTCGAGACGCCCGGCCTGGGCATCGTAGAAGCGCAGCAGCAGCTGGAACACGGTGCTCTTGCCGGCCCCGCTCGGGCCGACCAGCGCGACGGTCTGGCCCGGCGCGACCGCCAGGCTGACCTCGTCGAGCGCGGCCATGTCCGGCCGTGACGGGTAGCGAAAGCTCACGCCCTCGAGCCGCAGCGCCGAGCCGGCCGGCGCCGCCGGCAGCGCGCGCGGCGTGGCCGGGCTGGCGATCGGCGAGCGCGTCTCGAGCAGCTCCATCAGCCGCTCGCTCGCCCCGGCGGCGCGCAGCAGGTCCCCCCAGACCTCGGCCAGCACCGCGACCGAGCCCACCAGCAGCATCACGTAGACGACGGTCTGGCCCAGGTGGCCGGCCGTGATGTCGCCGCGCAGCACCGCCTGGGTGCCCTGGTAGAGGCCCCAGAGCAGCGCGCCGAAGGTCGCGCTGATGATGAAGGCCACCAGCCCCGAGCGCATGCGGGTGCGCCGTTCGGCGGTCATGAAGGCGCGCTCGGTGGCGGCGTCGAAGCGCGCCGCCTCGCGCGCTTCCTGCGCATAGCTCTGAACCACCGGCACCGCGTTCAGCACCTCGGCGGCGATCGCGCTGGAGTCGGCCACGCGGTCCTGGCTGGCGCGCGAGAGCTTGCGCACCTTGCGTCCGAAGCCGACCGCCGGCAGCACCACCAGCACCAGGATGCCGAGCACCTGGGCCATCACCAGCGGGTTGGTGACGACCAGCATCACCAGCGCGCCGACGCCCATCACCGTGTTGCGCAGCCCCATGCTCAGGCTGGAGCCGACGACGGTCTGCACCAGCGTCGTGTCGGTGGTCAGGCGCGACAGGACCTCGCCGGTGCGCGTGGTCTCGAAGAACTCCGGGCTCTGCTGCACGACGTGGCGGTAGACCGCGTTGCGCAGATCGGCGGTGACGCGCTCGCCGAGCCAGGTGACCATATAGAAGCGCGCCGCCGAGAACACGCCCAGCGCCGCGCCGACCGCGAACAGCGCGAGGAAATGCTCGCGCAGCGCCATCACGCGCTCGCCCGGGTCGGTGGCGACCAGGCCCTGGTCGATCAGCCCCTTGAGCGCGATCGGCAGCAGCAGCGTGCTGAGCGCGGCGAGCACGAGGAACAAGCCCGCCAGCGCGATGCGGGCGCGGTAGGGGCGCAGGAAGGGCCGCAGCGCGCGCAGCGGCCGCACGCTGCGCGCGGGGGGAGGCGTGTCGGTACGGGGGGCGGGCGAGGCGGGCAGGGCGGGGGCGGACATGCGCGCAGTGTAGGGAGGGCCGCTCGCACGGCTGGCGCCGGCCTTACAGCCGCAGCGGCGCCGCGTAGCCGGTCATCTCGAGATAGCCGCGGCCGAGCGCGGCCCCGCCGGCGGCGTGGAGCTCGCTCAGGCCCTCCCAGTAGACCGTGCCGGTGGAGCGGCGCGCGTCGAGCTCCTGCGCTTCAAGCCGCGCGCGTATCTCGCAGGCGCCGTAGGGCGTGTCGACGCGCCAGCGCACCGGGTAGCGCGCCGCGGTGGCCGGGCTCGTCCAGTGCGCCAGCGGGGTGAAGCGGACCTCCTCGGGCGTGAAGGCGCGCACCGCGCCGCCGCGTGGGCGGTAGCTGCCGCCGGCCCACAGTGGCGTGCCGTCGCGCCGGCGCAGCTGGAAGGCGGTCAGCGCGCCGCCGTCGGCGAGGTTGATGCCGATCCAGTCCCAGCCGACCGCGTCGGCGTCGAGCAGCGCGTCGCTCCATTCATGGTCGAGCCAGGCGGTGCCACGCACGGCCAGCTCGCGACCGTCCAGGCGCAGCCGGCCCCGGACCGCGAGCTGCGGTTCGCTCAGGTAGCCGCTCAGCTGCTCGGGCCGCGGTCCCTTGCGCGACCAGCCGGCCTCGCCCTGCGGCAGCACCGGCTGCGTGGTCTCGAGCCGCAGCTCGAGCGCGAAGCCGGCGGTGTCGGCGTCGATGCGGGCCTGATAGGCATGGGTGCCGACCGGCCCTTGGCGCACGAGCCGCCAGCCGCGCAGCCGCACATCGGTGTCCGCGCTCGAGGCCTCGGCGATGCCGAAGCCGGCGCGCGCGATGCGCTCGTCGTGACGCAGGCGGCCGCGCTGCAGGTCGGTCAGCGCGGCGTGTGCGAACAGCAGCTGGTGCGCCGCGAAGCGGCTCGGGTGATCGGCCGCGATCGCGGTGCGCGAGCGGAAGTAGGTCAGCTGAAAGCCATAGGGCGGGCCGCCGTCGGGCGCGTCGAGCCAGCCGGTCACGTACCACCATTCGGTGCGCGTGTCCGGGTGGGCGCCGAAGTCGCGTGGCAGCGCGATCGGCGCGCGCGCGTCGGCCCGTGTCCAGGACGCCACGCCGGCCAGCAGCCAGGCGCGCCGTGCCGGGTTCACCAGTCCTCCTTCACCGCGAGCACCGCGTTGCGCGCGACCGCCTGCCGCGCCGCGAGCGTCGCCGTCAGCGTGCCGGCGGCGAGCACCGCGCCGGCCAGCGCCGCGAGCCGTCCCCAGGGCAGCAGCAGCTCCATGCTCCAGTGGAAGCTCTGCGGGTTGACCACGTGGACCAGCACCACGCTGACCGCGACGCCGAGCGCGAGCCCGAGCAGCGCGCCGGCGCCGGTCCAGACCAGCCCCTCGCCGGCGACCACCGCGAGCACCTGGGCACGCGTGAAGCCGAGGTGGGCGAGCAGGCCGAACTCTTTGCGCCGCGCCAGCACCTGGGCGGAGAAGCTGGCGGCGATGCCAGCCAGGCCGATCGCGATCGCGACCGCCTGCAGCCACCAGGTGACCGCGAAGCTGCGGTCGAAGAGATGCAGCGAGCGTGCGCGGAGCTCGCTGGCGCTTGCGAACTCCAGCAGACCGGGCTCGGGCGCGAGCGTGCGCAGCCGCCGCTGCAGCGCGGCCAGGTCGGCGCCGGGCGCCAGCGTCAGCGCGAGGTCGTTGACGCGCGTATCGCCGGTGAGCGCGCGGTAGTCGGCCTCGGCCATGACGAGGGCGCCCTGCTGGCGGGCGTAGTCGCGCCAGACGCCGCGCACGGAGGCCGTGACCGGCACGCGGCGGCCGTCGGCGCGGGTCAGCACGAGATCGAGCCGCTGCCCCGTGTCGGCGCCGTGCAGCCGCGCGAGCGCCTCGCTGGCATAGACCGCGACCGTGCCCGGCGCGGGCGCGACGAGCTCGCCGAGCAGCGGCAGGCTGCGTGCCGGGTCGGTGAGCGGGCGGGCGATCAGCGTCGGCGGCGGTTGACCGGGCAGGGAGTCGCCGAGCGCGACCGGTAGCGCGCGGATCGACTCGACGCGCGCGACGCCGGGCAGCGCCGCGGCGGCCGCGACGAGTTCGGGCGGCAGCCAGGCCGATTCGGCCGCGGCGCCGCCGGCGGTGCGCACATAGAGGTCGGCCGGCAGCACGACGGTGAGCCAGTCCTGCAGCGCGGCGCGAAAGCTCGTCACCATCACCGTCAGCGCGACCGCGAGGCTCAGGCTCGCCACCACGCCGGCCACCGCCACCGTCGCGCCGGCGCGCAGCCGGCGCGCCCGCTCGCTGGCGAGCAGCCACAAAACGCCGTCGCGGCGGGGCGCGTGTTCGAGCAGCAGACCGACCACGGCCGGCACGCAGACGATGCCGCCGAGCAGCAGCAGTGCCACCGCCGCATAGGCCGCGAGCGGCAGACCGGCGATCGGCGGCAGCAGCGCGAGCAGCGCACCGGCGGCCATCAAGGCCAGCCCCGGCGCCGCGCTCGGGACCCGCGTCGGAGCGCTGCCCAGCCCCTTGAGGGCCTGAGCCGGCGCGAGCCGGGCGGCCGCGCGCGCCGGCAGCCAGCCGCCGGCGACCGCCGCGGCGACGCCGAGCGC
>CAYOXW010000182.1:0-5699 GCA_964408005.1 uncultured Methylibium sp.
GGCGGCCCGGCGCTGCTGCTGCGGATCGCCGGCGCCGGGCTCGCGCCGGGCCAGCGCATCGAGATCGAGGCGGCCGGCGGCGCCCAGCAGGCGGGCGTGCTGGTACCGGCGGCGGCGATCGTCTGGCATGTCGGCCAGCCCTGGGTCTATGTGCGCGAGTCGGGCCGCGACGAGGACGACGCGCCCGCGCCGGCCTCGCCGGCGGCCTCGGGCGCCGCGGACGATGCCGCGGACGGGCCCGCCACCGACGCCTTCGAGCGCCGTGCGGTGCCGCACGCGCGCCGCGTCGGCGAGCGCTGGTTCCTGCCGGCCTTCCTCGAGGACGACCCGGTCGTCGTGCAGGGCGCGCAGGTGCTGCTCTCCGAGGAGCTGAAGTACCAGATCCGCGACGAGAACGACGACTGATGAGCCCCTCCCTGTCGCTGCGCTCCTGCCCCCCGAGGGGGCGCTCGGCCGCCTCGGGGCGGCCGAGCGCCGGCCGCGCATGATCTCCGCGCTGATCCGCTTCTCGGTGCGCCACCCGGTGCTGGTGGTCGCGCTGGCGCTCGCGCTGATGGCCTGGGGCGTGAACCGGCTGTTCAGCGCGAGCCTGGACGTGTTCCCGGAGTTCTCGCCGACCCAGGTGGTGATCCAGACCGAGGCGCCCGGCCTGTCGGCGGCCTGGGTCGAGGCGCTGGTGTCGCAGCCGATCGAGCAGGCCATCGCCGGCCTCGACGGCCTGCAGGCGCTGCGCTCGCAGTCCATCCCCGGCCTGTCGGTCGTGACGGTGTTCTTCACCGACGGGACCGACATCCACCGCCACCGCCAGGCGGTGGCCGAGCGGCTCGCGCAGGCCAGCAGCCGGCTGCCGCCCGGCATCACGCCCGCGCTGACGCCGCTGACCTCCTCGGCCAGCACGGTGCTCGCGGTCGGCGTCACGTCGAAGTCGCTCGACGGCACCGCGCTGCGCGGCGTGGTCGAGCGCACGCTGCGCCCGACGCTGCTGGCCGCGCCCGGCGTGGCCGACGTCAATGTGTTCGGCGGCCAGCTGCCGCAGTGGCAGATCCGCCTCGACCCGGCGCGGCTGGCGCGCCATGGCGTGACGATCGCCGAGCTCGAGGCCGCCGCGCGCCAGGCCACCGGGCTGCGCGCGGCCGGCTTCGTCGAGGGCCCGAACCAGCGCATCGCGCTCGGGCTCGAGCCCAGCGGCGACGGCGCCGAGGCGCTGGCGCAGGCCCTGCTGCGCCCGCCGCGCAGCACCCAGGAGCGCCCGCTGCTGCTGAGCGACGTGGCCGACGTCGTGGCCGGCGGCGCGCCCGCGATCAGCGGCGTGCTGGTCGACGGCGCGCCGGGCGTCTTCCTGATGGTGCAGGGCCAGCTCGGCGCGAACACGCGCGACACCACGCGCGCGCTCGACGCCGCGCTCGCGCGCGTCGAGCCGGCGCTGGCCGGCCAGGGCGCGACGCTGCACCGTGACCTGTTCCGCCCGGCCGGCTTCATCGAGACCGCGGTGCGCAACGTGCAGCGCGACGTGATGGTCGGCGCGCTGCTGGTGGTCGCGGTGCTGTTCGCCTTCCTCTACAACGTGCGCACCGCGCTGGTCACCATCGTCGCGATCCCGCTGTCGCTGCTGGCCGCGGTGCTGGTGCTGCAGGGCTTCGGCGTCGGGCTCAACATCATGGTGCTCGGCGGGCTGGCGATCGCGCTCGGCGAGGTGGTCGACGACGCGATCATCGACTGCGAGAACATCTACCGGCGCCTGCGCGAGAACCGCGCGCAGGCCCAGCCCCGGCCGGCCGCGCAGGTGGTCTGCGACGCCTCGCTCGAGGTGCGCGCCTCGGTGGTCTACGCGACCTTCATCGTCGCGCTGGTGTTCGTGCCGCTGCTGACGCTCTCGGGCGTGGCCGGCAAGCTGTTCGCGCCACTGGGATGGGCCTACATCAGCGCGATCCTCGCCTCGCTGGCGGTCGCGCTGACGGTGACGCCGGCGCTGTCGCTGCTGCTGCTGGCCAGGAGCCGTCTGCCGGCCGGCGACCCGCCCTTCATCGCCTGGCTCAAGCCGCGCTACCGCGCGCTGCTGCTGGCCGTCGAGCGGCGCGCGAGCGCGGTCCTGAGCGTGGCCGCGCTCGGCATGGCGTTGGCCATCGGCATGCTGCCGCTGTTCCGCGGCGAGTTCATCCCGCCGCTCAAGGAGGGCCACTACATCGTGCACATGGCGGCGGTGCCGGGCACCTCGATGAACGAGTCGCTGCGCCTGGGCGAGCGGGTCACGCGGGAGCTGCTGGCGATCGAAGGGGTGAAGTCGGTCGCGCAATGGGTCGGGCGCGCCGAGAACGGCGCCGACACCTTCGGGCCGCACTACAGCGAGATCGAGGTCGAGCTCGGCCAGGTCCCGGGCGAGGCGCAGCGCCGCATCCTCGGCGAGATCCGTCGCCGGCTCGGCGGCGACGGCAAGGACTCGCCGGGCTTCGCCGGCCTGCAGTTCGGCGTCAACACCTTCCTGACCGAGCGCATCGGCGAGACCGTCAGCGGCGTGCCCGCCGAGGTGGTGGTCAACCTCTACGGCGAGCGGCTCGACGCGCTCGACGCCGACGCCCGCCAGGTGGCCGGCCTGCTGCTCGCGAGCCCCGGCGCGCGCGAGGTGCAGGTGCTCGCGCCGCCGGGGGCGCCGGAGCTCTCGATCCGGCTGCGCCCCGAGGCGCTGGCGCGCCACGGCCTCGCCGCCGCCGAGGTGATGGAGGCGGTGCAGGCGGCCTACGGCGGCGTCACCGTCGGCCAGGTCTGGCGCGACGGCGTGGCCACGCCGCTGGTGCTGGTGCTGCCGCCGGCGCTGCGCGAGGACCCGCGCCAGGTCGGCGCGCTGCCGGTGGGTCGCGCGCTCGGCCGCCCGCTGCCGCTGGCCGAGGTGGCCGATCTCGAGCTGGTGCAGGGCCGCTCGAAGATCCTGCGCGACGGCGCGCGCCGCGTGCAGACCGTGACCGCGAACCTGCAGCGCGGCCACGATCCCGAGACCTTCGTCGCGCGGCTCGAGCAGCGGCTGCGCCAGGACCTGCCGCTCTCGCCCGGCGTGCATGCCGAGGTGATCGGCGCCGCGCAGGCCCAGGCCACCGCACGCGCCGAGCTGATCCAGGTCGCGCTGCTGGCGATGGTCGGCGTGGCGGCGCTGCTGCTGCTGGCCTTCGGCTCGGCGCGGCAGCTGGCGATCGTGTTCGTCAACCTGCCCTTCGCGCTGGTCGGCGGGGTCGCGGCGGTGCTCGCCACCGGCGGCGTGCTGTCGATCGGCACCGTGGTCGGCTTCGTCACGCTGTTCGGCATCACGCTGCGCAACTCGATCATGATGGTGTCGCACTACCAGCACCTGGTCACCGACGAGGGGCGCGCCTGGGGCCTCGAGACCGCGGTGCAGGGCGCGCTCGAGCGCCTGCCCTCGATCCTGATGACGGCGCTGGTCACCGGCCTGGCGCTCGCGCCGCTGGCGCTGGGCAGCGGCGAGCCGGGCCGCGAGATCGAGGGGCCGATGGCGACGATCATCGTCGGCGGCCTGCTCAGCTCGACGCTGCTGAACCTGCTGGTGCTACCGACGGTGCTGCTGCGCTTCGGGCGCTTCGACGCGCGGCCGGCGGCCGGCTGAGCGCCCAGCAGCGACGGGGGCCGGGGCGGCGACGGGTAGCACGCCGCCGGCGCGCGCCGGCCCGCGACCGGCCGACGCGGTGGTTAGCCGGCCGCGCTGCGCCGCCCGCGCGCCCCGACGATGCCGATGACCGCCAGCGCCACCAGCGCGAGCGGCCCCAGCCCGAAGCGGCCGGCCCACCGGACGTAGGGGGTCAGCCCGACGCGCCCCTGCACCTGGCCCGCGAGCACGCCGCGGGTGTGGGGCGGCAGCGCGTGGGTCACGACGCCGCGGTGGTCGATCACGACCGTGGCGCCGGTGTTGGTCGCGCGCAGCATCGGCCGCTGCAGCTCCAGCGTGCGCAGCCGCGAGATCTGCAGGTGCTGGTCGATCGCGACGGTGTCGCCGAACCAGGCGATGTTGCTGACGTTGGCGAGCAGCGTCGGCGCGCTCGCCGCATCGCGAAAGCGCACCGCGAGCTCCTCGCCGAACAGGTCCTCGTAGCAGATGTTGGGCGCGACGCGCTCGCCGCGCACCGCGAACGAGGGCGCGTCGAGCGGGCCCCGGTCGAAGTCGCCCAGCGGCATGTTCATCAGGTCGACGAACCAGCGGAAGCCCAAGGGGATGAACTCGCCGAAGGGCACCAGGTGGTGCTTGTCATAGCGGTAGTAGCCGCCGGGCTGCGCGCGCGCCGCGGCCGACAGTCCGGCCACCGAGTTGGTATAGCCCGCGGCGAAGCCGCCCAGCGGCAACCCGACCAGCGCGGCGCGCCCCCCCTCGGCGTAGCCGCCCTGCAGCGCATCCCAGTAGCCGGGCGGCAGCTGCTCGGGCAGCAGCGGGATCGCGGTCTCGGGCGCCACCACCAGATCGGCGCGGGACTGCAGCAGCGCGCGGCCGACCCAGTCGAGCGTGGCCGGCAGGTGCTCGGGCACGAACTTCTGGTCCTGCGCGACATTCGTCTGCAGCAGCGCGACGCTCAGCGTGCCGCCGGGCGCGGTGAAGTCCCGCGGCAGCGCCTGCGGCGCCCACCACAGCAGGGCCGCCAGCGCGAGCGCGCCCCCGCGCGCGCGCCCCCGCGCCGCCACGGCGCCGGCTGCCAGCGCCGCCACGGCCGCCGAGACGGCCCCGATGCCGTACACGCCGACCCAGGGCGCCAGCGCCGCCAGCGCGCCATCGCCATGCGCATAGCCGGCCGCCACCCAGGGGAAGCCGGTGAACAACAGGCCGCGCGCCAGCTCGGCCAGCAGCCACAGCGCCGCGAACAGCGCCGCGTCGCCCACCGGCCGGCCCCGCCGCCAGCGCCACCAGGCCGCCAGCGCGGCGGCCAGGTAGAGCGAGAGCAGCGCCGCGAGCAGCGCCACCGCGAGCGCCGCCAGCCAGGCCGGCAGGCCGCCATAGCGGTGCATGCTGATGAAGAGCCACCACACGCCGCCGGCCAGCCAGGCCGTGCCGAACACCCCGCCGAGCAGCGCCGCGCGGCCGGCCGAGCCGGCCGCCGCGGCCCGCCAGGCCAGCAGCGCCACACACAGGGCCTGCAGCCAGGCCAGCGGCTGCGGCGCGAAGCTCAGCGCATGCAGCCCCCCGGCCGCGGCCATCGCGGCGAGCTCGGCCGGCAGCGGCCAGCCGGCCGGCCGCATCGCGCCGCTCAAGCCTCGACGGCCGCCGGCGCGCCGCCTTGCTCGGCCCGCGTGACCTTGAACCAGCGCACCGCGCCGCCACGCGCCAGCATCACGACGAAACGCAGTCCGCCGACCTCGACCGCCTCGCCGCGGCGCGGCACGCGGCCGAGCTCGTGGGCGACCAGGCCGCCGATGGTGTCGAAGGCGTCCTCCGGCAGCGCGGTGCCGAAGACCGCATTGACCTCGCCGATCGAGGCGTCGCCGGCGACCCGCTGGCTGCCGTCGGCCAGCGTGTAGACGCCGGACTCGCCGTCCTTGTCGTCGAACTCGTCCTCGATCTCGCCGACGATCTCCTCGAGCACGTCCTCGATCGTGATCAGCCCGGCGGTCTTGCCGAATTCGTCGATCACGATCGCGAGATGGTTGCGGTTGGAGCGGAAGTCGCGCAGCAGCTCGTTGAGGCGCTTGGTCTCGGGCACGAACACCGCCGG
>CAYOXW010000183.1:0-5615 GCA_964408005.1 uncultured Methylibium sp.
GCTCGAGCTGCTCGACCGGCTGCTCGGCCGCTGGCCGACCGAGCGCTACCTGCTGGCCAGCCGCGGCACTCTGCGGGCCCGGCGTGGCGACTGGCCCGGCGCGGTCGCCGACCTGCGTGCGCTGGTCCTCAGCCACCCGGACGAGGCCTCCGCCTGGTTCAACCTCGGCTTCGCGCTCGAGCAGCAGGGGGAGCTGAGCGAGGCTGAAGCGGCGTTCCGGCGTGCCATTGCGCGCAATGCGCAGCTCGACCGCGCCTGGTACGGGCTCGCGCTGGTGCTGATCCGTCGGCAGCGCCTGCGCGAGGCGGTCGAGCCCTTGCGGCGCAACACCGCACTGCAGCCCATGAGCCCCTACGGCTGGTATCAGCTCGCGCGGGTGCATGTGGATCTGGACGAGCCCGAGGAGGCCGAGAAGATACTGCGCCGCCTCGAGGGCTTCGAGCCCAAGGTCGCCGCGCAGCTCAGGCGCGAGACCGGCTTGAAAGGCGCGATGTCTCCCTAGGGCGTCGGGCGGTTGGGCGACGGCAGCGCGCGCCGGGCGCGCAGCGGCGGTGAATCGGTGGCCCCCTGCCGGGGTCGGTGAGACGAAGAGGAGCGCGGCATATGCAGGTGACGGAAACCCAGCGTCGCTACTGGCAGAAGAACCTCAGGATCACTGCGATCCTGCTGGCGATCTGGTTTGTGGTGACCTATGTGGTGGCGTATTTCGCTCGCGACCTGAACTTCACCTTCTTCGGTTGGCCGTTCAGCTTCTACATGGGCGCCCAGGGCGCGCTCATCGTCTACATGGCCATCATCTGGTACTACGCACGGACCATGCACCGCCTGGACCAGGAACACGGCGTGGCCGAGGAGGACTGAGGTGGCTGGCACGACCCCGAGCACGGGCGGCTCGCCTCGCGCCGCTGCCAAGGCCGCGTTCAAGAAGCAGCTCCACAAGGTGTATGGCTGGTACACCGGCGGCTTCGCCGTCTTCATTCTGCTGCTGGCCGTCCTCGAGCAGATGGGCCTGCCGCGCCAGGCGATCGGCTTCATCTTCCTGCTCGCCACCGTGGCGCTGTACGCTGGCATCGGCATCATGAGCCGCACGAACGACGCGGCCGAGTACTACGTGGCCGGGCGGCGCGTCCCGGCGGTCTACAACGGCATGGCCACCGGCGCCGACTGGATGTCGGCCGCGTCCTTCATCAGCATGGCCGGCACGCTCTACCTGAGCGGCTACGGCGGGCTGGCCTTCATCATGGGATGGACCGGCGGCTACTGCCTGGTGGCGCTGTTCCTCGCGCCCTACCTGCGCAAGTTCGGCCAGTTCACGATCCCCGACTTTCTCGGCGAGCGCTACGGCGGCAACCCGGCGCGCTTCATCGGCATCGCTGCTGCGATCCTGTGCTCCTTCACCTACGTGGTGGCACAGATCTATGGCGTGGGCCTGATCACGGCGCGGCTGTCGGGCCTCGCCTTCGAGATCGGCATCTTCGTCGGCCTCGGCGGCATCCTGGTGTGCTCCTTCCTCGGCGGCATGCGCGCGGTCACCTGGACCCAGGTCGCGCAATACATCATCCTCATCATCGCCTACCTGGTGCCGGTGGTCTGGCTGGGCATGAAGCAGTCGAACGTGCCGGTGCCGCAACTGGTGTACGGCTACCAGCTGCAGACCATCAGCGAGCTCGAGAAGAAGCTGATCGACGACCCGAAGGAGAAGGAGGTCATCGAGATCTTCAGGCAGCGCGCCGCCGATGCCGGCGCGAAGCTGAAGGACATCCCGGCCGCGATGGCTGCCGACAAGCTGGCCGCCGAGCAGAAGCTGGCCGACCTCAAGGCCCAGCCCGACGCCGCGATGGCCGAGCTCCAGGCGGCCGAGAAGGCGCGGGCGCGCCTGCCGGCGACCGAGGCGGATGCGAAGAGGGCCTACGAGAGTGCGAGAAAGGACAACGCCGAGCGCGCCAAGCCGCTGGCCGGCATGCCGCGCCACGCGCAGCAGTTCAACGGCGATCCGGACGGCGACGCGTCGGCCCGGCAGGTCTACGACGAGTCGCGCCGCAACTTCCTCGCCCTGGTGTTCTGCCTGATGGTGGGGACGGCCGCGCTGCCGCACATCCTGATGCGCTACTACACCACACCCTCGGTCAAGGAGGCCCGCGAGTCGGTGACCTGGTCGATGTTCTTCATCTTCCTGCTGTATTTCACCGCGCCGGCGCTGGCGGTGCTGGTCAAGTACGAGGTGTTCAGCAATCTGGTGGGCACGCCCTTCAGCGAGCTGCCGGCCTGGATCGCCAACTGGGCCAAGGTCGATCCGGCGCTGCTGTCGGTGGCCGTCGTGAACAAGGACGGTATCTTCCAGCTGGCCGAGATGAAGATCGGTGGCGACATCATCGTGCTGGCCACCCCGGCCATCGGCGGCCTGCCGTACGTGGTGTCGGGCATGGTGGCGGCCGGCGGTCTGGCGGCGGCGCTCTCTACCGCCGACGGTCTGCTGCTGACCATTGCCAACGCGCTGTCGCACGACCTGTACTACAAGATGATCGACCCGAACGCCTCGACGGCGCGCCGTGTTGCGATCTCGAAGGCCCTGCTGCTGATCGTCGCCCTGGCGGCGGCTTCGGTGGCGGCGCAGAAGCCGGCGGACATCCTGTTCCTGGTTTCGGCGGCCTTCTCTTTCGCAGCGGCTGCGTTCTTCCCGGCGCTGACCCTGGGCATCTTCTGGAAGCGGGCCAGCAAGTGGGGCGCCGTGACCGGCATGATCGCGGGCCTGGGCGTGACCTTCTACTACATGGTCACCACCCAGCCCTGGCTGCGCGGCATCTTCGGCGTCACCTCCCCGGTGGAGCTGTGGTACGGCATCCAGCCGATCTCGGCCGGTGTCTTCGGTGTGCCGGTCGGTTTCGCGGTGATCATCCTCGTGAGCCTGGTCACCCCGGCGCCCAAGCAGGACGTGCAGGAACTCGTGGAGCACGTGCGCTACCCGAGCCTGAACGCCAGCCGCGCCTGATGCCGGCGGCGGCCCTCGTGGGCCGCCTGAGGACATCACGACACAACAAGAGGCCTCCCGGTCATGCCGGGAGGCCTTTTTCGTCATATACTCAGATGCTTTCCCCTTGCCGCACCCACGCCAGACGCACCGGGGCGGCTTCCATCCCCTGGAATCCACAAGGAGTTCTATGCGTCACTATGAGATCGTTCTGCTGATCCATCCGGATCAAAGCGAACAGGTTCCGGCCATGCTGGAACGCTACAAGGGCCTGGTCACCGCCGCCGGCGGCAAGGTGCACCGCGTCGAGGACTGGGGCCGGCGCCAGCTGGCCTACATGATCCAGAAGCTGGCCAAGGCGCATTACCTGTGCCTGAACATCGAGTGCGGCATCGAGACGCTGACCGAGATCGAAACCGGCTTCCGCTTCAACGACGCCGTGCTGCGCCACCTCACCGTGGCCAAGAGCAAGGCCGAGACCGTGCCGTCCATCATGATGAAGGCGGTTGAGCGCGAAGAGGCCCGCAAGGCCAGCCAGCAGGAGGCCGCGGCCTGAGACAGCACTGCGCGTCTGGCGCTGGCCAACCGTGAACCGACTGCTGTTGTCGGGCTCGGTCCTCCAGCGCGGCGCGCCGCGGTTCACCCCCGCCGGTCTGCCGGCCCTGGATCTGGTGCTCCGGCACGAATCCGAGGTCGAACAGGCCGGTCAGCCCCGCAAGGTCTCGCTGGAGATCAAGGCGTTGGCGATCGGGGAGATCACGGTGGCGCTGACGCGGTTGCCGCTGGGCAGCGAAGCACGGTTCGCCGGTTTCCTGGCCTCGGCCCGCAACGGACGCGGATGGCTGTTTCACGTGACCGAGGTCGAGCCTGTCGCCTGACCCCCGCCCTTCATTTTTTGATCCGGATCCAAATTCAGGAGTTTCAACATGCCCCCACCCCGTGGTAAAGGCCGTTTCGGCAAAGACAAGCGCCCGAAGCGCAACGCCCAATCGCTGCTGTTCCGCCGCAAGCGTTTCTGCCGCTTCACCGTCGCCGGCGTTGAAGAGATCGATTACAAGGAAGTCGACGTGCTGCGCGACTTCATCGGCGAAAACGGCAAGATCACGCCGGCCCGTCTGACGGGCACGCGCGCGTTCTACCAGCGCCAGCTCACCGTCGCCATCAAGCGCGCGCGTTTCCTCGCGCTGCTGCCTTACAGCGACCAGCACAAGGTCTGAGGAGAACCGCATGCAAATCATCCTGCTGGAAAAGGTGGGCAAGCTCGGTGGCCTGGGCGATGTCGTCAAGGTCAAGGACGGTTACGCCCGCAACTTCCTGATCCCGAGCAAGCTCGCGCGCCGCGCGACCGACGCCGCGATCAAGGAGTTCGAGGCCCGCCGCGCCGAACTGGAAAAGGCCGCCAACGAGAAGCTGGCCGCAGCGCAAGCCCTGGGCGAGCAGCTGTCGGGCAAGGTCGTGCGCATCGCGCAGAAGGCCGGTGTCGATGGCCGCCTGTTCGGCTCCGTCACCAATGCCGACATCGCCGAGGCCCTGGGCAAGCTGGGTCTGGCGGTGCAGAAGTCGCAGGTCCGCCTGCCGAACGGCCCGCTGAAGACCGTGGGCGAGCACGCCGTGTCGGTGGCCCCGCACACCGACGTGGTGTCGGAGCTGACCGTCGCTGTCGTGGCGCTGGCCGACTGACCGGTTCTTGCTTGACTGCTGAAGGCCGGCTTTGCCGGCCTTCGGTGTTTCTGGGGCATGCTCTTGTCCACCGGGGCCCCACCGGCTGTCCACAGGGTTGCCCACATGTCCTTGTCCTTCCAGAAACGCGACGCCAGCGAACCCCGTGACGACGAGGTGGCACGGCTGCGCGTGCCGCCGCATTCCATCGAGGCGGAGCAGAGCGTGCTCGGGGGCCTGCTGCTGGACAACCTGGCCTGGGACCGTGCCGCCGACCTGCTGACCGAAGGCGACTTCTACCGCCACGAGCACAAGCTGATCTATGGCGCCATCGGCCTGCTGGTGGCGGGCAACAAGCCGGCCGACGTGATCACCGTCTTCGAGCAGCTGCAGACCCATGGCAAGGGCGAGGACGCCGGCGGCCTGGCCTACCTGAATGCACTTGCGCAAAGTGTGCCGAGTGCGGCCAACCTGCGGCGCTACGCCGAGATCGTGCGCGAGCGCGCCATCCTGCGCAAACTCATCGCCGCCAGCGACGAGATCGCCACCGTGGCCTTCAACCCGCAGGGCCGGGCGGTCTCGGGCATCCTCGACGAAGCCGAAGGCAAGATCCTGAAGATCGGCGAGGAAGGCGCGCGCCAGCGCCAGGGTTTCCAGGGCATCGACGCCCTGGTCGTGTCGCTGATCGACCGCGTGACCGAGCTGTACGAAAACGGCGCCGAGGACGTGACCGGCGTACGCACCGGTTTCTTCGACCTGGACCGCAGCACCGCCGGCCTGCAAAAGGGCGACCTGCTGGTGCTGGCCGCACGCCCGTCGATGGGCAAGACCGCTTTTGCGCTGAACATCGCCGAAAACGTCGCCGTGCAGGAGGGCCTGCCGGTGCTGGTGTTCTCGATGGAAATGGGCGCCGCCCAGCTGGCGCTGCGCCTGGTGGGCTCGCTGGGCCGCATCGACCAGCAGCACCTGCGCACCGGCAAGCTGGGCG
>CAYOXW010000184.1:0-5605 GCA_964408005.1 uncultured Methylibium sp.
CAGGTCGTTGTTGCCCTGGGCGATCTGCGCCGAGGCGGTGGCCACGCTCTCGGCGCTGCCGCGCACCTCGGCGACGATGCCGTTGAGGCGCGCCTGCATCTCGGCGAGCGCGCGCAGCAGCTGCGCGGTCTCGTTCTGTCCGCTGACCTGCAGCTCCTGTGACAGGTCGCCGGCGGCGACCGCGCGCGCCACCTCGACGGCGCGGTTCAGCGGCGCGGTGATGGAGCGCATGATCCACAGCGCCAGCAGCACCGCGATCACCCCCGCCGTGCCGGCGGCGCCCCAGGTCACGGCCTTGGCCGTCGCGATCGCGCGCTCGGCGCTGGCACCCGACGCCGCCATCAGTTCGTCCTGGAAGGCGATCAGCTCGTCGACGGTCTTGAAATAGCTCAGCTGCAGCGGCCGCACCTCGTCGAGCAGCAGGCCCCGGGCCTCGGCCGTCTTGCCGGCCGCCACCAGCTCGAGGAAGCGGTTCTGCGCGGCGATGTAGCGCTGGCGCGCGTCCGCGATCTTGCCGAGCCCGGCGCGACCGCGCTCGGAGACGATCTCCTGATCGAGCTGGTCCAGCGCCCGACCGATGTGCCGGCGCATCTCGGCGATGGTGTCGGCCTCCTTCTTCACGTCGGCCGCCTGGCTCATCAGCAGCATGTTGCGCATCGAGCGCGCGATCTGGTTGATGTCGCCCTTCACCTCGTTGAGGGCCACGACCTTCGGGTAGCGGTCCTTGAGCACCAGCGCGAAGTCATCCTGCACCGCGTTCATCTTGACGAGGGCCATGCCGCTGATCAGCGCGATGAGCAGGATCAGCAGCCCGAAACCCAGCGCCAGCCGGGTCGTGATCTTCATGTCGCGAAAGTCCACGGTCGTTCCTTGGTCTGCACAGGGTGCCGGCCTCGCGCCACGCGACGGCCGTGCCCATGGAACGCACTCTAGGAAGCGGCCTTGCGGCCGTCTGTCGGGAGCTCTCGACGGTTCTTGTGAGGCTTGCGCGATGCGCGCGCCTACGCGGGCGGCGCGTCGCTGTCGGGCGCGAACCAGCTCGCCAGCGCGCGCTGCGGACGCGCGAAGCAATAGCCCTGCAGCGTGCTGCAACCCGCGGCCATCAGCATCTCGGCCTGGCGGGCGGTCTCGACGCCCTCGGCGACGACCTTGATGTGCAGGCGGTTGGCCAGGCCGAGGATGCACTCGGCCAGCGCGCGCGCCTGCTCGTCGACCTCGATGTCCTGGATCAGCGTGCGGTCGAGCTTGAGCACGTCGAAGGGCAGCTGGCGCAGCAGCGAGAAGTTCGAGTAGCCGACGCCGAAGTCGTCGAGCGCGATGCGCATGCCGCTGGCGGTCAGCGCGGCCAGCATGCTGCGGGTGCGCTCGATGTCCTGGATCAGCGCGGTCTCGGTGATCTCGACGATCAGGGCCTGCGGCGGGAAGCCGGTCTCGGCCAGCAGCATCGGCAGCCGGCGCCGCGCCCAGCCCTGGTTGAACTGGGTCGGCGAGACGTTGATCGACAGGTACTCGAGCCCGCCGGCGCGCACCAGCGGCGCGGCCTCGCGCAGCCCGCGCCGCAGCATGTTCTCCATCATCGTGTCGAGCAGGCCCATCGCCTCGACGCTGCCGAGGAAGGCGGCCGGCGCACGCACCGTGCCATCGGGCAGGTGCCAGCGCGCCAGCAGCTCGGCGCCGACGAAGCGGCCGCTCGCGACCTGCAGGATCGGCTGGTACCAGGGCTGGATCTGGTCGTCGAGCACCGCGCGGCGCACCTCCGCATCGCCGGCGGCGCGGCGCTCGATCTCGACGCGCAGCCGCGGCTCGAAGGCGGTGACGCGGCCGCGCCCGGCGCGCTTGGCCGCGTACAGCGCCAGATCGGCGTCGCGCAGCAGCTCGTCGGCATCGCCGCCGTTGGCCTCGGCCACGCCGATCGAGCCGCCGCAGGGCACGCTGCGGCCCTCGATCTCGACCGGCCGGCCGACGACCTCGAGCAGCCGCTGCGCCAGCGTCGCGGCGCCGTGGCGCGCCGCGACGCCCCGGGCGATCACCGCGAACTCGTCGCCGCCGAGCCGCGCGACCACATCGCCGGGGCGCACCGTGTCGCTGAGCCGCCGCGCCACCTCGACGAGCAGCGCGTCGCCGGCCGCGTGGCCGAGCGAGTCGTTGACGACCTTGAAGTCGTCCAGGTCCAGCAGCAGCGCCGCGAGCCCCTGGGCGCGCGCCTGCGGGTCGGCCAGCAGCTCGCGCAGCCGGCGCGCGAAGCAGGCGCGGTTGGCAATGCCGGTCAACGCGTCGCGCTCCGCGAGCTGCAGCGCACGCTGGCGCTCGTCGGACAGCTCGCGGGTGCGGTCGGCGACCCGGCACTCGAGGTCGGACGCCAGCGCGCTGAGCGTGCGATTGGCCTCGTAGAGCTCGAGCGACTTCGACTCGAGCAGCCGTTCGGCCTCGAGCCGGGCGCGCCGCTCGCGCTCGAGCCGCGTCTCGAGGCGGCGCAGCCGTTCGGCCAGGGCCTCCTGCGATGGCACGCCGTCGGGCAGCGCGCTCATGGCCGGTGCGGACACGCGGTCCGGAGCATCAGAGCAGGTCGACCACGAAGCGCGTGGCGCTGCCGTCGCTGTCCTCGAGCGGCTGCGCCTGCACCCGCACCTGCACGCCGTACTGGCGCGCCGAGCCCTGGATCAGGCCCTCCGACAGCGCCCCCATGCGGCGCGGGCTGCGGTACAGCATCACCATGCGGCGGGGCGTGCGCTCCTCGACGCTGAACGTCGGCAGCTCGGCATCGGGATAGAGCTTGCGCACCTCCACGTGGATGTGCGCCTCGATGCTCTCGAGGAAGTCGAACAGGTGGCCGGCGCGCTGGAAGAAGGCCGGGTAGCCGCGCGCGAAGGTGTTGCTCAGATGGTCGCCGAAGGCGCGCACCAGATCGCCGACCGGCTGCCCGCAACGCTCGGCCAGGGCGCCGCACAGCGCGACCATCTCGCCGTGGTCGTAGGTGCCGACGGCCGTGTAGGCCCCGCCGCTGGCCAGTGCGCTGGCCTCGACGATGTCGTCGACCATCTCGTCGCCAAAGCGTGCGGCGACGAAGTCCAGGAATTCGGTGAAGACCATGCCTTTCATGGGCACTCCTTCGGCAGTTCGGCGCCCGGATGAGCCTGCGCCGCCCCGGCGCCCCACCGCAGGGCCACCGGATGAGGCATTTTTCACGCGCCGCACGGCGCCGATCGCCCGAGAACGCCCGCTCCGGCGGCCCAGTTCGGCGCCCGTCCCGGGCGCCGCGGGTGGTCGCTCAGCCGGCGCCGGCCTCGTCCTCGTCCTCGCCGCCGTGCAGCACCTGGCCGAGCCGCAGGCCGGTGAGACGGCGCAGCGCGCGCGTCAGGTAGAGCAGCACGCCGATCATCATCAGCATCGAGGGCAGCGCGATCGCCGGGTAGCTCAGCAGCGTCAGCCGGCCGAGCTCGGCGTTGAAGGCCTCGGAGCCCGCCGGGCTGGTGACGATCCAGCGCGCCAGCAGGTAGTTCATCACCGCCGAGAAGAAGAAGGTGGCCGCGATCATCCAGGTCGCGGTGCCGAGGCAGCGGTCGAAGGCCGCCGCGTTGCCGCGCTCGGCGAGCGCGTGCTCGACGCGCGGCACATCGATCACCGACGGGTTGTAGACCAGCACCTTGACCAGCGGCCAGCGCGTGCGCGCCGACACCAGCACCGCCAGGCCGATCACCGCCGGCACCGCCGCCTCCTTGACGGCCAGCCAGCGCGCGTCGAGCGCGAGCAGGCCGATGCCGCCGGTCAGCAGCGTCGAGACCACGCCCAGCGCTGCGATGAAGCTGGGCTTGCGGTGCCGCCAGGCCTCCCACAGCCCCCAGCCGAGCGGGAAGGCCAGCGCCAGCGCCAGCGCCGGCAGCGGCCCGAGGCGCGAGGCCTCGCTGAGCTTCATCAGGATCAGCGCCGGCGCGACGATCGAGACCAGGATCTCGACGAGCGGGTTGGCGACAGGCTTGGCGGGGGCGCGCTCGGGCGCCTGGGGAGCGGCAGGGGTCACGGGTCGGGGAGCGGGTTCAGGCCGCGTCGGTGCGCGCGGCGATGCCGCAATAGGGGCAGTGGTGGAAGAAGGCGTTCTTGCGCGTCGCGCAGCCGCCGCAGCGGTCGAAGAGCTTGAGTCCGCAATGCATGCAGAAGTTCGCCGCGTTGTCGCCGCTCATCGGCACCGCGCGCTCGCAGCCGGGGCACACGCCGGCGGCCATCTGCTTGAGCGACTGCTCGTAGCCCAGCGACTTGCGGCGCTCGGCCTCGCTCTGCGCCGCCGCCTGCTGGCGCTTGGCGAGGTAGCGGCGCATCGCCTGGATCACGTAATGCCCGACCACGGCGGTCAGCGCGATGCCGACCGCGTAGCGCACATAGCCGCCGTAGCTCGGCAGGTAGGGCACCAGCTCGAAGAAGAAGGTGAAGCCGGCGAAGATCACGAAGCCGCGCGCGAGCGGCCAGTAGTCGCTGCCGCGCTTCTTCGCCCACAGCCAGCCGGCGAGGCCCAGCAGCGGCAGCGTCAGCGCCAGCCGCGCGCCGAACACGCGCAGCTCCTGCGCGAACAGCGCACGCCGGTAGGCCGGCTCGGCGGCCTGAAGCAGCTCGCCCTCGGCCAGGCGCTGGCGCGCGAGCGACTGGTTGACCGTCAGCGCCTCGGCGTCGATCTGCTCGACCGCGGCCTGCGCCTCGCGCTCGGCGGCCTTCAGCACGTCGAGCGCGCGGGTGCGGGCCAGCACCTCCGGGTCCTGCGCCGCGTCGGTGGTGGCGGTGCGCGTCGCGAGCCAGTTCTCGTACTTGGCGCGCTCGGACTGGTAGGCGCTGCCGGCCGAGTTGAAGCCCAGCTGCGCGCGCGCGCGGCGGTTGGACAGCTCGGCCTGGCGCTTCTCGAGCGCCGCCGCCTCGCTGCGACCGCGCTGCAGCGCGGCCGGCTCGGCGAACTGCTCCAGACTCACCGCGCCTTCGAGACGCGGCAGGTCGGCCACCACCTTGCCGCCCAGGCCGATCAGGAAGCCGGCGAACACGAAGCTCACCAGCCACATCACGAACGCGAACAGCTTCTCCGGGACCCGCAGGCTCTTGAACATGGGCACCTCCCTTGTTGCGGGCGCATTGTGGCGCGGCGCTCCCGCACAATCGGGCGCATGAGTATCCAGACCGATGACTTCGGCACCGCCGCGCGGCGCGTCGTCAGCGCCGCGCCAGCGTCGCCGAACGAGGAGGCGATCGAGCGCGCGCTGCGCCCCAAGGCGCTGGACGACTACGTCGGCCAGGCCAAGGCGCGCGAGCAGCTGGAGATCTTCATCGGCGCGGCCAAGCAGCGCGCCGAGGCGCTCGACCACGTGCTGCTGTTCGGCCCGCCGGGGCTGGGCAAGACCACGCTGGCGCACATCATCGCGCGCGAGATGGGCGTCAACCTGCGCCACACCTCGGGCCCGGTGCTGGAGCGCGCCGGCGACCTCGCCGCGATGCTGACCAACCTCGAGCCGCACGACGTGCTGTTCATCGACGAGATCCACCGCCTCTCGCCCGTGGTCGAGGAGATCCTCTACCCGGCGCTGGAGGACTTCCAGATCGACATCATGATCGGCGAGGGCCCGGCGGCGCG
>CAYOXW010000185.1:0-5558 GCA_964408005.1 uncultured Methylibium sp.
GCCGTAGATCGGTTCGACCGAGTCGATGGTGTGGCCCCCGGCGATCGGGATGCCCGCCGCCTTGCAGACAGCCTGGCCGCCGGCCAGGATCTTGCCGATGGTCTCGGTGGAGAGCACGTTGATCGGCATGCCCACCAAGGCCAGCGCCATGATGGGCGTGCCACCCATGGCGTACACGTCGCTGATGGCGTTGGTGGCGGCGATGCGGCCGAAGTCGAACGGGTCGTCGACGATCGGCATGAAGAAGTCGGTCGTCGCGACCAGGGCCTGCTCGTCGTTGAGGCGGTAGACCGCGGCGTCGTCGGCGGTCTCGATGCCCACCAGCAGCTCGGGCGGCAGCAGCCCGCCGGCGCCGCTGGACTTCAGGATCTGCGACAGCAGGCCCGGCGCGATCTTGCAGCCGCAGCCGCCGCCGTGGGAGAAGCGGGTCAGGCGCAGGTCGTCGTTCATGGAGCGGTCTTTCGTGTCCGGCTCAGGCGGCCAGCACCGTCAGCAGCCAGGTCTGGATGTCCTCGATCTCCGCGGGGCAGACCGAGTGCGCCATCGGGTACTCGTGCCACTCGACCGCGTAGCCCAGGCCGGCGAGCAGCTCGCGCGAGGCGGCGGCGCGCTCGATCGGCACCACGCCGTCGCCGCGGCCGTGCGCGAGGAAGAGCGGCACGTCGGCATTGGCCGGGTGGCGTTCGGCCGCGGTCGTGGCGGCCAGCGGCAGGTAGCCCGACAGGCCCATCAGCCCGGCGAGGCGCTCCGGGTGGCGCAGGCCGGCCAGCAGCGTCATCGCGCAGCCCTGCGAGAAGCCGGCCAGCACGATGCGCCGCGAGGCGATGCCGCGCGCGCGCTCGCGCGCCAGCAGCGCCTCGATCAGCCGCTGCGAGGCCCGCAGCGAGGGCTCGTCCTCGCGGCGCACCAGGTCGGCGCTAAGGATGTCGTACCAGGCGCGCATCACGTAGCCGCCGTTGATCGTCACCGGCATCATCGGCGCGTGCGGGAAGACATAGCGCACCGGGCCGACGGCGCCCAGGTCGAGCTCGCGCGCCAGCGGCGCGAAGTCGTGGCCGTCGGCGCCCAGGCCATGCAGCCAGACGATGCTGGCGCCGGGGTTGGGGCCGGTCTCGATCTCGATCGCCTCGAGGTTCATGGGGCAGTCCTTGCGAAGAAGAGGGTCAGGTGAGCCGCTGCATCGCCGCGTCGGCGATGGCGAGCAGGTGGTGGTCGTCGCCGCGCCGGCCGACGAGCTGCAGCCCGACCGGCAGGCCGGTCGGGCCGCTCGTGAAGGGCAGGTGCACGCAGGGCAGGCCGAGCAGGCTCCAGGCGCGGCAGAACAGCGGGTCGCCGGTGTGCGCGAGCCCGGCCGGCGCCTCGCCGAGCGTGCTCGGCGCGAGCAGCACGTCGTGGTCGGCGAACAGCGCATCGACCGCCGCGCCGATGCGTGCCGCCTCGGCGAGCGTCGCGGCGTGTGCCGCGCCGGGGATCGCGGCGCCGGCGTCGAGCAGCGCGAGCAGCGGCGCGCTCAGCCGCTCGCGCCGCCAGCGATGCTCCCAGGCCAGCGCGCGCGCCGCCTCGTGCGCCATGACGTCCTGTTGCAGCGGCACCAGCCGTGCGAAGGTGGCTGGCAGCGCGGCATCGCGGCAGCGCGCCCACGCGCCCAGCGTCGTGAGCGCCTGGCTCCAGGCCGCGCGCACCGCGGGCTCGGCCGCGTCGCCCTCGGGCGGCCAGGCCAGGCCGATGCGCGGCGCGGAGGGCGCCTCCTCGCGCGGCAGCAGGCGCGCGTCGCCGGTCAGCACCGCGCCGAGCAGCGCCGCGCCGCGCACGCTGCGCGCGAAGCCGCCGACCACGTCGAGCGTCTCGCTGACGCTCTTGACGCCGGCGCGCGGCACGCGCCCGGCGCTGGGCTTGTAGCCGACGATGCCGCAGTAGGCCGCCGGGCGGATGATCGAGCCGGCGGTCTGCGTCCCCAGCGCCAGCATCAGCATGCCGTCGGCGACCGCCGCCGCCGAGCCGCTCGACGAGCCGCCCGGCGTGTGGCTCGGGCGCTGCGGGTGGCGGGTCGGGCCGGCCGTCATGTTGGCCAGCTCGGTGGTGACGGTCTTGCCGACCAGCACCGCGCCGGCGGCGCGGCACAGCGCGACGGCGGCCGCGTCGGCCACCGGGCGGTGGCCGGCATGGATCGGCGTGCCGCAGGCGGTGGCGAAGTCGGCCGTGTCGAAGAGGTCCTTGGCGCCCAAGGGCAGGCCGTGCAGCGGGCCGCGCAGCGCGCCGGCGTCGAGCGCGCGCGCCTGCGCGAGCGCGGCCTCGGCATCGAGCACGGTGAAGGCGCGGACCTCGGCCTCGCGCTCGGACAGGCGCTCCAGGCAGGCGCGCGTCAGCGCCTCGGCGCTCAGCTCGCGGCGCGCGAGCCGGCGCGCCGCCTCCCAGGGGTCGAGCGCATGCAACGGGGTCAAAGCTCGAAGTCGTAATCGACCGTCAGCGGCGCGTGGTCGGAGAAGCGCTGCTCCTTGTAGACCGACACGTCCCGGGCCTGTTGCGCGAGCGCCGGCGTCGCGAGGTGGTAGTCGATGCGCCAGCCGACGTTCTTGGCCCAGGCCTGGCCGCGGTTGCTCCACCAAGTGTAGGCCTCGCCCTCGTCGTCCGGGCGCAGCCGGCGGTGCACGTCGACCAGGCCGATGCCGTCGAACACGCCGCTCAGCCAGGCGCGCTCCTCGGGCAGGAAGCCGCTGTTCTTCTGGTTGCCCTTCCAGTTCTTCAGGTCGATCGCGCGGTGCGCGATGTTGACGTCGCCGACCAGGATGAACTCGCGCTCGGCGGCCAGCCGCTCGAGGTGCGGACGGAAGGCCGCGAGGAAACGGTACTTGGCCTCCTGGCGCTCCTCGGACGAGGAGCCGCTCGGGAAGTAGCAGCTGATGATCGACAGCTTGCGCTGCGGGGTGTCGAAGCGCGCCTCGACATAGCGGCCCTCGGCGTCGAACTCGGGCGAGCCGAAGCCGGTGATCACCGCGCTGGGCGTCCGGCGGGTGTACAGGCCCACGCCCGAATAGCCCTTCTTCTCGGCGCAGTGGAAGTGCCCGGCGAGGCCGGCGACCGCCTCGAAGCGACCGGCCAGATCGGGCGCCTGGGCCTTGAGCTCCTGCACGCCCATACAATCCACGCCGCTTCTCGCGACCCATTCGGCCCAGCCCTTGCTGGCCGCGGAGCGGATTCCGTTCAGGTTCAGCGACACCAGACGCACGAGGCCTCCATCAGCATGTGCCCCTCCCCGATCGAGACCGGCGACGCGCTGGCGCAGGAATTCGTGGCCTTCGCGGTCGAGGCCGGCGTATTGCGCTTCGGGGAGTTCAAGACCAAGGCCGGGCGGCTCTCGCCCTATTTCTTCAATGCCGGCCTGTTCGATGACGGCGCAAAGCTCGGCCGTCTCGCGGAATTCTATGCACGCCGGCTGCTTGCCGCCGGCCTGCCCTTCGATCTGCTGTTCGGCCCGGCCTACAAGGGCATCACGCTGGCCTCGGCGGTCGCCGTCGAGCTTGCGCGGCGCGGCCACAACGTGCCCTATGCCTACAACCGCAAGGAAGCCAAGGACCACGGCGAGGGCGGCACGCTGGTCGGCGCGCCGATGGCCGGGCGCGTCGTGATCGTCGACGACGTGATCTCGGCCGGCACCTCGGTGCGTGAGTCGATCGCGATGATCGACGCCGCCGGCGCGCAAGCTGTCGGCGTGGCGATCGCGCTCGACCGCCAGGAGAAGGCCGTGGCCGACGGCCGTGACGCCGATCACTCCGCGGTGCAATTCGTGCAGCGCGCGCTCGGCCTGACGGTCTGCGCGATTGCGACGCTCGGGGACTTGCTTCAGTATCTGGCCCGTCAGTCGGACCCGGCGCTGGCGCAGCACCTGCCGCGGGTGCAGGCCTACCGGGATCGTTACGGGGTATGACGGTGCGTGAACAGGAATCGGGAATGCAGATCGGTCGTGTCCATCGGCGCGCGCTCGCAGCCGTCGCCGGCGCCGTCCTGGCGCTGGCCGGCGTGGCCCAGGCTCAGCCCCGCGGCGCCGAGCCCGGCGCGATCTTCACCTGCACCAGCGCGGCGGGCAAACGCCTGAGCTCGGATCGCCCGATCCCGGAGTGCCTGGACCGCGAGCAGCGCGTGCTCAACAAGGACGGCTCGCTGCGCATGGTCATGCCGCCGAGCCTGACGGCCGACGAGCGTGCCGCGCTCGAGGAGACCGAGAAGCGCAAGCTGCAGGAACGCAACGCCAAGCAGGACGCGATGCGCCGCGACCGCAACCTGCTCGCCCGCTACCCGAACGAGGCGACCCACGCGAAGGCGCGCGAGGCCGCGCTCGAGCCGGCCCACACCGCGATCGCCGCCTCCGAGAAGCGCCTGGCCGAGCTCGAGAAGGAGCGCAAGCCGCTGCAGGCCGAGACCGAGTTCTACCAGGGCAAGCCGCTGCCGGCGAAGCTGCGCAACCAGATCGAGTCGATCGACGTCAGCATCCAGGCGCAGCGAGCCACCGTCGCGACCCAGCATGCCGAGGTCGGGCGCATCACCGCCAATTTCGACGCCGAGCGCGCGCGCCTGAAGCAGCTGTGGGGCGGCGCCGCCCCGGGCTCGCTCGGCGCGCTGCCGCAGCCTGCGGCGAGCGCCGCCGCGGCGAAGCAGCCCTAGCCGAGCTTCTGCTTCAGCAGCTCGTTGACCTGGGCCGGGTTGGCCTTGCCCTTGCTCGCCTTCATGGTCTGACCGACCAGCGCGTTGAAGGCCTTGTCCTTGCCGGCGCGGTACTCCTCGACCGACTTCGGGTTCGCGGCCAGCACCGCGTCGACGATCGCGGCGAGCTCGCCGGTGTCGGACATCTGCTTGAGGCCCTTGGCGGCGATCACCGCATCGACATCGTCGACGCCCGCCTCGCCGGCCCACAGCGCGTCGAACACCTGCCGGGCGCCGTTGTTCGAGATCGTGCCGTCGACGATGCGCGCGATCAGCGCGGCCAGCGTCGCCGGCGCGAGCGGGCTCGCGGCGATGTCGCGGTCCTCGGCGTTCAGGCGCCGCGACACCTCGCCCATCAGCCAGTTGGCCGCCAGCTTCGGCGGCGCACCGGCGGCCTTGACGGCCTCGTAGCAGCGCGCGAACGCGAGGCTCTGCGTCATCATCGTCGCGTCGTAGGCGGCCAGGCCGTCCTCGCGCTCAAAGCGCGCCGCCATCACGCGCGGCAGCTCGGGCATCTCGCCCTTCACGCGCTCGACCCAGGCCGGCTCGATCACCAGCGGCGGCAGGTCCGGGTCGGGGAAGTAGCGGTAGTCGTGCGCGTCTTCCTTGCTGCGCATGCTGCGCGTCTCGCCGCTGTCGGGGTCGAACAGCACCGTGGCCTGCTGGATCGCCAGGCCGTCCTCGAGCTGCTCGATCTGCCACTGGATCTCGAAGTCGATCGCCTGCTGCAGGAAGCGGAAGCTGTTGAGGTTCTTGATCTCGCGGCGCGTGCCGAAGGGCGCGCCGGGGCGGCGCACCGAGACGTTGGCATCGCAGCGGAAGCTGCCTTCCTGCATGTTGCCGTCGCAGATGCCCAGCCA
>CAYOXW010000186.1:0-5551 GCA_964408005.1 uncultured Methylibium sp.
GACAGCTCGGTGCGCGGCAGGCTGACCTCGACCAGCGTCGCGCCGAGCTTTTCGCATTCGGCCAGCGCGGCACGCACCGGGGCGGCCACGTCGGCGGCGACGCCCGCGCCGAAGAACTCCTTCGGCAGTCCGATGCGCAGGCCGGCCAGCGGGCGGCTCGCGCTCGCACCGGCGCGCGGCGCCCGGAGCGCGGCGGCGTAGTCGGGCACCGGCTGCTGCGCGCTCGTCGCGTCGAGCGTGTCGAAGCCGCTCATCGCGCCGAGCAGCAGTGTGCAGTCCTCGGCCGAGCGCGCGATCGGGCCGGCCTGGTCCAGGCTGGACGCGAAGGCGATCATCCCGTAGCGCGAGCAGCGCCCGTAGGTCGGCTTGATGCCGGTCACGCCCGACAGCGAGGCCGGCTGGCGCACCGAGCCGCCGGTGTCGGTGCCGGTGGCCGCCGGCACCAGGCGCGCGGCCACCGCGACCGCCGAGCCGCCCGAGGAGCCGCCGGGAATGCGGCTCGGGTCCCAGGGGTTGCGTGCCGGCCGCACCGAGGAGTTCTCGTTGCTGCCGCCCATCGCGAACTCGTCGCAGTTGAGCTTGCCCAGCGTCACCGTGCCGGCGTCCTTGAGCCGCGCGACCACGGTCGCGTCGAAGGGCGATCGGTAGCCGGCCAGCATCTTCGAGGCGGCGGTGCTCGGGAAGTCGGTGGTGACGAAGACGTCCTTGTGCGCGATCGGCACGCCGTCGAGCGGACCGCGCCTCGCGCCCGCGGCGCGGCGTGCGTCGGCCTCGCGCGCCTGGCGCAGCGCGGCGTCGGCATCGGTGCACAGGAAGGCGCCGAGCGGCTCGTGGGCGTCGATGCGCGCCAGCAGGTGCCGGGTCAGCTCCTCGCTGGAGAGCTGGCGCGCGTCGAGCGCGGCGGCGAGTTCGGCGACGCCGAGGGTGTGCGGCGCTGTCATTGCACGGCCTCCGTAACGATGTGTGCCTCGACCCGCCGAGGGGTCGGCCGTGCGATCGACTTCGGGCTCCGATCCCCGCTGCGCGGGGCCCCGCGTGCGCCGCTCATTCGATCACCCGCGGCACGAGGTAGAGCCCGGCCTCGACGGCGGGGGCGCTCTTCTGGTTGGCCTCGCGGTCCACCGATTCGGTGACCGCGTCCTCGCGCAGCCGCAGCGCGACCTCCTGCACCGCCGACAGCGGCGTGTACAGCGGCGCGACGCCGGTGGTGTCGACCGCACGCATGCGCTCGACGATGTCGAAGAAGCCGTTGAGCTGGCCGAGCATCGCGTCGGCTTCGGCTGCGCTGAGTTCGAGGCGCGCGAGCATCGCGATGCGGTTCACGTCTTGGGGAGTCAGGGCCATGGCGTCGAGGTGGGTGCAACAGGGCGTTCGCGCTGCTTTTTGCAGCAGTTTTGCGGGGACGCTGGGTTATTATCTTTCGTTAATTCCCTGCGGTCCGCGCACATGGGTGCGCCCCCGACCGGTGACGACGTTCTTCGCTGCACCCGCACCCACGCCAAGACATGTTCGCCTCCCTGCGACGCTATTTCTCCACCGACCTCGCGATCGACCTCGGCACCGCCAACACCCTGATCTACGTCCGGGGTAAAGGCATCGTGCTCGACGAGCCCTCGGTGGTCGCCATCCGCCACGAAGGCGGCCCCAACGGCAAGAAGACGATCCAGGCGGTCGGCGCCGAGGCCAAGGCCATGCTCGGCAAGGTGCCGGGCAACATCGAGGCGATCCGCCCGATGAAGGACGGCGTGATCGCCGACTTCACCGTCACCGAGCAGATGCTCAAGCAGTTCATCAAGATGGTTCATCCGCGCTCGGTGCTCAAGCCCAGCCCGCGGATCATCATCTGCGTGCCCTGCGGCTCGACCCAGGTCGAACGCCGCGCGATCCGCGAGTCGGCGCTCGGCGCCGGCGCCTCCGAGGTCTACTTGATCGAGGAGCCGATGGCCGCGGCGATCGGCGCCGGGCTGCCGGTGTCGGAGGCCTCGGGCTCGATGGTCGTCGACATCGGCGGCGGCACCACCGAGGTCGGCGTCATCTCCCTCGGCGGCATGGTCTACAAGGGCTCGATCCGCGTCGGCGGCGACAAGTTCGACGAGGCCATCATCAACTACATCCGCCGCAACTACGGCATGCTGATCGGCGAGCCGACCGCCGAAGCGATCAAGAAGACCATCGGCTCGGCCTTCCCGGGCAGCGAAGTGCGCGAGATGGAGGTCAAGGGCCGCAACCTCTCCGAGGGCGTGCCGCGCAGCTTCACGATCAGCAGCAACGAGATCCTGGAAGCCCTGACCGATCCGCTGAACCAGATGGTCAGCGCCGTCAAGAACGCGCTCGAGCAGACGCCGCCGGAGCTCGGCGCCGACATCGCCGAGCGCGGCATGATGCTGACCGGCGGCGGCGCGCTGCTGCGCGACCTGGACCGCCTGCTGGCCGAGGAAACCGGCCTGCCGGTGCTGGTCGCCGAGGACCCGCTGACCTGCGTCGTGCGCGGCTGCGGCATGGCGCTGGAGCGCATGGAGCGCCTGGGCTCGATCTTCACCTCCGAGTGACCGCGGCGCGATGAAGCCCCGGAGCCGGCGCGTCGTGCACGTGGCCGGCTTCTTCGTTTGCGCCTTGCCGTTGCCCTAGTGCCTTCCCGTATGCCGCTGGGAACCCTGGACCGCACGCCGCCGCCCTTCTTCAAGCAGGGCATGTCGGCGCTGTCGAAGCTGCTGTTCTTCTCGGCGCTGGCGGTCTTCCTGATGGCCGCCGACACGCGCTTCAAGCTGACCCAGCCGATGCGCGCCGCGCTGGCGACCGCGCTGCACCCGGTGCAGCTCGCGTTGCTCGCGCCGCTGCAGGCGCTGCAGACGATGCAGGACTATTTCGGGGGGCTGGCCGATGCGCGCGAGCGCGAGGCGGTGGCGCTGCGGCGGCTCGCAACCCAGTCCGAGCGCGCGTCGCGCGTCGAGCGCCTGATCGCCGAGAACGAGCGTCTTCGCGCCCTGCTCGAGTTGCGCAGTGCCTTCAGCGTGCGCAGCGTCGCCGCCGAGGTGCTCTACGAGGCGCCCGACCCCTACACCCGCAAGATCGTGATCGACCGCGGCCAGACGCACGGCGTGGTCGCCGGCGCGCCGGTGATCGACGCGGCTGGTGTGCTCGGCCAGGTCACGCGCGCCTATCCGCTGGCCGCCGAGGTGACGCTGCTGACCGACAAGGACGCGGCGATCCCCGTGCTCAACACCCGCACCCAGACCCGCGCGGCCGCCTACGGCGACCCGGCCGGCGTGGCTGCCGGCGCCGGCATGGAGCTGCGCTTCCTGGCCAACAACGCCGACGTCAAGCCCGGCGACGTGCTGCACACCTCGGGCGTCGACGGCGTCTACCCCTCGGGGCTGCCGGTGGCGACGGTGGTCGCGGTGGATCGCCAGACCGGCTCGACCTTCGCGAAGGTCACGCTCGCGCCGACCGCGCGACCGGACACGGTCCGCCATGTGCTGGTGCTCGAGCCGCTGTACCTGCAGATGCCGCCGCGCCCGCTCGAGCCGCCGGCGAGTGCGCCGAGCCCCGCCCCGCGTCGCGCCGGCACCGAGAAGCCCGCCCACTCCGGGAGGGCGGCGCCATGATCATGCGGCCCGGTTCGGACCAGCTGCTGCTGCCGGTCAACCCGCTGTTCATGTGGGGCTCGCTGCTGCTGGCCCTGATGGCCAACCTGGTGCCGCTCGGGCGCAACCCGGCGATGCCCGATCTGCTGGCGCTGGCGCTGGTGTTCTGGAACGTGCACCAGCCGCGCCGCGTCGGCGTCGGCGCGGCCTTCGCCTTCGGCCTGCTGATGGACGTGCACCAGGGCGCGCTGCTCGGCCAGCATGCGCTGGCCTACACGCTGCTGAGCTTCTTCGCGATCATGATGCACCGCCGGCTGCGCTGGTTCGGCGTGCCGGCCCAGGCGGTGCAGGTGCTGCCGCTGTTCCTCGCCGCGCACCTGGTGTCGATGCTGGTGCGGCTGGCCACCGGCGACGTGTTCCCGGGCTGGAACCTGCTGATCGCCCCGGTGGTCGAAGCGCTGCTGTGGGCGCCGGCCAGCTGGCTGCTGCTGGCCCCGCAGCGCCGCGCGCCGGACCGGGACGAGAACCGGCCCCTGTGAGCGCCGCCGCCCTGAGGGACCCGTGGCCGCGATGACCGAACTGAAGGATCTGGACCGCGAGCTGGCCGGTTTCCGGCTGCGCCTGCTCGCGGCCGCGCTGATGGTCCTGATCGGCTTCGGCCTGCTGGTCGCGCGCCTGGTGCACCTGCAGGTGCAGCGCCACGACGAGCTGTCCACGCGCGCGGAGAGCAACCGCATCGCGGTGCTGCCGGTGGTGCCCAACCGCGGCCTGATCCTCGACCGCCATGGCGTCGTGGTGGCGAGCAACTACTCGGCCTACACGCTCGAGATCACGCCCTCGCAGGTCGCCGACCTGGAGGGCACGATCGACGCGCTGGCCGAGGTGCTGCCGATCGAGACGCGCGACCGCAAGCGCTTCAAGCGCCTGCTGGAGGACTCGAAGAGCTTCGAGTCGGTGCCGATCCGCACCAAGCTCAGCGACGAGGAGGTCGCGCGCTTCACCGCGCAGCGCTTCCGCTTCCCCGGCGTCGAGCTCAAGGCACGGCTGTTCCGCAGCTACCCCTACGGCGAGGTCGGCAGCCATGTGCTCGGCTACATCGGCCGCATCAACCCGGCCGAGAAGGCCGCGATCGACGAGACCGAGGCGGCCGCCAACTACCAGGGCACCGACTACATCGGCAAGCTCGGCATCGAGCAGAAGTACGAGGCCGAGCTGCACGGCCAGACCGGCTTCGAGGAGGTCGAGACCTCGGCCAGCGGCCGCGCGGTGCGGCGCCTGCGCGCCGGGGCGCCGACGCCGGGGCATACCGTGCAGCTGTCGATCGACATCAAGCTGCAGGCCCTGGTCGAGCAGCTGTTCGGCAACCGCCGCGGCGCGCTGGTCGCGATCGACCCGCGCAACGGCGAGGTGCTGGCCTTCGTCAGCAAGCCGACCTTCGACCCCAACCTGTTCGTCGACGGCATCGACGCCGAGAGCTGGAAGGAGCTCAACGAGAGCATCGACAAGCCGCTGCTGAACCGCGCGCTGCGCGGCACCTACCCGCCGGGCTCGACCTTCAAGCCCTTCATGGCGATGGGCGCGCTCAACACCGGCAAGCGCACGCCGCAGCAGACCATCGTCGACAACGGCACCTTCCTGTTCGGCAACCACCGCTTCCGCAGCCACGACGACCACGGCCTGGGCGTCGTGGACATGACGCGCTCGATCGTGAAGTCGAGCAACGTCTACTACTACCAGCTCGCCAACGACATGGGCGTGGACCTGATCCATGAGCAGCTCGAGCCCTTCGGCTTCGGTCGCAAGACCGGCATCGACCTCAACGGCGAGGTGACCGGCGTGCTGCCCTCGACCGAGTGGAAGCGCAGGACCTACAAGCGCCCCGAGCAGCAGCGCTGGTACGCCGGCGAGACCATCTCGCTGGGCATCGGCCAGGGCTACAACAACTTCACGATGCTGCAGCTGGCCAC
>CAYOXW010000187.1:0-5376 GCA_964408005.1 uncultured Methylibium sp.
GATGCGTTCGGCCGCTTCGTCGCGGGCGTGGCGGCGCGGCAGCGGCCGGAAGCGTCCGCGGGCCGGGCGTAGCGCTGCTGGCTTTTCGCGCGGGAAGGCCGATCGACGCGACAAGCGACCAGGATCTGACTCATCGCCTGTGGCGGCTGATGGCCGGCCATGCCGGTTCGCGGTCCACGCGGACCGCAGTTGCTCGATCCGCCGAGGACGGAACGACCGGTCCTTGAAGCGCTGACCTCAACATCCCGAGGGGGCCGTTCGTTCGAAGGCCGAGTTGGGGGGGCACGCTTCAGCGCACGTCAGGTCCAAAGGCCGCCGAGGAAATCGACGAAGCCAAAGCCAACAGCATTGGCTTTGCCAGCCCCGTCAATGTGAAGGCAGCGAACCCGACGAGAGATGTGGTCGATGCCGAGACTGAAGACTGGAAGGCCACCACCCGAATCCAGACTTCGCTCCCATCTATTGGGGCTGAATGACTTGCTTTGCAAATCGCGTGACTGCTTGCTTGGCCGTGTCGCTGTGAAAAGTCCCATGTCCGCTGCCCGGCAAAGTGACGTGCTGCGCGTTAACACGGCCAGAGGCCTTCTGCCCACAACTGCCTTGCAAGTGCTCCGCCGAGTTCACAGGATCAGTTTCATGGCTCAGCGTCAGCAACGGAATCTCAGGGGACACAAAAATCCCATCCAAGTTAGGCGCTTTCGCGTTGCTGCATGTCAATGCAGTGGCTATCACGCCGCGAAAACCGGGGAGCTTCGTGCGGACCGCTGCGCCAGCACCCTCGCTGTAGCCCATCAGGACCAGGTTCGTGCCGTCAAACCAAGGTTGCTTCCGAATTTGATCGGCTGCGTACTGAATCTCTTCCAGTCGCATCGCGTGCACTGCCGGGAACAGGCCATACCTGCGCGCCTTGGGATCACAGCTCGGCTCGCGGTCGGATCGCGCCAAGCTGTCCGGCATGACAACGAGAAACCCCTCCGATGCCAAAAGCTTGGCCCACGCGTGGCTGTCATTGCCTCGATTGGCGAGACCGCCGCACTCGTGCATGAAAAGCACGACGGGGTAGGTTCGATCGGTCTTCAGCTCCTCGCGAGCCTGGGGGCTGGACGAACCAGGGGTGTAAACGATGCCCTTCTCCCAAGCTTGAGATGCTTGAGGGAAGACCTGCCCGGAGAAGACGCACAGAGCGACCGCGAGCACACCAACGGGGGGCTTCATGTGCACTACCTCCTTGCCAGTTGGTTCGAGAGGGATATCCGCGACCCCAAAGGTGGCCAGCGAAGATCAGGCAACCAAGACTGCTCTTTGTATAGTGGAAGAGAGCCGAACTTGCTCAAGCAGCGCTGCCGGCCGAACACTTCAAGTTAGGGGCCGCTTAGAGACTGAGCGCCACAGGGCGGAACGGCAGCTCCTGGCCGGGAGCGGGAGTCGCCCCGTGCACCCAGCGGCTGACGCTCGCGGCGCCGCCCCGGGCCTGAACGCGGCGACGAGGGCCGGCCGCCGAGCGCCTCTGCCGCCTCGGATGCGGCCACTACCAGCGCCCGTGGAAGAGCGTGTCCGAGATCAGCCGCGGGTCGGCCGGGTTCGCGGGCAGCAGGCCCGGCGCCTGCGCCGCGCGGCGGTAGGCGCCGTAGGCCTTGTAGCTGGTGCGCCCGCTGCGGTAGCTCTCGTCGCCGTTGCTGCCGCCGAAGGCCGCCCAGTCGGTTTCCTTGTCCTCGTTGAACCAGATCACCATGCGCGCCCCCGAGGCCGGCGCGTCCTCGAAGAACTGCGTGATCCACGCCGACTTGCCGGCCACGTCCACCGTGCCGGAGCGGGCCGTGGTGGACGCGGTCTCGCTCAAGGCCAGCGGCAAGGCCGTCAGCGCCCGCAGCCGGGCGGTCATCGCGCCGAACACCTCCTGCGGCGTGCGCCAGGCCGACCAGCTCTGGCTGCTGCCCCAGTTGTAGCCGTCGATGCCGATCCAGTCGACGTAGGCGTCGCCGGGGTAATAGGCCTCGGCGCTCACGGGCCCCACGTCCTCGTGGTTGACGGCCCAGACCCACTGCACCCTGCTCGAGCTCAGGCCCTTCTGCCAGAACACGCCGCGCACCCGCTGCCACATCAGCACGTAGTCCGCCGTCGAGTTGCTGCCGGTGGCGGCGCTCCACGGGTACCAGTTGCCATTCATCTCGTGCGCCAGTCGGATGTAGACGCGGCGGTCGTCGGCGGTGCCCAGGCTGCCGTCGGGGCCGCTGAGAAAGGCCCGCATGCGGTCGGCCCAGGTGTTCAGGTAGGCGTCGTACGCGCCGCGTGCGGCCCGCGCCGCCACGTCGGCCGGGGTGGCCGCGGGCGAGCACAGGTACGGCTCCCAGCTGACCATCGGCACGTTGCCGCTGGCCCAGATGTTCGGCAGCTGCTGCCTGAACAGGTTGTCGAGGGTCTTGCTGCGGCTGCACCAGTCGGTGAAGAGGTTCACCACCGCATGGCGCTTGCCCTGCCAGGCCTCCATCGCGCGCACCTGGTCCATCTTCCAGCCCTGGTTGCCGTAGTACACGCCCAGCAGGGCCTGGCCTTGCGCGGCGGCGGCCAGCGGCAGGGCCCACAGCGCCAGGCTGGCGCAGCCGCGGCGCACCGATGTCGAGAGACTGAACACGGAGCAGAACGTATAGCGCATGGGACTGTCCTTCATCCACCGCAACGACGGGCCGCGCGGCCCGTCGGCAGTCTAGGAGGCCCCGCGCGGCGGCGGTATCCCCGACTCTGTCTGCTCGTCTCTCTCCAGGGCCTCATCAGGCCCGATGCCGAGGTATGGCGCCCGCGCCGCCGCCGGATCGCTCTCTCACGCCAGGGCCGCGGCGGCGCCGAGCTCCACGCCCTCGAGCAGCCCGTTCGACGCGTGCAGCGCGCCGGCGTCGTCGAGGATCACGGCGTCGACGCCGGGCAGCGAGTCGATCAGGCGCAGCCCGCGCGTGACGCCGAGCACGAACACCGTCTTCGACAGCGCCTCGACCGTCAGGCCGTCGCCGGCGATCACCGTCACGCTGCGCACGCCGCGTGGCGGCGCACCGGTGCGCGGGTCGAGCAGGGGGTGGTGGCGGCCGGGGGCGCCGATGAAGGGGCGCTCGGCGTCGCACGAGGTCGAGACGGCGACGTTCTCCAGCGGGAGCCGCGCGACGGTCTCGCCGCCGCGGCGCGGGTCGCGCAGCGCCAGCGTCCAGGGCCGGCCGCGCCGGTCGCCGAGCAGGCGGACGTCGTCGCCGGCCGCGACGCGCGCGTGCTCGATGCCGTGCTCGCGCAGCAGCGCCGCCGCCCGGTCGACGGCATGGCCCTTCGCGAAGCCGCCGAGATCGATGCGCATGCCCGGCAGCGCGAAGCGCAGCGAGCGCTCGCGCGGGTCGAGGATCAGCTGCTGCCAGCCGACCACCCGGCAGGCGCGCGTGCGCGCCGCCGCGTCGGGGGCGTCGCCGGCGCGCTCGCCGTACAGGCCACCGAGCGGCGCATAGCTGACATCGAAGGCCCCGTCGGACCAGCGCGAAAAGTCGATCGCCTGCGCCAGCAGGCCGAACATCTCCTCGCTCAGCCGCACCGGCTGCGCCGCGGCCTGGCGGTTGATGCGCGAGAGCTCGGAGTCGGCCCGGTGCGGGCTCATCGCGTGGTCGATGCGGTGCATCTCCTGCAGCACCGCTTCGAGCGCCGCGTCGGCCTGCCGCCGCTCCTCGGCCCAGAGCTCGAGCTCCACGGCGCAGCCCATGATCGTCTCCTCGCGCCGGTACCAGCCGGCCGCGGCGGTGACGCCGCGCAGCACCGGCGCGCGCGCGCCCGCTCCCGGTCGTCCCCACAGTGCTTCCATCGCCCCATCTCCGTTGCTGGCGTCCACATGGACGGGGCGGATGCTCCGGGCTGGGCGCGCCGGGAGTGCGGAACGATTTGGCACTTCGGCGCACGCTTACAGACGGATGCGTCGGAAACGGCACACGCCGGTGCTCTTGTGCGTGCATTGGCATCCGGTGTATCCGGACGCTGCAGCGCCGCTAGCATCGGGACACGCCGCGCCCTCCGCCCATGACGCCCGACGAGCCTTCCGACCCGGACCCGACGCTGGACCGCCGCGGCTTCGTGCGCCGTGGCCTGCTGCTCGGCCCGGCGCTGGCCGCGCCGGCGGCGGCGGCCGAGCCCGAGCCCTGGCGGCGCCGGCCCGGCGCGCCCTTCAGCGACTACGGCCAGCCGTCGCCGCAGGAGCAGGCGACGCGCCGCCGCGTCGGCCTGAACCACCGCGGCATCGACGGCAACGGCGCGGCCTGGACGCCGCTGGAGCGCCTCGAGGGCACGATCACGCCCAACGGCCTGCACTTCGTGCGCAACCACAACGGCACGCCGGCCATCGACGCGGCGCGCCACCGGCTGCTGCTGCACGGGCGGCTGCGCCAGCCGCTCGCGTGGGACGTCGAGTCGCTGCTGCGCTATCCGCTGCACTCGCGGCAGCTCTTCCTCGAATGCGGCGGCAACAGCAATGCCGGCTGGCACGAGGAGCCGGCGCAGCGCCCGGCCGGGCTGCTCCACGGCCTGGTCTCGTGCAGCGAATGGAGCGGCGTGCCGCTCGCGCGCTTGCTCGAGGAGGCGGGCGTCGAGCGCGGCGAGGGCTGGCTGGTCGCGACCGGGGCCGACGCGGGCGCCTTCCACATGAGCCTGCCGCTCGAGAAGGCCTTCGACGACTGCCTCGTCGCGCTCTACCAGAACGGCGAGCGCCTGCGGCCCGAGAACGGCTACCCGCTGCGGCTGCTGGTGCCGGGCTGGCGCGGCGTCAACAGCGTCAAGTGGCTCGCGAGCCTGCAGGTCGCCGACCAGCCCGCGATGGGGCGCAACGAGACGGCGCGCTACACCGAGCTGCTGCCCTCGGGGCGGGCGCGCCAGTTCGCCTTCGAGATGCAGGTCAAGTCGCTGATCACCACGCCCTCGCACGGCCAGAGCCTGCCGGGGCCGGGCTGGCAGGAGCTGCGTGGGCTGGCCTGGAGCGGGCGCGGGCGCATCGTGCGCGTCGAGGTCTCGGTCGACGGCGGCGCGAGCTGGCGCGACGCCGCGCTGCAAGGCCCGGTGCTGCCGCGCAGCCTGACGCGCTTTCGCGCGCCCTGGTCCTGGGAGGGCCGGCCGGCGGTGCTGCAGAGCCGCGCGACCGACGAGAGCGGCGCGGTCCAGCCGGGCCGGGCCGCGCTGCTGGCCGAGCGCGGCACGCGCGGCTTCTACCACTACCACGCGATCGTCTCGTGGGAGGTCGACGAGCATGGCTACGTCAGCCACGGCTATGCGTAGCGCCGCCGCGCCGGCGCTCGCGGTGCTGCTCGCGGCCTGCGCGGCGGCGCCGCCCGCCGAGCCGCCGGCGCCGCGCCTGGGGCGGGCGCT
>CAYOXW010000188.1:0-5354 GCA_964408005.1 uncultured Methylibium sp.
ACAGCGGCTACATCACGCTGGCCGACGTGCGGCAGATGGTGCTCGACAACGAGCTGTTCGTCGTGCGCGACGCCAAGACGGGAGAGGACCTGACGCGCAGCATCCTGCTGCAGATCATCCTCGAGGCCGAGACGGGCGGCATGCCGATGTTCTCGACGCCGGTGCTGGCGCACATGATCCGCTTCTACGGCCACACGATGCAGGGGCTGATGGGCTCCTATCTCGAGAAGAACCTGCAGGCCTTCACCGAGCTGCAGACCCGCTTCGCCGAGCAATCGGGCGGCGCGGGCGGCAGCGGCTTCACGCCCGAGGTCTGGGCGCAATTCCTGAACATGCAGGCGCCGATGATGCAGGGGCTGATGTCGAGCTACCTCGACCAGTCCAAGAACCTGTTCGTGCAGATGCAGGAACAGATGCAGAAGCAGACCGGAACACTGTTCCCGTCGCCGTTCGGCGCGCCCAAGCGCTAAGTCCGGTGCCCGGGCTCGGCCCGGGCGAGCGGCGACAATTGCCGCATGATCGACACATCCACCGCCGGCGCGGCCCCGCGCATCGGCTTCGTCTCGCTCGGCTGCCCGAAGGCACTGACCGACTCCGAACTCATCCTGACGCAGCTCAGCGCCGAGGGCTATGCGACCAGCAAGTCCTTCGCCGGGGCCGACCTGGTGATCGTCAACACCTGCGGCTTCATTGACGACGCGGTCAAGGAAAGCCTCGACACCATCGGCGAGGCGCTGGCCGAGAACGGCAAGGTCATCGTCACCGGCTGCCTGGGGGCCAAGTCCGGGGCGGGCGGGGGCAACCTCGTCCAGCAGATCCACCCCAAGGTGCTGGCCGTGACCGGTCCGCATGCCACGCAGGAGGTGATGGACGCGGTGCATCTGCACGTGCCCAAGCCGCACGACCCGTTCACCGACCTGGTGCCGGCCGCCGGCGTCAAGCTGACGCCCAAGCACTACGCGTATCTCAAGATCAGCGAGGGCTGCAACCACCGCTGCAGCTTCTGCATCATCCCGAGCATGCGCGGCGACCTGGTGTCGCGGCCGATCGGCGACGTGCTGAACGAGGCGAGGGCGCTGTTCGAGTCGGGCGTCAGGGAGCTGCTGGTGATCAGCCAGGACACCTCGGCCTATGGCGTCGACGTCAAGTACCGCACCGGCTTCTGGGACGGCAAGCCGGTCAAGACCCGCATGGCCGACCTGGTCGAGCAGCTCGGTGCGCTGGCCGAGCCCTACGGCGCCTGGGTGCGGCTGCACTACGTCTACCCCTACCCGCATGTCGACGACATCCTGCCGCTGATGGCGGGCGGCCGTGTGCTGCCCTACCTCGACGTGCCCTTCCAGCACAGCCATCCCGACGTGCTCAAGCGCATGAAGCGCCCGGCCAGCGGCGAGCGCAACCTGGAGCGGCTGGCGAGGTGGCGCGAGGCCTGCCCGCAGCTCGTCGTGCGCTCGACCTTCATCGCCGGCTTCCCTGGCGAGACCGAGGCCGAGTTCGAGCACCTGCTCGACTTCATGCGCGAGGCGCGCATCGACCGCGCCGGCTGCTTTGCCTACTCACCCGTCGAAGGTGCCAGCGCCAACGAGCTGCCCGGCGCGCTGCCCGATGCGGTGCGCGAGGCGCGCCGTGCGCGCTTCATGGCGGTGGCCGAGGAGGTGTCGGCCGCCAAGCTCGGCGAGCGCGTCGGCGCCGAGATGCAGGTGCTGATCGACCATGCGCCGGCGCTCGGCCGCAAGGGCGGGCGCGGGCGCAGCTATGCCGACGCGCCCGAGATCGACGGCGTCGTCCACCTGCTGCCGCCCACCAAGGCGAGCCGCACGCTGAAGGTCGGCGAGTTCGTGCGGGCGCGCATCGTCGGCACCCAGGGGCACGACCTGGTCGGCCAGCCGCTGTGAGTGACAGCAAGACTACAGGCCTGATCCACCACCCCTACGAGCCGCCGGCCGGCTTCGGGGCGGTGCCGGCCGGGGTCTACAAGGCCTCGACGGTGACCTTCCCGAACGTCGCGGCGCTGCGCGCGCGCGACTGGCGCTCCAAGGCCGGCTACACCTACGGGCTGCACGGCACGCCGACCACCTTCTTGCTCGAGGAGCGGCTCGCGACGCTCGACGGCGGCAGCGAGACGCTGTTGGCGCCCAGCGGGCTGGCGGCGATCGCGCTGGTCGACCTGGCGCTGCTGGCGGCCGGCGACGAGGTGCTGCTGCCGGCCAATGTCTACGGCCCGAGCCGCGAGCTGGCGCGCCACGAGCTGGCGCACTGGGGCATCGGCTGGCGCGTCTACGACCCGCTCGACCCGGACGGGCTGGCCGCGATGATCGGCCCGAAGACGCGGCTGGTGTGGATCGAGGCGGCCGGATCGGTGACCATGGAGTTCCCCGACATCGCCGCGCTCGCCGCGGTGTGCCGCGCGCGCGGCGTGACGACGGCGCTCGACCACACCTGGGGCGCCGGCATCGCCTTCGCGCCCTTCGACGCTGGCGTCGACATCGCGATGCAGGCGCTGACCAAGTACGCCTCGGGTGGCGCCGACGTGCTGATGGGTTCGGTGACGACGCGCGACGCGGCGCTGCATGGCCGCCTGAAGGCCACTCACATGCGCCTGGGGCTGGGCGTCGGCGCGAACGACGTCGAGTTCGTGCTGCGCTCGCTGCCGACGCTGGCGCTGCGCTACGCGGTGCACGACGCCGCGGCGCGCCGGCTCGCGGCCTGGTGGCGCGAGCGGCCCGAGGTCGCCGAGCTGCTGCACCCGGCCTTCGAGGGCTCGCCCGGCCATGCGCACTGGCGCGCGCACTGCCGCCAGGCGGCCGGGCTGTTCTCGGTCGTGTTCGATCCGGCGATGCCGACGACGCGCGTCGACGCCCTCGTCGACGCGCTGCGGCTGTTCAAGATCGGCTATTCCTGGGGCGGCCCGGTCAGCCTGGCCGTGCCCTACGACCTGCAGGCACTGCGCGGCCGGCCGGGCACGCTGCTGCGCTTCTCGGTCGGGCTCGAGGCGGTGGAGGATCTGATCGCCGACTGCGCCCAGGCGCTCGACGCCGCGCGGCAATGAGAAGGCTGCTCGCCGGGTTGCTGTGGGTGCTGCTGGGGGCGTCGTCGCCGACGGCCTGGGCGGCCGAGCCGTCGCTGCAGCTGGACGCGTTGAGCTGGACCGAGTTGCGCGCGCAGATCGCCGCCGGCCGCACCACCGTGCTGCTGCCGATCGGTGGCACCGAGCAGAGCGGCCCGCATCTCGCGCTGGGCAAGCACAACCGGCGCGTGGCCGTGCTGGCCGAGCGCATCGCGCAGCGTCTTGGCAACGCGCTGGTCGCACCGGTGATCGCCTACGTGCCCGAGGGCTCGATCGACCCGCCGTCGGCTCACATGCGCTGGCCGGGGACCGTCTCGATCCCGGTCGAGGCCTTCGAGGCCACGCTCGAGCATGCGGCGCGCAGCTTCAAGCGCCACGGCTTTCGCGACGTGGTCTTCCTCGGCGACCATGGCGATTACCAGCGCAGCGAGGAACGCATCGCGCAGCGGCTCAACCGTGCCTGGGCGGCGGACCCCGGCTGCCGGGTCCATGCGCTGCGCGAGTACTACGACGCGACGCAGGGCGCTTACGTGACCGCCCTGCAGTCGCGCGGCTTCGGCGCCGCCGAGATCGGCCAGCATGCCGGCCTGGCCGACACCGCGCTCGCGATGGCCGTCGACCCGGCGCTGCTGCGGGCGGCGCCCAAGCCGGCCGCGCCGGGCGACGGCGTGCGCGGCGATCCCTCGCGCGCCAGCGCGGCGCTGGGGCAGCTTGGCGTCGACGCGGTCATCCATGCCTCGGTGGCCGCGATCCAGGCCCGCACCGCTGCACGCCGCTGAGGCGCAACCCCTACAGGAGCAGAACAAACTTGAAGAGCGGATCGACAACATGGAAGCTGGCGGCCGGCCTCGCGCTGGCTGCGGGGGTGGCCGCCGGTGCGTGGTGGCTGCGCGGCCGCGGTCCGGCCCCGGTCGCGCCGGCGGCTCCCGCGCCGGCGGCCTCGGCCGCGCCGACCCCGGCCGACGCCTATGCCGCCACCGGCGCGGGCCGCCTGTCGCCGGCGGTGGCCGGCCACCTCGAGCGCGTCTACGTGCCCAATCTGCGCTCGCATGACGTCAGCGTGATCGACCCGGCCAGCAACAAGGTCGTCGACCGCTTCAAGGTCGGCGTCGGCCCGCAGCATGTCGTGCCGGCCTGGGACCTGCAGACCCTGTGGGTCGCGAACAATGCCGAGCGCACCCACGAGGGCAGCCTGACGCCGGTCGATCCGCGCAGCGGCCGGCCCGGCGAGCCCATCGCCGTGGACGATCCCTACAACATGTACTTCACGCCGGACGGCGCCTCGGCCATCGTCGTCGCCGAGGCGCGCAAGCGGCTCGACTTCCGCGACCCGAAGACGATGGCGCTGCAGTACTCGATCGACACCCCGGGCTGCGGCGGCATCAACCACGCCGACTTCTCGCTCGACGGGCGCCACGCGGTCTTCACCTGCGAGTTCGACGGCACGCTGGTCAAGATCGATCTCGCGAGGCGCGCCGTGCTCGGCTACCTGAAGCTGAGCCTGCCGGCCACGCGCTTCAAGGCGCCGGCGAAGGGGCAGCCCTTCGACCCTTCGGCCACCGAGCCCTGCACCGCGAAGAAGGGCATGCCGCAGGACATCCGCATCTCGCCGGACGGCCGCAAGTTCTACGTCGCCGACATGGAGGCCGACGGCGTGCACATCGTCGACGCCGAGGCCTTCGAGAAGATCGGTTTCATCCCGACCGGCCTCGGCGCCCACGGCCTGTACCCCAGCCGCGACGGCAAGCGCCTGTACGCCGCCAATCGCGGCAGCCATCGCATCCACGGGGCGCGCCGCGGCCCGGGGCAGGTGACGGTGATCGACTTCGCGACCGACGCGGTGCTCGCGCAGTGGCCGATCCCGGGCGGCGGCAGCCCGGACATGGGCAATGTCAGCGCCGACGGTCGCTGGCTGTGGCTGTCCGGCCGCTACGACGACGAGGTCTATCGCATCGACACCACCGACGGCCGTGTGATCCGCATCCCGGTCGGCGCCGAGCCGCACGGCCTGACGGTGTGGCCGCAGCCCGGGCGCTACTCGCTCGGGCACACCGGCAACCTGCGCTGACGGCGGCCGGGGCAGGTCGGCTCAGGCCTTGGGACTGCTCACTTTCGTTCGCATGAGCCGGCCTTTTTCCCGCTCCCAGTCGCGCGTCTTCTCGGTCTCGCGCTTGTCGTGCGTGGCCTTGCCCTTGGCCAGCGCGATGTCGGCCTTCACCCGCCCGCCCTTGTAGTGCAGGTTCAGCGGCACCAGCGTGTAGCCCTTCTGCTCGACCTTGCCGATCAG
>CAYOXW010000189.1:0-818 GCA_964408005.1 uncultured Methylibium sp.
TGCTGCACGTGCGCGCCCAGCACCTCGCGCAGCGCCTTGTGCATCAGGTGGGTGACGCTGTGGTTGCGCACGGTCTTGGCGCGCAGCACGCCGTCCACGCGCGCGTCGAGCCGGTCGCCGACCCGGATCTCGCCTTCGGTCACGCGGCCGTGGTGGCCGAACACATCGGCCTGGATCTTCTGCGTGTCCTCGACCAGCACGCGGCTCGTGCCGTTGCGCAGCTCGCCGGCGTCGCCGACCTGGCCGCCGCTCTCGGCGTAGAAGGGCGTGTGGTCGAGCACGATCACCGCGTCGTCGCCGGCCTTCGCCGCCGCGACCGGCGTGCCGTCGACGTAGACCGCGGTGACGGTCGCGCCCGCGTGGGTCAGCTGCTCGTAGCCGTGGAAGGTCGTGGCCGCGCCGCTGTACTCGAGGCCGGCAGCCATCTTGAACTTGCCGGCCGCGCGGGCCTGCTCGCGCTGGCGCTGCATCGCGGCGTCGAAGCCGGCCTGGTCGACCGTGACGCCGCGCTCGCGGCAGACGTCGGCGGTCAGGTCGAGCGGGAAGCCGTAGGTGTCGTGCAGCTTGAAGGCGGTCTCGCCGTCGATCTGCTGCGTGCCGCCGGCCAGCGCGGCGTCGAGGATCTCCATGCCGTTGGCGATGGTCTGGAAGAAACGCTCCTCCTCCTGCTTCAGCACCTCGGTGACGCGCGCCTCGGCCTGGCGCAGCTCGGGGTAGGCCTCGCCCATCTGCTTCACCAGCTCCGCGACGATCTGGTGGAAGAAGGGCTTGCGCGCGCCGAGCTTGTAGCCGTGGCGGATCGCGCGGCGCGTGATGCG
>CAYOXW010000189.1:828-5341 GCA_964408005.1 uncultured Methylibium sp.
GCCGCAGCACATAGCCGCGGCCCTCGTTGCCAGGGATCACGCCGTCGGCCACGGTGAAGGCGCAGGCACGGATGTGATCGGCGATGACCTTCAGGCTCGGGCTGTCCTTGTCGCAATCACCGCCGCCCGCCGCGTCGACCGCCCGCTTGGCCGCCGCCAGCAGCGCGACGAACAGGTCGATCTCGTAGTTGCCGTGCACATGCTGCAGCACCGCGGTGATGCGCTCCAGGCCCATGCCGGTGTCCACGCTCGGCTTGGGCAGCTTGTGCATCACCCCCGCCTCGTCGCGGTTGAACTGCATGAAGACGTTGTTCCAGATCTCGATGTAGCGGTCGCCGTCCTCGTCCGGGCTGCCCGGCGGGCCGCCGGGGATCTCGGGGCCATGGTCGTAGAAGATCTCGGTGCACGGACCGCAGGGCCCCGTGTCGCCCATCATCCAGAAGTTGTCGGAGGCGTAGCGCGCGCCCTTGTTGTCGCCGATGCGCACGATGCGCTCGGCCGGCACGCCGACCTGCTGGTTCCAGATCTCGTAGGCCTCGTCGTCCTCGGCATACACCGTGACCCAGAGCTTGTCCTTCGGCAGCTTGAAGACCTCGGTCAGCAGCTCCCAGGCGTAGGCGATCGCATCCTTCTTGAAGTAGTCGCCGAAGCTGAAGTTGCCCAGCATCTCGAAGAAGGTGTGGTGGCGCGCGGTGTAGCCGACGTTCTCGAGGTCGTTGTGCTTGCCGCCGGCGCGGATGCACTTCTGCGCGGTCGCGGCGCGCGCGTAGGGGCGCTTGTCGAAGCCGAGGAAGACGTCCTTGAACTGGTTCATCCCGGCGTTGGTGAACAGCAGCGTCGGGTCGTCGCCCGGCACCACCGGCGAGGAGGCGACGACCTGATGGCCCTTCGACGCGAAGAAGTCGAGGAAGGCGCGGCGGATCTCGGAAGCTTTCATGCGGGGCTCGGACGACCGGGCGCGATGCGCCAAGTGCTTGATTCAGCAAAGATTTTCATTATAGGTTTGACGACCTTGCGGAGACGGTGAGCCGACGCGCACGCCTATCATTCGCGCCGGTGATGCCACAGACCTCCGCCATGGACACGAAGACCTCCCCGCTCGCCTCGCTGGCCGACGCGACGCTGCTCAGGACCGATGCGCTGATCAACGGTGAGTGGGTCGGCAGCACGAGCCGTTTTGCCGTCACCGATCCGGCCACGGGCCAGGAGCTCGCGCGGGTGCCCGACCTGGGGCCTGTCGAGGCCGAGGCCGCGATCGCCGCCGCGGACCGCGCCTGGCCGGCCTGGCGCGCCAAGTCCGCCAAGGAGCGCAGCGCGATCCTGATGACCTGGTTCCGCCTGCTGCACCAGCATGCCGACGATCTGGCCCGCATCATGACCGCCGAGCAGGGCAAGCCGCTGGCCGAGGCCAAGGCCGAGCTGGCCTTCGGCGCGGGCTTTGTCGAATGGTTCGCCGAGGAGGGCAAGCGGCTGTACGGTGAAACCATCCCGGCGGCCGATCCGAACAAGCGCTACCTGGTCCTCAAGCAGCCGATCGGCGTGTGCGTGGCGATCACGCCCTGGAACTTCCCGCTCGCAATGATCACGCGCAAGGTCGCGCCGGCGCTCGCGGCCGGCTGCCCGGTCGTGATCAAGCCGGCCGAGCAGACGCCGCTGTCGGCGCTGGCCGTGGCCGAACTCGCCCGGCGCGCCGGCATGCCGCCGGGGGTGCTCAACGTGCTGACGGCCGACACGGCCAACTCGATCGCGATCGGCAAGGTCCTGTGCGCCAGCGACACGGTGCGCCACCTGTCCTTCACCGGATCGACCGAGGTCGGCCGCCTCCTGGCCGGCCAGTGCGCGCCGACGATCAAGAAGCTCAGCCTGGAGCTCGGCGGCAACGCGCCCTTCATCGTCTTCGACGACGCCGACCTCGACAGCGCCGTCGAGGGCGCGCTGGTCAGCAAGTACCGCAACGCCGGACAGACCTGCGTGTGCTCGAACCGGCTCTACGTGCAGGACGGCGTCTACGACGCCTTCGTTGCCAAGCTGGCCGCGAAGGTCAGGGACCTCCGGGTCGGCAACGGCTTCGAGGCCGGCGTGCACCAGGGGCCGCTGATCGACGCGGCAGCGATCGCGAAGGTCGAGTCGCATGTCGCCGACGCGCTGGCCAAGGGCGCGCGCGTCCTGGTCGGCGGCCAGCGTCTCGGCGAACGCTTCTATGCGCCCACCGTGCTGGCCGACGCGACCAGCGCGATGCGCTGCGCGCGCGAGGAGACCTTCGGCCCGGTCGCGCCGGTGTTCCGCTTCACGACCGAGGCGGAAGCGATCGCGCTGGCCAACGCCACCGAGTTCGGTCTCGCGAGCTACTTCTACAGCCGCGACATCGGCCGCATCTTCCGCGTCGGCGAGGCGCTGGAGTTCGGCATGGTGGGCATCAACACCGGGCTGCTCGCCGCGGTCGAGATACCGCATGGCGGCGTCAAGCAGTCGGGGCTGGGACGCGAGGGCGCACGCCAGGGCATCGAGGACTACGTCGAGGTGAAGTACCTCTGCCTCGGCGACATCCAGCGCTAAGCTCCTGCCCGTGGACCTGCTGACCGACTTCACGCCGCAGCCGCGGCACTGGGTGCTGATCGCCTTCCTGGCGTCGGCCTTGTTCGTGCACCTGCGCGGGCGCGTGCGCTTCGGCCTGTTGCGCGCGCTGACCGACTTCACCGTGCTGCTCGCGCCCTTCAACGTGCTGATGTACGCGTTCTCGCGCACGCCGCGCACCGCCTACTTCGACCCCCAGGACTTCCCCGAACTCGCCCCGCTGCAGCAGCACTGGCAGGCGATCCGCGAGGAAGCCCTCCGACTCGACGACGAAGGCCACATCCGAGCCGCCGCGGGCTACACCGACATCGGCTTCAACTCCTTCTTCCGCACCGGCTGGAAGCGCTTCTATCTCAAGTGGTACGGTGACGACCTGGCCTCGGCGCGCGCGCTGTGCCCGAAGACGGTCGAACTGCTGGCGCAGATCCCCAGCGTCAAGGCGGCGATGTTCGCCTCGCTGCCGCCCGGCGCGCGGCTGGTGCGCCACCGCGATCCCTATGCCGGCTCGCTGCGCTACCACCTCGGCCTGATCACGCCGAACTCCCCCGCCTGCTACATCGACGTCGACGGTCAGCGCTACCACTGGCAGGACGGCGAAGCGGTGATGTTCGACGAAACCTACATCCACCACGCCGAGAACGGCACCGACCAGCGCCGCGTGATCCTGTTCTGCGACGTCGAGCGGCCGCTGCACTTCGCGCCGATCCGGGGGTTCAACCGGCTGTTCGCGCGGGTCGTGATGACGGCCTCGGCAACGCAGAACGTCGACGGTGAGCCCGTCGGCGCGCTCAACAAGTTCTTCTACTACGGCTACCAGCTGCGTGTGCTCGGCAAACGGCTCAAGGCCTGGAACCGCCAGGCCTACTACGCGCTGAAATGGATCGCGATCGGCGGTGCGATCACCTGGATCGTGCTCTGACGATGCCGGGGAGGCTCAGTCGCCGGCATCGTTGGCGGCATCGACCGGGCCGCGCTCGACCCGGTTGCTGAAGCCGGCACGCCCGATCGGCAGCGCTCCCACCGCGGCCGCGAACGCCTGGCGCAGCAGCGACCGCGCGTCCTTGCCATCGCCAGGGTGCAGCGCGGTGCCGATGCTGACCGCCACCGCGAACTCGCGCTGTTCGACCCGCACGGGCCGCGTCAGTGCCTGCTGCAGCTTGTCGGCCACACCGGCGGCGGCCGTCGGCGCATCCATCCAGGCCAGGAGCACCGCGAAGGCGTCGCTCCCGATCGAGGCGACCACATCGCTCGAACGCAAGGCCCCGCGCAGCCGCACCGCGAGCTTGCGCCGCAGCACGCCGACGCCGGCCGCACCGATCGCGGCCTCGACCGACAGGAGCCCCTCGACGCGCACCACCAGCAGCGCCATCGGCGCGGGCTCGCGCTCGCGCAGCGCCATCAGGTGGCTCATGTGTTCGAGCAACTGGGTCTCGTTGGGCAGGCCGGTGGCGAGATCGGTCGCATAGGCGCGACGCGCGGCGCGCTCGATCTGCTTGCGCCCGATCGCCAGGTGCACCGCACGCGCCACCACGTCGGAGCTCGCCGCAGCCGTGCTCAGCAGGTCCTGCACGCCACGATCGAGCAATTCGGTGGCGAGCGCCGGCGTCGGGTGGTCGGTGACCATCAACACCGCGGCATCGAGGCAGGCCTGCGACAGCGCGGCCCAGCTCAGCAGGCGGTGGGTGTCACGGGCGGCCGGCAGGTACAGCAGCAGCGCGTCGTAGGCGGTGTCGGCGAGTTGCGCTGCCGCCTCGTCGAGCGAGTCGCAGCGCCGCACCGTGAACGGCCCCCAGGCCGAATCGGCCAACCCCACCGGGATGGCCGCACCGACGACCAGCAGGGTGCGACGCTCTCTCATCGATTCCGGCAGGCTCTCAGGGAGTGACTGGAGCGGGTGAAGGGAATCGAACCCTCGTATGAAGCTTGGGAAGCTGCCGTT
>CAYOXW010000190.1:0-5306 GCA_964408005.1 uncultured Methylibium sp.
TGCGCATCGCGGCCAGGTCGGCCAGCAGCGGCACGCCGGTGAAGTCCTGCAGCACGACGCGCGCGACGACGAAGGGGATCTCGTCGGTGCGCTCGGCGGTCGGCTTCCAGTTCGCGAGCTGTTCGACGTGCTCCTTGGTCACCTTCTTGCCGTCGCAGTTGCGCAGCACGCTCTCGAGCACGATGCGCACCGACACCGGCAGGCGGTTCACGTTCGGGAAGACCTTGGACAGCTCGGGCAGCGAGTAGAACTTGCCCTCCTTGCCGGAGGTGGTCTTGAACGACTTGAGCGTCTTGGGGAAGGCGTGGGCGGGAGCTTTGGCGGTAGCCATGGCGGACCTCGATGTCTGGGGTGGAAGAGAGGAGGGAAATCGGGCGGATCGGAAAACGAAAGCAAGGACTATGCGCTCAAGCCGTCTGCGGCTCGATGACTTTCAGTCCCTTGAAGTAGTCGCGGAAGAAGTCCCGGTCGCGGGTGATCAGCGCATCGCACTGCAGCAGTGCGTGCGCGCCGACCAGGAAGTCCGGCACCGTGCGGTCGCGCGCGCCACCGCGCTGGCGGTAGCGGCGCTGCATCTCGCCGGCACGCAGCGCGGCCTTGGCCTCGATCGGCGAGTAGCCCAGTCCGGCGCCTTCGAGCTGGCCGAGCACGTCGCTGCCATGCTTCAGGGCCGTGCAGACCTCGGCGAGCACCACGTCGCACAGCACGACCGGGCCGTGGTGCAGCGCGTCGCGCAGGCAGTCGGCCGCCGCATCGGCGCGCTCGCCGTCGCCGATCAGATCGATCAACACCGAGGAGTCGACGGCGATCACTCGCCCGTGTCCTCGGGCGGCAGGTAGGGGTCGCCGGGGGCGCGGCCGCGGATCGCGCGCATCGCCTCGTCGGTGTCGGCGAAACCATCGAGCTTGAAGCGCCCGCGCAGCCGCGAGATCGCGTCGTCGACGTTCTTGCGCAGGATGATGCGGCTGCCGTCGAGTTCGACCTTCAAGGTGGTGCCCTTGGTCAGCCCGAGGGCGTCACGCACGGCCTTGGGCAGTGTGATCTGGCCCCGCTCGGCGACGGTGGCTTCCATGGGCGACTGGGGCGGCATCGGGCACAAAGTATGTATCAATCATACATACTTGGGACCACGTATTCAAGCGAGAACGGCGACCGAGGTCGCCGTTGCGCCGTTGGCGGGCATCGCGCCCGCTGCTCTCACCGTGTCGTGGCGGCGGCTGTCACCGTGCGCTGCTCGGCGTGCTGGCAACTGTCGACCATGCGCCGACCGACTTTGTGGTCAAGCATCATCGACTTGGCGGGGATCTGGATCCATACCACGCCGTTGCGTTGATCGACCAGGCGCACCGCGCCGGTGGTGGTGGTCTCCGGCGTCATCGTGTAGGTGTGGCCGTTGTAGGCCACGTGGAAATGGCCAGGCCTGTCGGAGACGGGCTTGATGTTGACCGACTGGCTGAACTCGCAGGCCGCCACGCCGGTGTGCACGCGCTCGGACACCGCGAGCTGCTCGGGCGACAGGTCCTCGCTCACGTCGGCAGCCGGTGCGGCCGCGGTGACCGCCTGGATCTTGCGCTGCGCTGGCGTCGTCGCGCGCTGGGTCGGTGTGGCCTTCGCCACCATCGTCGCCTTGGCCTTCGGAGCTGCCGCGGTCACGGCCTGGATCTTCCTCTGCTCCGGCGTCACGGCCTGCGCCGATGCCAGGCCCGGCAGTGCGATCGTCAATGCGGCCAGCAGTGCGGCGGGGCGGGGCAGGCGGGTGGGGGAGATCATCGCGAAGGCTCCGTCGTGGGGTTCGATGGCGCCGATTGTGGGCCGTGCACTCGCCGGCTTGTAGCAGTTTGCTTCTGCCCTACGTTCACGGCGGCGGCGGCGAGGCGGGCGCGGTGGGCGGTGTGCCTCGACCCGGTGCCAAGCCGGGGCGGCAGGCCCCGGCTTGGCGTGTGTCGAAGCTCACACTGCTTGCGCTGCTGTCGCTTGCGGCGGCGCCGGCTGGCGTGCTAGGCCGGCGCCGTAGACCGGCATGGCGCGCCAGGCGATCGGGAGGATGCCTCGCTTGCGAACGCTTGCAGCTTCGCAGATCCCGTGCGATCGCCTGTGGCGGCTTACAGCAGGTGCTTGACGCCGTCTTGCTCGCCTTGCAGCTCGGCCAGCGTCTTGTTGATGCACTCCTGCGAGAAGGCATCGATCGGCAGGTCCTTGACCAGCGTGTACTCGCCGTTGGCGCAGGTGACCGGGTAGCCGAACACGATCTCCTTCGGGATGCCGTATTCGCCGTTCGACGGCACGCCCATCGTGACCCACTTGCCGTTGGTGCCGAGGGCCCAGTCACGCATGTGATCGATGGCGGCGTTGGCGGCCGAGGCGGCCGAGGACACGCCGCGGGCCGCGATGATCGCGGCGCCGCGCTTGCCCACGGTGGGCAGGAAGATGTCCTTGTTCCAGACGTCGTCGTTGATCAGGTCCTTGACCGAGGCGCCGTCGATCGTGGCGAAGCGGTAGTCGGCGTACATCGTCGGCGAGTGGTTGCCCCAGACGGCCAGCTTCTCGATCGCGGCGACCGGCTTGCCGGTCTTGGCGGCGATCTGCGAGGCGGCGCGGTTGTGGTCCAGGCGCAGCATGGCGGTGAAGTTCTTGGCCGGCAGGTCCGGGGCCGACTTCATCGCGATGTAGGCGTTGGTGTTGGCGGGGTTGCCGACGACCAGCACCTTGACGTTGCGCGAGGCCGACTTGTTCAGGGCCTTGCCTTGGGCCGTGAAGATCTGCGCGTTGGCGGCCAGCAGGTCCGAACGCTCCATGCCGGGGCCGCGCGGGCGGGCACCGACCAGCAGCGCGTAGTCGGTGTCCTTGAACGCCTTTTCCGGGTCGCTGTGCGCTTCGACGCCGGCCAGCAGCGGGAAGGCGCAGTCGTCGAGTTCCATGATCACGCCCTTGAGCGCGTTCTGGGCCTTCTCGTCGGGGATCTCGAGCAGTTGCAGGATCACCGGCTGGTCCTTGCCCAGCATTTCGCCGGAGGCGATGCGGAACAGCAGGGCATAGCCGATCTGGCCGGCGGCACCGGTGACGGCGACGCGGACGGGTTTCTTGCTCATGGGAGGGCTCCGGGAGTGGGGGTAACGGTACCGGTGGCGGGCGCGGCGCGGGCGAACCGGCTTGACCCTGCGAGTTTAGGTCCTGAGGCGGGGCGTGGGCACGGAGTCCGACAACTCTTGTGTCTTATATAAGACGTCTTTCATTGGTTTTTGTGCGCTGCGACGCGGGGCTGTGATGCAATGGCGGCATGGCCGCAACCCTGCCTCCGTCCCTGCTCGCCGACGACGCGTCGGCCGAGCCCGGCAGCCCGGCCTTCAGCCCGCTGTACCAGCAGATCAAGGCGCTGATCATGCGCAGCCTGCAGGGGGGCGAATGGAGACCCGGCGAGGCGATCCCCAGCGAGATGGATCTGGCCGCGCGCTATCGCGTCAGCCAGGGCACGGTGCGCAAGGCGATCGACGAGCTGGCGGCCGAGAACCTGCTGGTGCGCCGTCAGGGCAAGGGCACCTATGTCTCGACCCATGCCGAGCAGCAGGTGCAGTACCGCTTCCTGCGCCTGGTGCCGGACACCGAGGGCAAGGACCGCATCGCCGAGCGGCGCTTCCTCGATTGCCGGCGCGTGCGCGCCAGCGCCGAGATCGCGCGGGCGCTGGAATTGAAGGCCGGCGACCCGGTGATCCAGGCGCGCCGCCTGCTGCTCTTTGGTGGCCGGCCGGTCGTGCTCGACGACCTCTGGCTGACCGGCGGGCTGTTCAAGGGACTGACGGCCGAGCGGCTGGGCGAGCACCGCGGGGCGCTCTACGCCTTCTTCGAAACCGAGTTCGGCGTGAAGATGATTCGCGCCGAGGAAAAGCTGCGCGCCGTCGCCGCGAGCGAGGCCGACGCGCCGCTGCTTGCGGTGGCGCCGGGCGCGCCGCTGCTCAGCGTCGAGCGGCGCACGCTGACCTACGGCGACAGGCCGGTCGAGCTGCGCCGCGGCCTGTATGAAACCAGTGCGCACTACTACCGCAACGAACTAAGCTGACGGCAGCGCCGGGCGCCCGCCGCGAGGTTCGGGTTGCTCTGTTGCGATGCAATAAACTCACGCGTTTCCTCGCATCCACAAGAACCGAGAAGGCCACCACATGGCAGACAGCAGCACCGCCCGGGAGCGCCCGGTCTTTCGCAACATCCACGTGACGCAGATCGTCAGCTACCGGCTACCGCCGGCGGGCATCGTGTCGATCCTGCATCGCATCAGCGGCTTCCTGATGTTCCTGTTGCTGCCCTTCGTGATCTGGCTGTTCGACGTCAGCCTGAGCTCGGAGATCAGCTACGAGCAGTTCACCAGCGCCTTCGTCGCCGGGCTGTGGATCTTCCCGGGCTGGTTCGTCAAGCTGGTGGCGCTGGCGCTGATCTGGGCCTACCTGCACCACCTGATCGCCGGACTGCGCCACCTGTGGATGGACGCGCGCCACGCGGTCAGCAAGGAGTTCGGCCACAGCTCGGCGCTGTTCACGCTGGCCTCCAGCGTCGCGCTGACGGCGCTGCTCGGCGCCAAGCTGTTCGGCCTGTTCTGATCTTTCCCTCGAGAGACCGATGACCTCCCAGAACTACGGATCCAAGCGCATCGTCGTCGGTGCGCACTATGGCTTGCGCGACTGGCTCAGCCAGCGCGTCACCGCGGCGCTGATGGCGCTGTTCACGCTGGTGCTGCTGGCCCAGCTGATCTTCGGCGGCCCGCTCGGTTACGAGCGCTGGGCCGCGATCTTCTCGGCCCAGTGGATGAAGGTGCTGACCTTCGTCGTGATCGTCGCGCTCGCCTACCACGTGTGGGTCGGCATGCGCGACATCTGGATGGACTACATCAAGCCGGTCGGCGTGCGCCTCGCGCTGCAGGTGTTCACCCTGGTGTGGCTGGTCGGCAATGCCGGCTGGGCGGTCCAGGTGCTGTGGAGGCTGTGATCCCATGACTGCCATCAAGAAGAATCTCCCGACCCGCAAGTTCGACGTCGTCATCGTCGGTGCCGGTGGCTCCGGCATGCGCGCCTCGCTGCAGCTGGCCAACGCCGGCCTGAACGTCGCGGTGCTGTCCAAGGTGTTCCCGACGCGCTCGCACACGGTGGCGGCGCAGGGCGGCATCGGCGCCTCGCTCGGCAACATGTCCGAGGACAACTGGCACTACCACTTCTTCGACACCGTCAAGGGCTCCGACTGGCTCGGCGACCAGGACGCGATCGAGTTCATGTGCCGCGAGGCGCCGAAGGTCGTCTACGAGCTCGAGCACTTCGGCATGC
>CAYOXW010000191.1:0-5287 GCA_964408005.1 uncultured Methylibium sp.
AGGCGCTGCAGCTCCGGGTCGGCCTCCTCGACCAGCCCCGTCGCCAGCTCGCGCAAGAGGTCGTTGCGGGACTTGTAGGGCGAGCAGCCCATCATGGCCGGCGCGTCGCTGGCGTTGAAGTGCTGGGCACGGTGGGCGTGCCACTGCGGCGTGCCCTGGGTGAGTGCGAGGGTTTGCATCAGGCTTGCTCCTGCTCGCCGCGGATGCGCGCCTTCTGCGTGTCCGTCAGGGAGCGCGTGGTTTCGATCGTGCGGATCAGGTCGTCCGCGGTCTTCTTGCCGTCCTTGATCGCGATGAGCCAGCCGGGCAGGTTCTTGTCGAACGCTGCAGGGTCGTAAGGCTGCTGCGAGGCGCCGGCCTGGGTCGGTCCGGCGGTGCCGCTGTCCGGCGCAAAGGCCTGTTCCGGCGTGGTGTCGCCATCGCGCAGCGCGGTCAGCAGGCCGCGCAGGATCAGCAGGTTCTCCAGCGACACGTCCTCGATGCCGGCGACGCCGAGCTTGGCGAACACCTGCTCGGCGGTGACGCCGAAGCCCTGGAACGCCTTGAGCGCCTCGGCGCGGCGGTTCGCCAGCGTCTTGAAGTCGCCCATCGCGCACTGGCGCGCGGCGTTGTACAGATCGGCCCAGAACGCCTTCGGGATGCCCTTGAGGATCGCGTTGCGCAGCGCGATCGAGCTGGCCGCGTTGCCGGTGACGCCGATCATGTCGGCGCTGTAGCGGCGGCCGTTCTTTCCGGTGATGCGCCGCTGCACCTCGTAGGTGATGGCGACGTTGCGCTCGAGGTCGTGGAACACGCCCTGGGCAGTCACGAAATCGCCCTGGTCGCTGACCACGCGGGCGCCGGCGCGGCAGTTGCCCCAGGCTGACGCGGCGATCTCGCCGAACCGGGCGCTCGGGCCTTCGACGACCTTGCCGTCGCGCGGGAGGCTGTAGATGCACTCGGCCGCGATCTGGTCGTTCAGCGTGACCATCTGCAGCGCCTCGTCGCGGAAGCGCTTGATCGAGCGCGGCCACTTCTTCGCGGTCGAGATCTGCATGTCGATCTCGCTGCGGTTGAGCGGCGCCACGGTGCCGGCGTCGGCCGACATGACCTCGCGGCCCTCGTCGGGAATGTCGTTCAGGTTCATCGTTCGTCCTTCAGGGTGACGGTGTTGGTCGGCTCGCTCAGGTCGTCCCAGCCGGATGCGTCCCAGTCGATCTCCTCGACTTCTGGCAGCGGTGTGCGCGGCAGAACATCGGCCGGAGCGGGGACGGGTGGCAGCGCATCGCCATCCGATCGAGGCCGGGTGTTGCGGACCATCAGTGCGGCAGGTAGACGATGCCCAGCGCCAGCGCTGCGACACCGGCGACGAACAGCAGCAGCTCGCGCAGCGCGGCACCCAGCGTCAGCTCGGGCAACTGGCAGGCCTGCGGCGTCGGGCAGGTGCGCGACCCACGCACGCAAGGCCCGCTCGTGCACTTCGGCTCGTTGCGCTCGATGGCGCTAAAGAATCGGATCGTCTTCATGCGCCACCACCAGGGAGCAGGCCATGCATGCCGAGCAGCAGCAGGGCGAGGCCACAGCCAACCGCAGCCGTGACGGCGAGGTTGTCCGGGTGGATCGACGCCACGCGGCGCAGCACGCGGCGCGTGATCGCGATCGCCATGCGCGCAGACTTCGGCGTGTTCCGCTTCGTCAGTAGCACCGACTGAATGGCCTCAGCGTCACGGCTCAGCGAGAGCGGCGGCGGCGCGTAGGCCCCGCCGATGACGATCCCCGCCGGCGTGATGACGCATCCGGTGGGAGTGCGGCGCAGGGTGCTGGCGTTCATAGAGCCCCCAGAGCGGCGAGTCGGTCGTTGACGCGATGGAGCGCGCTCGCGACGTCCGAGTGATCGCACTCGAGCTGGCCGCGCAGCGGGCCGCTGGCTGCAGCAATGCGCACGGTGATGGCGATGAGCCGGGCCGTCAGGCGCTTGCGGCGCAGGCGCAGCCACATGATCTCGAGGCCAGTCATGCGGTCACCCCAAGACGATCGGCCGCAGCATCGATGCGCTCATCCGTGCGACGAGCCTCGAAGCGATCGCGGTCGTGCCAGCCGTCGCGGTACTCGCGCGACGCACCAGCAGGAGCACCAGCCGGCCAGGCGTCGTAGCCCTCAGCGCAGTCGACCGCCTGCTGCTCGGTGTCGTAGCGACGCGAGCAACCGCGCCGCGTCACCCGCCAGACCGAGCAGGCGCCGAGCGCCAGAGAAGGGGAGAGGAGATTGCCGAGGAGCGAGCGCGTGTCGCCCGCAGCGGCGCGGTCAGCGCCTTCGCGCGCTGCCACCTTGCTGTCGTCTTCCATGCTGCCTCCAGGCGCCGGGGTGGCGCGATGGAGGAATCGTAGCTAAGGCTACGTAGCAATGCAAGCGGTTTTTGCTACGACATGGATACGCGGGATGCGGCCGACCATTGGCTCGGGTAGGTTCCGCCTCGCAGTCGCGTGACTGCTCTATAGGGAGACACGATGAAGAAGATCGCGTGGGTCGTCGGGGTCGCTCTGGCGATGGTGGCTGGCGTGGCCGTCAGCCACAGCGGTGGCCTGGACAAGAACGGATGCCACCACGACCACAAGAACGGCACCTACCACTGCCATTGAGGAAGACAGCATGAAAAAGGCACTCATCCTGATCTGCGCCGTAACTGCTGGTGCGGCGATCGCCAAGGGCACCTATGTGAAGCCGCACGTGACCAAGGACGGCACGTTCGTCGACGGGCACTACAAGAGCGGCCCCAACAGCACCAAGATCGACAACTACTCGTCCAATGGCAACACCAACCCCTACACGGGAGAAAAGGGCACGAAGGACCCATACGCGCCGCCGAAGCCCAGCAACGGCGACAGTTCGCGCCGCTGGTAGTCCGCGCCCTCGGGCGTGGGTTTGGCATGAGACCCGCCTCGGCGGCTTGGTGTCTCCGGAGCCCCTAGAGAAGGGGTGGCGGAGGATCTAGCCCCGGGCCTAGCGCGGAACTAGTCGGCGCTGTGCGGGTGTGAAAAAGCCCGCCGAGGCGGGCTGGTGCTGCGTCAGGCGAGGCGCAGCTGATCATGTTCTCTGCTTGATTCGCCGCGCCGGTACCGGGTGTGCAACGTAGTAGACCCACGCGACCTCATCGTCGCGGTAGTTCAGCACCGCAGTTTCGTTGTAGCTTCCGAAGCGCCAACCACCCCGGCGCCCGAGCAGGCGCTTCAGCATCGTCCCGTCGTTGCGCAGACGCACCAGGACGTCGTCCTCGATCTCGGGGGCGGTCCCAGGCTCGACCAAGGCGTACTCGCCCTCCATGTAGCGCGGCTCCATGCTGCGGCCATTGACCCGGATCACGAACGCTCGCTGGTCCGTTGTTGCCGCTTCGGCATACTCGTCCGTCACCCCAACTGGATAGCCGCCGTCGTCCCATACTCGCTCTGGCAGACCACCCTGACCTCGTCCTAGCACAGGGACCTCGCGCTGGTTGCGGATCGGGTGAGCGCCAGCAGGCATGGCCGAGACCCTAGGCAGAACAGCCGGGACAGCCTCGACTCCGTCGAACCAGCCGACAAGACCCGGTACGCCAGAGTCGCTCGCCCGCTCGATGATGGCGCCACGAACGGGCTTCTTGCTGTTCAGCGCTTCACGCACGTAGCCGCCATTCGCGTAGCCGATCAAGCGCCCGAATTTGTCGGCGCTCCCGTCCGCAAATTGATCGACGGCGGCAGCCAATCTCAGGCGCAGCCACTCGTCGCGTAGGTCGTCCTTCTTCACGGGTCGAACCGTAGCACGCGATACGGCCGCAGGGGCGTCGCTTGACGCTACGTAGCTAAAGCTACGATACTGGGCGCATGGACCTTGATGCATACCTGTCACGCCCCGGCTCGGAGTCGATGACTGAGTTCGCTCGCCAGTTGAGCGTGAACCCGGACCAGGTTCGGCAGTGGCGTCATGGCTACGACGGTCGCCGCCCAGGGGCCGATTCGTGCGTGCAGATCGAACTGGTCACGGTTGGCGCCGTGACGTGCGAGGTCCTGCGCCCCGACCTCGTCTGGCGTCGTGTTCCCAGCCGGAAGTGGCCGCACCCCAAGGGAAAGCCGCTGCTCGACGTCCTGCCCGAAGCGGCCTAGGCACGTCGCCACTTGCGCGCCAACAACTGCAGCTCCGCGGCACCCGCCATGCAGCACCTCACCACGACAGAGCGCACAGCCGCGTCTGCCCACTCATCGCAAGGCGTTGAGCTGGCGGCGCAGGTCGTTGGCGCGAACGGCGTCGTGCTCGGCGTAGTCGGCGTGCAGGGCTCGCCGCTCGGCCACGTATTCGAAGCAGGCCGTCGCATCTGCGGGGCGGGCCTGCTCGATAGCGGCGCATTTGGCGCTCTCCTTCTCGAGATCAGCCGCGCGCTTGATCTGCTCGCACTCGATGGCGGCAATGGCTCGCTCGAGCCGGGTGGCTCGTCGTTCTGGCGATTCGGCCCAGGCCGAGTAGGCGAGGGCGCTCGCAGCGCAGAGCGCAAGAAAGAGCGGTATCGGCGGGCCATTCATTTCACCTCCTGCGGCGCGGCCGCATGTTGACAGAGCCCATGGCAGACGAAGCAGCACCGGCCGTGGAAGTGGCCTTCATGCGAAGCGGCAGCAGCAACCCACTGGGGAAGCTCGACGCGGAGAACCCGAAGTTCCGCATCGGCAGCGAGACGCTGGCCAAGTTGCAGCTCAAGGCCGCTGAGGCTGGCATGACGCTGGCCGAGTACGAGCGCATGGTTCTGGAGGCAAACGCCTGGGGTGCTGAGCATGTCGTGATGTTGCACGCCGAGCGCGTGCGCCGGGTGGTTGGGTCTGTGGGGTGAATGTGGGTCGCACCGTTGGAGCCAGGAACTCATCACCACCGCAGTGGCCGCAGCAATTCGAGCGGCCGGCGTGCTTTCGCGACCCGCGCGACTGGGCTGCTTGGGTCGAAGACGCCCGGCGAACAGCCAGCGCCGCGGAGCTCAAGGCCATGCAGCGCGGCAAGTGCCCGGATCCATGCCCTGACTGCGATCCCGCGTCCGATCACCGACGCAACGCCGAGCGCGATGGCGTGTGCATCAGGGTGGTGAAGGCGCCAGCTCAGCCGATTCTGGAGAACTCGTGATGGAGCAGATGGACATGCTCGCCGAAAGCGAGCCGCGCAAGCTCGCTCGCCGGACGGATCCAGAGACGAGCCACAAGGCCGCCGCCCGCACCGCGGAGTTCTCCCGCTCGCACCGCGAGCTGGTGCTGGCGGCGCTGCGCCGATTCGGCCGCGCCGGCGCCGAGCAGATTGC
>CAYOXW010000192.1:0-835 GCA_964408005.1 uncultured Methylibium sp.
GCACGCCGACGCCCTGGTCGATGCCGAAGCTGCCGCTCTTGACGATGCCCTCCTCGAGACTCCAGCCCTCGCTGCGCGTGTACTGGAAGTAGAGGTCGGCGTCGTCGATGCGGTGCGCGCCGATCGTGCGCAGCGCCGTGGCGAGCTTGGCTTCGTCGAGACCGAAGGGATCGAGCAGGAGGGCGCGGGCGATCGCCAGGCGCTCCAAGGTGGGTTCGCGGCTGATCATGGATCGATTCTAGGCAGTGCTTCGCCCCGGCCGGCTTGAAGTTTCTTTACCTCACCGATACGCGGCGCGGTGCGTGGCGGTTGCGGGGCGCGCGTTGTGAGGGGCGTGGGCATCCCGCTCACGCCACCGCCTCGAAAGGCCAGCCATGCACACCGTCCGTTTCCTGATCGGCAGCACCCTTCTTGCATGGGCCGGCGCCGGCTTCGCGCACGGCGCACCGGCGAGCAGCTATGACCAGTTCGAGTGGCGCCAGGAGCAGCGCATCCGGCAAGGCCTCGCGAATGGCTCGCTGACACGCGAGGAGGCGCGCCGCCTGCAGGTCCGGCAGGCGCAGATCGACGAGCTCGAGCGGGTGTTCCGCGCCGACGGCCGCCTCAGCGCGATCGAGCGCGACTACCTGGTGCGCCTGCAGCGCCGGGCCGGCCAGCAGATCCACGCCGAGCGCCACGACCGCCAGGTGGCCTGGACGGGCCGCTGAGCGGGCCTCAGTCGCGCGCGGCCTTCAGCGCCAGGGCGCGCTCGTAGAGCGCGTTGCGCGGCGCGGGGGGGGGGTGGGCCCCCCACCCGCCGGCCCGCGGGCCCCGCCCGGGGCCCCGCCCCGCGGGG
>CAYOXW010000192.1:845-5267 GCA_964408005.1 uncultured Methylibium sp.
GTGGCCGGGCCGCGGCGGGGGCCCCCGGCGCGCGGGGCCGTCCGCGCCCGGGCGCGCGCGTCGCGCGCGTGGCGGGGGGCGCTCGGGGACGCGACCACCAGCGCCACGGCCTGCTTCAGCGGCAGGGCGCCGAGCAGCGCGTCGAGCAGGCGCTCGGCCGCGGCCGGCAGCGCGGTGTCGGCCGCGTCGGCGGCCTGCGCATGCAGCACCAGCACGAACTCGCCGCGCCGGCGGTGCTCGTCGGCGGCCAGCCAGGCCGGCAGCGCGGCGGCGGGCTGCGTGACGATGGTCTCGAACTGCTTGGTCAGCTCGCGGCACAGCGTCACCGGCCGCGCCGGCATCGCCTGCGCGAGCGCCTCCGCCAGCGCCTCGATGCGGTGCGGCGCCTCGAACAGCACCGTGCATTCGGGCTGCGCCGCCAGCTCGGCGAGGCGCGCGCTGCGCTCGCCGGCACGCGGCGGCAGGAAGCCGGCGAAGCGGTGGCCCGTGGCCTGCACGTCGCCGGCGGCGCTGAGCGCGGTGATCACGCTGCTGGCGCCCGGCAGCGGCAGCACCCGCAGGCCGGCCGCCTGCGTGGCGGCGACCAGCCGCGCGCCCGGGTCGCTGATCGCCGGCGTGCCGGCGTCGCTGACGTAGGCGATACGCTCGCCGCGCGCCATGCGCTCGATCAGGCCGCCGGCCGCCTCGGCCTCGTTGTGCTCGTGCAGCGCGACCAGCGGCCGATCCAGCCCGAGGTGGCGCAGCAGGCCGGCGCTCACCCGCTTGTCCTCGCAGGCGACGGCGTCGACCAGGCCGAGCACGTGCACCGCGCGCAGCGTCAGGTCGGCGAGGTTGCCGATCGGCGTCGCGACGACGTAGAGAGTCCCTTTGGGATACTGCTGCGCGCCGGCCGCTGCCTCGGCAGCCCGGCGGATCAGCTCAGCGTTCGACGACGAGGTGTCCGTGCTCACGACCAAGGCCTGCGGCGAGGAGGGGGAGGACCGCGCGCTCGCGCACCTGCTGCGCGCCGGCCTGAAACTGGTGGAGCGCAATTATCGAGTCGCCGCCGGCCCGCATGCCCGGGGTGGCGAGATCGACCTGATCCTGCGCGAGCGCGACGGCACGCTCGTCTTCGTCGAGGTGCGACGGCGGCGCGGCGGCGGCCAGGGGGGCGCGGCCGCCTCGGTGGGCGCCGCCAAGCGCCGCCGGTTGCTGTTTGCGGCGCAGCATTACCTGTGCGGCCTGCCGGCGCCCCCGCCCTGCCGTTTCGATGTGGTGGCGATCGACGGCGAGCGCCTCGAATGGCTGCGGGCCGCCTTCGACGCGTCGTAGCGAGTGGTCACTGTCATGTCACGATAGGGAACCCGACCGTCGGAGGGCGTGTCCTATAGTGATGTCCATGCTCGAACCACGCATCCAGCGTCACTTCTTCGACAGCGCGGACCTCCAGAACCAGGCCGCCGAGGTCCTGGCCAAGCCGATCGCCGACGCCGCCCAGGCGGTGCTGGGCTGCCTGACCGCCGGCGGCAAGCTGCTGGCCTGCGGCAATGGCAGCGCCGCCTGCGCCGCCCAGCATGTCGTCACGCAGTTCGTCGGCCGCTACGAGCGTGAGCGGCCCGGGCTGGCCGCCATCGGCCTGGTCGGCGACAGCGCGGTGCTCACGGCGCTCGGCCACGAACACGGCTACGCGGCCGTGTTCGCCAAGCAGGTGCAGGCGATCGGCAACCCCGGCGACGTGCTGCTGGTCTTCAGCAGCCAGGGCCAGGCGGCCAATGTGCTGGCCGCGGTCGATGCCGCCCACGACAAGGACATGACCGTCGTCGCCTTCACCGGCCACGGCGGCGGCGCGCTCGCGCCCCGCCTGACCGAGACCGACGTGCTGCTGTGCGTGCCGCACGAGCGCGACGCCCGCATCCATGAAGTGCATCTGCTCGCGATCCACGCGCTGTGCGACGCGGTCGATGCCCAACTGCTCGGAGAACAGGATCCCGCATGACGAAACCTACTGTCCGCCCCGCTCCTCTCCTGTCGGCCCTGCTGGCGAGCGCCGTGCTGGCCGGCGCGCTGGCCGGCTGTGCGCCGCTCGTCGTCGGCAGCGCGGTCGGAGGGGCGCTGGTCGCCACCGACCGGCGCAGCTCCGGCACGGTGGTCGACGACCAGGGCCTCGAGCTCAAGGCGCTGCCGCGCATCCGCGAGGTGCTCGGCGAGCGCGGCCATGTCAACGTCACCAGCTACAACCGCGTGCTGCTCGTGACCGGCGAGGTGCCCACCGAGCCGGACAAGGCCGCCGTGGAAGCGCGTCTGGCGGCGCTGGAGAACGTCAAGAGCGTGCTCAACGAGCTGGTGGTGGCACCGAACAGCTCGCTGGGCGACCGCTCGAGCGACACGCTGATCACCAGCAAGGTCAAGGCCAGCTATGTCGACGCGCGTGACATCTTCGCCAACGCCTACAAGGTCGTCACCGAGCGTGGGGTGGTCTACCTGATGGGCCGCGTGACCGAGCGCGAGGCGGCCCGCGCGGTCGAGATCGCGCGCGGCGTCGGCGGCGTGCGCAAGGTCGTGCGCGCCTTCGAGATCATCACCGAAGAGGAACTGGCCCAGACCGCTGCGCGCAAGTGAGCGTGGAGGTCGGCGCCGGCGCGTCTCAGGGCTGAATCTCCCGCGGGTCAGTCGGCGCGGCGGTTGAGGTTGCCGGCGGGGCGCAGCGCGCGAAGCGCAGCGTGAAGCGCGCGCCGGGTGCCGAGCCCTCGGGCAGCGGCGCCTCGCGGGTGTCGGCCAGCGTCAGCGCCGCGCCATGCTGCCGCGCGATCTCGGCGACGATCGCGAGGCCGAGGCCGGAGCCGTCGACCTGGGTGCCGAGCGCCCGGTAGAAGGGCTGGAACACCAGCTCGCGCTCGGACGCCGGGATGCCGGGCCCCGAATCCTCGACCTGCAGCAGCACGGCCTCGCCCACGGGGTCGTCGAGCAGTCGCACCGTGACCGTGCCGCCGGGCGGCGTGTAGTGGATCGCGTTGTCGACCAGGTTGACGAGCAACTCGTGCAGCAGCACGCGCTGGCCGCGCACGCAGGGACGCGGTGCGGGCGGCGCGGCGGCGTTGCCATCGTCGCCTGGCCCCTCGTAGCCGAGGTCGATGCGCTTGTCGAGCGCGCGGGGGACAAACTCGCGCACCGTCTCGGTGGCGAGCCGTGCGAGGTCGACCGGTTCGGTGCGCATCGCGTGGCCGCGGTTCTCGGCGCGCGCCATCGCGAGCAGCTGGTTGACCATGTGCGCGGCGCGCTGGCTGGCCAGCGCCATCTGCTGCAGCGAGCGCTTCAGCGCCTCGGGTTCGCGCTCGCCGAGGTCGATCTCGCGCTGCGCGACCTCGGCCTGGGTGCGCAGCCCGGCCAGCGGAGTCTTGAGCTGGTGGGCCGCGTCGGCGAGGAAGCGCTTCTGGGTCGCGAAGGAGCGGTCCAGCCGCGCCAGCAGGTCGTTGATCGCGCGCACCAGCGGCGCGACCTCCTCGGGCGCCTGGGTCTCGTCGATCGGACTCAGGTCGTCGGCGGCGCGCCGACGGATGCGCTGCTGCAGCTCGGACAGCGGGGCGATGCCGCGCGACAGCGCGAACCACACCAGCAGCACCGCCAGCGGCAGGATCACGAACTGCGGCAGGATCACGCCCTTGATGATCTCGGTGGCCAGCTGCGAGCGCTTGTTCAGCGTCTCGGCCACCTGCACCAGCGGCGTGCCGGCCAGGCCCCGGCCGGGCTTGACCCACAGGTAGGCGATGCGCACCGGCTCGCTGCCGACCTCGTCGTCGCGGTAGTGCAGGACGCCGGGCTCGCTCGCGACGTCGTCCGGCGGCACCGGCAGCGTGCGGTCGCCACTGAGGAACTCGCCGCGCGCGCCGAGCACCTGGTAGTAGATCGAGTCGGCCTCGTCGGCGCGCAGCAGTTCGGCGGCGCTGGCGGTCAGCGCGAAGCGCAGGCTCGGGGCGGCCGGCGTCCCCTGGGCGCTGCTGCGGCCGTTGGCGGCCTCCTGCACCACCTGCATCTGCTGCGCCAGCGCGCGCGCCATGTCGCCGAGCGCGCGGTCGTAGGGCCGGTTCGCGATGCCCTGCGCGACCACCCAGGTCAGCGCGACGCTCATCGGCCACAGCAGCAGCAGCGGCGCGAGCATCCAGTCGAGGATCTCGCCGAACAGCGAGCGTTGTTCGCGGGGGAAGGGCATCGGCGGGGCGGCGGCGCGGGCCACCGGCGCTGCGGGTCAGGCGGCGATTTTCTCCAGGCAGTAGCCGAGCCCGCGCACGGTGGCGATGCGCACCGGCCCCTGCTCGATCTTCTTGCGCAGGCGGTGGATATAGACCTCGATGGCGTTGTTGCTGACCTCTTCGCCCCATTCGCACAGCCGCTCGACCAGCTGGTCCTTGCTGACCAGGCGGCCCGAGCGCTGCAGCAGCACTTCCA
>CAYOXW010000193.1:0-5246 GCA_964408005.1 uncultured Methylibium sp.
CCAGCGCGTCGCCTCGATGAAGTCGACCGCGTAGTTGTCGTGCTCCTCGATGCCGGTGGCGATCGCGAAGATGTTGGGGTCGAAGATGATGTCTTCGGGCGGGAAGCCGACCTCGTCGACCAGGATCCTGTAGGCGCGCGCGCAGATCTCGGTCTTGCGCGCGTAGGTGTCGGCCTGGCCCTGCTCGTCGAAGGCCATCACGACCGTGGCGGCGCCGTAGCGGCGGATCAGCGTGGCCTGGCGCTTGAACTCGGCCTCGCCCTCCTTCATCGAGATCGAGTTGACGATGCCCTTGCCCTGGATGCACTTCAGGCCGGCCTCGATGACCTCCCACTTCGAGCTGTCGATCATGATCGGCACGCGCGCGATCTCGGGCTCGGAGGCGATCAGCTTCAGGAAGCGCTCCATCGCCGCCTTCGAATCCAGCATGGCCTCGTCCATGTTGATGTCGATGACCTGCGCGCCGTTCTCGACCTGCTGGCGCGCGACCGCGAGCGCCTCCTCGAACTGGCCGTTGAGGATCATCCGCGCGAAGGCCTTGGAGCCGGTGACGTTGGTGCGCTCGCCGATGTTGACGAACAGCGCGCCGGCATCGAGGGTCACGGGCTCGAGGCCCGAGAGCCGCATCGGCGGCAGCGCGGTCGGGAGGATGTCGGCGGTCGGGGCGTCGGAGGCGGTCATGGCGCAGCTTGGTCGTTCGCAAGCGAGCGCCGTTGCCGGGCCGCGGGCGCAGCCGCGCCACGGCCTGCCCGAGCCTGGCGGCGGCCCCGGACGGGCCGGCCGTTGCAACGCTCCTCGAGCGCGCCGATTTTAGCCAGCGCGCCCCCGCCGGGCGAGACGCGCCACGCCCTCAGGCGAACAGCGGGAAGGACTCGAAGCCGCCGCGCAGCACCGCGCGCGCGTCCGCCCCGAGCCAGCCCTCGATCACGCTGGCGTAGACGCGCCGGAAGTCGGTCGTGTGCACGAGGTTGTCGCCGGCGTCGAGCGCGCTCAGGCTCGGCGGCGCGCCGTAGTGGCCGCCGCGCACCGGACGGCCGATCACGTACATGTGGTTGGCCGTGCCGTGGTCGGTGCCCAGGCTGGTGTTCTCGGGCACGCGGCGGCCGAATTCGCTGAACACCAGCAGCGTCACGTCGTCGGCCCGGCCGATGCGCTCCAGATCGCGCTGGAAGCCGGCGACGGCGTCCGAGGCATAGGTCAGCAGGCGCTGGTGCAGCTCGGCCTGCTGCACATGGGTGTCGAAGGCGTTGTGGCGGTAGGCCGTGTAGTACAGCCGCGTCGGCAGGCCGGCGTCGATCAGCGCGGCGATCTTGGGCAGATCCAGCGGCACGATGCCGTAGTCGACCGGCGACTTGTAGCGCGCCCAGGCCTCGCGCACGCGCCGCGAGGCCTCGCGCGCGGTCACCGCCACCTCGCGCATGAAGCGCAGGTTCGGCGCGTCACCGGGACCGGGCAGCGGCGCGGCGTCGAGCAGCGCGCGCTGCTCGTACAGGCCCTTGCGCACGAAGCGGTCGGGGTCGTCGAAGCTCACCGCCAGGTGCTTGCGCGCGCGCACCGCGAGCGACTGGATCTCGTCGATGTTGACCAGGAAGTCCGGCGAGACCTGCGGGTCCATCGCGTCGGCCAGGCGGCCGACCCAGCCGGTCTCCTCGCCGCTGTTGGGCGCGGCGGTGTGCCAGTAGGCCATCGAGCTGAAGTGCGAGAAGTTCGGCTGCGCGTAGCCGCAGCCGTGCACCACCGCCATGCGGCCGTCCTTGTAGAGGCGCTCGAAGCCGGCCATGCCGGGGTTGAAGCCGTAGCGCTCGTCGATCACGCGCAGCTTGTCCTTGCGGATGCCCAGGCGCGGCCGGTGGCGGTAGTAGGCGTCGTCGGCGTAGGGCACCAGGGTGTTCAGGCCGTCGTTGCCGCCGGAGAGTTCCAGCACGACCAGGATGCGCTTCGAGCGCGCGGCGTCGGCGGGCGTCGCGGCGGCCGCCTGCTGCAGCACGCCGGGCAGGCCCAGCGCGAGGCCGGCCTGCAGCAGCGCGCGGCGCCGGCGCGCGTGCGCGTCCAGCAGGTCGGGGCGGTGGTCGTGGTGGCTCATGGCGGCGCGTCGCGGTTCAACCGAGCTGGTACTCGGGCATGGCGAGGATCAGATGCAGCGTCTGCCGCAGCGGCTCTTCGAGGTAGCTGCGCGCGGCGGCGAGGTCGGCGGTGCCGAGCTGGGTCTGCAGGAAATTGACGAGGCCGTCGCGCGTGCCCGGCGCGACGGGGGCGACGACGAAGCGCCGGAGCAGCACGTCCACCGCCTCGGCCGCGCTGCGGGCGCCGTCGGCCGTGACCAACCTGGCGAGCTCGAGCCGCGCGGTCGTGCGCGGGATCGGCTTGACGCGCTCCAGCGCCATCTGCCAGCCGCGGTAGCTGGCCAGCCGCGTGTTGAACTCCTCGTCGCGGTCGGCGAGCTGCATCGACTGCGACATCATTTCCTTGTCGTCCATCCGCGTCGCGCTGCTGACGTCGACACCGAGCGCGAGCTTGTCGCCCACGTCCTGGATTTTGTACTCGGCCGTGGGGTAGCGGTCCGGTGGGACGAAGTTGATGTCCGGGTACACCAGCTCGTAGGCGAAGTTGCCGCGCGCGATCAGCAGGCCCGGCGTGATCCAGCTGCGGCCCTGCGCCCAGCCGGCCACGGTGGGCGGGTAGAAGAGCTTCTGGCCGAGCGCCTCGGTGACCTCGTTGAAGTCGGGCACGCCGGGCATCTGCGCGAGCCCGGCGAGGCGGTAGGTACCGACCACCAGCTCCACCGGCGGGCGCACACGGCTCGCGCGCGTGGCCGGGCTGTAGAAGTCGCGCGAGAGGAACACGGTCTCGAGCAGCGCGGCGATGTCGTAGTCGCTGTCGCGCAGACGCCGGCCGAGCTCGCGCCGCATCGCTGGCGACAGCTCCTCGCGCACGAAGTAGGCGTAGATCTTGGCGGCCAGGTGCTCGGCGCAGGCCGGCTGGGCGAGCAGGAGGTCGATCACGTCCTCGCCGCCGAAGCGGCCCTCGCGGCCCAGCACGCGTTTGACGCCGTCGTCGTGCTGCTCGGCGTTGAAGACGAAGTCCAGGCCCTTCGCGTTCCAGCCGGTGAAGGCCCGCGCGGCCTCGCGGATGTCGGCCTCGCCGTAGTAGCCGACGCCGAGGGTGAACATCTCCATGATCTCGCGCGCGAAGTTCTCGTTCGGCGCGCCCTTCACGTTCACCCCGGCGTCCAGGTAGGCCAGCATCGCCGGGTCGCGCGCGATGCCGAGCATCAGCTCGCGGAAGCGCCCGTTGCCCTTCTCGCGCAGCAGCATGTTCTGCCGCCACATCTTGCGCACGTCGCGCACCTTCTCCTCGCTGGTCGCGAAGTGGCCGTGCCAGAACAGCGCCATCTTCTCCTGCAGCGGCCGCGGCGTGACCAGCATGCGCCCGGCCCACCAGTAGGCGAGCCGGTGGGTCTCGAGCCGGCTCGCGCGCAGCCAGTAGAAGAAAGTGTTGGTGACCGGTTGCAAGCGCCGGTTGCCGGCCGGCTTGGCCGCGACGCCCAGGGCCTGGCCATCGCGCCGGGCGGCCTCCGTGGCGGCCGGGCGCGAGGCCGGGAAGTTCTCCAGGCCCGGGTCGTGCAGGTCCGAGGCGTCGAAGGGCACGAAGTCCTCCGGCACCGACTGCCAGCGCACCAGGCGGCGCACCGCCTCGTGCGGGCCGAGCGCCACGGTGGCGGCGATCTCGTCGGGGCGGCCACCGAAGCCGGCGCGCTGCAGCAGGTGGGCGGCGGCGGCGGCGTTCCACTGCCCGGCCTCGATCGGGCGCAGGTCGTCCTGGCCGTCGGGCGCGGCAACGGCGGCCGCCGTGACCAGGCTCAGCGCGAGCGCGGCGAGACGGGCGGGCAGGCGGATGCTCATGGGCGAATGGCTCGTGGCGCGGAATCCGCCGATGCTACGAAAGCAAGGCCGGCCGGCGCTTCGTGAATTTCATGATTCGCCGACGGCAGGGATGCGGCGTCAGCTTGGCCGGCGCCCCCCCGCGCCGGTCACCGGCGCTTGCAAGCCGGCGCGCGGCCCTGTGATCGAATCGGTGCATGCAGGCGCCAACCGCCCCCCATCGCCCCCCGAGCCGCCGGCGCGGCCCGGTGGCCCTGGTCGGTCTGCTCGTGCTGCTGGCCGGATGCGCCGGCGGTCCCGGTGGCTTCGGCGGGCTGTTCGGCCCGCGCCTGTCGCCGGCCCTGGAGGCGCAGCGCGCCCGGCTGGCCGATGCGCTGCGCGGCACGCCGGTCGTCATCGAGGCGACCGCCGAGCGGCGGCTGCGCATCGAGGTGCCGGCGCGGCACGCCTTCGAGCTGGGCCGCACGGCGGTCAAGCCCGCGCTCGGCGCGGTCCTGGAGCAGTTCGCGATCGGCTTCAAGCCCCATGCGGCGAGCACCGAACTGCAGATCGGCGCGCCCGACGAGGCCGGCGCCGAGCCCCGCCTCGCGAAGGACCGCGCCCTGAGCGCGCGCGAGTACCTGATCGGTCGCGGCGTGCCGGCCTCGCGCATCACGGTGCTGGGCCGCGCCCCCCGCGCGGGCCTGGAACTGCTGGTCAGCGACCGCGCGCCGAACGCGCGCTAGCCGCGCTTTTCAGGCCACGACCGGCTCGGCCAGACCGCTGAGCCAGGGCTCGTGCCGCGCGCGCGGCCGGTAGGCGCTGACGCGCCGGGCAATCTCGGCGATGTGCTCGGGCGTCGTGCCGCAGCAGCCGCCGGCGATGTTGAGGAAGCCTTCCTTCGCGAAGCCCTCGACCAGGCCGCCGGTGATCTCGGGCGTCTCGTCGAAGCCGGTGTCGCTCATCGGGTTGGGCAGGCCAGCGTTCGGGTAGCAGGAGATGAAGGTGTCGCCGGCGACCTTGGTCAGCTCCTCGACGTAGGGGCGCATCAGCGCCGCGCCGAGCGCGCAGTTCAGGCCCACGGCGATCGGCTTGGCGTGGCGCACCGAGTGCCAGAACGCGCTGACGGTCTGGCCGCTGAGGATGCGCCCCGACGCGTCGGTCACGGTGCCGCTGATGATGACCGGCAGGCGCTCGCCGGTGGCCTCGAACAGCTCGTCGATCGCGAAGATCGCCGCCTTGGCGTTGAGCGTGTCGAAGATGGTCTCGACCAGGAAGAGGTCGGCGCCGCCCTCGAGCAGGCCCTCGCCCTGTTCGTAATAGGCCGCGCGCAGCTCGTCGAAGCTGACGTTGCGCGCCGCCGGGTCGTTGACGTCGGGGCTGATG
>CAYOXW010000194.1:0-5217 GCA_964408005.1 uncultured Methylibium sp.
TCGAGCTGGCGCGCCGCTTCGAGGAGCATGCCAAGGGCATGGTCGTGCCGGGCACGATCTTCGAGGAGTTCGGCTTCAACTACGTCGGCCCGATCGACGGCCACGACCTCGACTCGTTGATCCCGACGCTGGAGAATCTGCGCGACAAGCGCGGGCCGCAGTTCCTGCACGTCGTCACCAAGAAGGGCTACGGCTACAAGCTTGCCGAGGCCGACCCGGTCAAGTACCACGGCCCGGCGCCCTTCAACCCGGCCGAGGGGCTGAAGAAGGCCGTGTCGGGCAAGACCACCTTCACCCAGGTGTTCGGCCGCTGGCTGTGCGACATGGCGGCGCAGGACCCGCGGCTGGTCGGCATCACGCCGGCAATGCGCGAGGGCTCGGGCATGGTCGAGTTCGAGCAGCGCTTCCCGGAGCGCTACTTCGACGTCGGCATCGCCGAGCAGCATGCGGTCACCTTCGCCGGCGGCCTGGCCTGCGAGGGCCTGAAGCCGGTGGTCGCGATCTACTCGACCTTCCTGCAGCGCGGCTACGACCAGCTGGTGCACGACATCGCGATCCAGAACCTGCCGGTCGTGTTCGCGCTCGACCGTGCCGGCGTCGTCGGGGCCGACGGCGCGACCCACAACGGCAGCTACGACATCGCCTACCTGCGCTGCATCCCGAACTGCAGCCTGATCGCGCCGGCCGACGAGAACGAGTGCCGCCAGGCGCTGACCGCGGCCTTCGAGCAGAACCACCCGGTCGCGGTGCGCTACCCGCGCGGCGCCGGCGCCGGTGTCGAGGTCGAGCCCGGACTCACGCCGCTGCCCTGGGGCTGCGGCGAGATCCGCCGCGAGGCCGGCTCGGGCGGGCGCCGCATCGCGATCCTCGCCTTCGGGCCGGTGCTGTACGCCGCGCTGGCCGCGGCCGAGCGGCTCGACGCGACGGTCGCCAACATGCGCTATGTGAAGCCGCTCGACACCGAGCTGTTGCTGCGCCTGGCGCGCACCCACGAGGCGCTGGTCACGGTCGAGGAGGGGGTGGTGGCTGGCGGCGCCGGCTCGGCGGTGCTCGAGGCCCTGCAGGCCGCCGGGGTGACGCTGCCGGTGCTGACGCTGGGCCTGCCCGACGAGCACCTCGAACATGGCGAGCCGGCCAAGCTGATGGCGCTGCTCGGGCTGGACGCTGCCGGCATCGAGCAGAGCATCCTGAAGCGCTTCGGGGCCAAGCTCGAGCTGGTGCGCCCGGCGATCAACGGCTGAGCCCCGCGCGGCGTCGGCGAATCCGTACAAACCCTGGGGCTGCGGTTCTGGAGCACACTGTCGCGCCCGCGTCCGACGGGTGTGAGCGAGAGGGCCGCGATCCGGCCTCGTCCCGATGAATGACATGACCCATCTTCCCGCCGGCCTGCTGCACATTCCCGACACGCAAAGCGCGCGTGACGAGCGGCACCTGGCGATCCAGCACGTCGGCGTCAAGCGCCTGCGCTACCCGGTGTCGGTGCGCGTCGGCGAGACCGTCGCGACGACCGCCGCCACCTGGAGCCTCGACGTCGCACTGCCGGCCGAGCAGAAGGGCACCCACATGTCGCGCTTCGTCGCCTGGCTCGAGAGCCTGAGCGCGGAGGTGGCACCGCTCGATGCCGCGGCGCTGCGCCGCGAACTGGCGGCGCTGCTCGAGCGCCTGCATGCCGACGAGGGCCGCATCGAGGCGCGCTTCCCCTTCTTCATCCGCAAGAGCGCGCCGGTCTCGGGCGTGGCCAGCCTGATGGACTACGAGGGCGGCTGGATCGCCGAGCGCCGCGACGGCGCGACGCGCATCTGGTGCGAGGTCGCGGTGCCGGTGAAGAGCCTGTGCCCGTGCTCGAAGGAAATCTCCGACTACGGCGCGCACAACCAGCGCTCGGTCGTGACGATCCGCGCCGAGCTGTCCGAGGCCTCCGAGGTCGGCTTCCAGACCCTGGTCGGCATCGCCGAGGCCTCGGCCTCGAGCGAGATCTGGGGGCTGCTGAAGCGCCCGGACGAGAAGTGGATCACCGAGCGCGCCTACGAGAATCCGAAGTTCGTCGAGGATCTGGTGCGCGACGTCGCGCTGCGGCTGAACGCGCAGCCGGGGATCGGGCGCTACCGGGTCGAAGTCGAGAACTTCGAGTCGATTCACAACCACAGCGCATTCGCGGTCATCGAACGCGAATGAGCCAGCGCGTCGCGCTGGCTGCGCGCGATGCGCGCCGCTGCGGTTGCGGCAACGACGCACTTCGCTGTGCGAAGTGAGTGTTGTCACAACCATTCGGCATTCGCGGTCATCGAGCGCGAATGAGCCGCGCGAGCGGCCTGCGTGCCGACGCGCGACCCTCGGGTCGCGGGGTTGCCGGTGCCGCTGCGCGGCGCGACGATGCGGTGCATGGACGCGCCCCTGACCCCACCCACTGGCTCCCCACCGCCGCTGGCCGCCCGACCGGGCGGCGAGGAGGCGGCCTGGGCGGCGCTGCGTGACGAGCTGGCCCAGCTCAACGTCCAGCTCGAATACCTGAAGCTGCTGCTCAAGCTCGGCGTGCACCGCCTCTGAGGCGCGGCTCAGGCCGCCTCGAGCCGCTCGATGCGCCAGCCTTCGCTCTCGGCCACCGCGCGCAGCGCCGCGTCGGGGCGCACCGCGACGGGATCGGTCACCGCCCGCAGCAGCGGCAGGTCGCTGGCCGAGTCGCTGTAGAAGAAGCTGCGCTCGAAGCCACCCAGCGCCAGCCCCTCCAGCGCCAGCCAGCCGGCCAGCTTGTCGAGCTTGTGCTCGCGCACGCAGGGCAGTCCGACGATCTCGCCGGTCAGGCGTCCGTAGGAGTCGCGGGCCGACTCGGTCGCGATCACGTCGTCGATGCCGAAGGCCGCCGCGTAGCGCGCGGCGACGAAGCGCGCGGTCGCGGTGACGAGCACGCAGCGGTCCCCGGCGGCGCGGTGCATCGCGACGAGCGCCAGCGAGGGCGCGGGCAGCGTCATCGCGAGCCCGTCCTCGAAGTCCGCCAGCCATTCGTCGAAGGCGCTGCGCTTGCTGCCGGCCAGCGGCAGCACCAGCGCGCGGTGCAATTCGCGCACATCGATCGCACCGGCCACATAGTCCTGGCAATGCGCGAGGTAGACCGCCTCGGTCTCGGGCGGCAGCAGTTCGCGGCGCACCAGGTACCGCACCCAGGCCATGCCGCTGTCGAAGGGGATCAGCGTGTGGTCGAGGTCGAACAGCGCGAGCCGCATCGCCGTCTCAGGCCAGCCGCGCCGGCAGCACACCGCGCAGCGCATTGCACACCACCAGCGCCTCGGCGCGCGCCAGCTCGGCCCGCGTCAGCGAGCGCTCCTCGGCGGCCCAGGCCGGGTCCTCGAGCAGCAGGCCGCGCATCACGCCGGGCAGCGCGCCGTCGTCCAGCGGCGGTGTGAACCAGCGCCCGTCGAGCTTCACGAACACGTTGCTGCGCCCGCCCTCGACGAGCCGGCCGTCGGGCGTGAAGAACAGGCTGTCGAAGGCGCCCTCGGCCTCGGCGGCGCGGATGCCGGCGTCGTAGGCCTCGCGCAGCGTGGTCTTGTGGCCGGCCAGCGGCCGCGCGCCGGGCAGGGGCACGGGTTCGAGGCGCAGGCGCACCGGGCCCACCGGCAGCGCCGCGAGCGGCTGCACGATCAGGTCGAAGCGGCCTCCGCGCGCCAGACCCAGGCGCAGGCGCTGCGGCACGCCGGGCGCGAGGCGGCTGCATTCGAGCTGGATCGCCTCGCGGATCTCGATTTCGTCGCAGACGAAGCCGAGCTGCGCCGCGCTGCGCGTCAGGCGCCCCAGGTGGCGGTCCAGGTGGCGCACGCCGCTCTCGCGGACCGCGAACATGGTCTCGAAGATCGCGAAGCCCGGATCCAGCCCGGTCAGGAAACGGGCCTTGAGCTGGCACTCGGCGTACTCGTCCTCGGCGACGCTGTCGAGCACGATGCCCGCGCCGATGCCCAGGCGGCCGGCGCGCAGGCCGTCGCGCTCGGCCCCGAGCGTCAGCGTGCGGATCGCGACCGACAGGCAGAGGTCGCCCAGCCCGCCGGCGGCCGGTGGCGCATCGATCCAGCCGATCGCGCCGCAATAGAGCCCGCGGGGCGTGGACTCGAAGCCGGCGATCAGATCCATCGTGTGGTGCTTGGGCGCGCCGGTGATCGAGCCGCAGGGGAAGATCGCGCGCAGCAGCGACGGGACACCGAGGCCGGGCAGGGCCTCGGCCTCGACGGTCGAGGTCATCTGGAACACCGTCGCGTGCGATTCGACCTCGAACAGGCCCGGCACCTTGACCGAGCCGACGCGCGCGACGCGACCGAGGTCGTTGCGCAGCAGGTCCACGATCATCAGGTTCTCGGCGCGGTTCTTCGTGTCCAGGTGCAGGTGGCGCGCGGTCTCGCTGTCGCCCTCCATCACCGCGCGGCGCGGCGCGGTGCCCTTCATCGGCTTGGCGGTGAGCCGTCCGGCGCGGTGGCGCACGAACAGTTCGGGCGAGCACGACAGCACGTGGGTCGGCGCGGCGGGGTCGTCCGACGGGGGCAGCGCGATGTAGGCGCCGAAGGGCACCGGCTGACGCGCACGCAGGCGGCGGTACAGCGACGCCGGCGCGCCATGCGCGGCGAAGTCGAGCCGGTAGGTGTAGTTGACCTGGTAGGTCTCGCCGGCGCGGATCGCCTCCTGGATGCCGGCGATGGCGGCGTGGAAGGCCGCACGGTCGACGCTGGCGCGCACGTCGAGCACACCGGCCGGGCGCGGCTCGGGCCGGTCCTCGTCCTGCGCGGCGAGCCAGCGGTCGGCGTCGTCGTGGGACAGGGGCCGCCGGTCGCGAAACAGCAGCACGCGCAAGGCCGCGGCCTCGTCACCGGGCCGCCGGCCGGCGCCGAGCAGCTTGGCGCCCCATTCGTAGTCGATCAGCAGCAGCGCGTGCAGGCCGAGGCGCTGGTCGGCCTCGACCTCGGTCCAGAACGCGTCGAGCGCCGCCGCATCGGTGCAGCGGCGCTCGTGGGCGTAGCCGGTGTAGAGCCGGCTCGTCGGCTGCGCGGCGCGCGCATCGCGATCGTCGAGCAGCGCGAAGACCGTTTCGTTCATCGCAGGGCTTTCAGCGGCGCACCCTGAAACATCAAGTCGCGGACCTCCCCACGGCCTGCCAGGCAGCCGCCGCGGATCCGACTGCACCGGTCCGCCAGCGGCGCCCCCTGGAGGGGGAGCGGCGCAGCCGCAACGGGGGTG
>CAYOXW010000195.1:0-5158 GCA_964408005.1 uncultured Methylibium sp.
TGTCGCCGGCCTTGACCGGGCCCTCGCCCTCCTAGCGCAGCACCAGAGTGACCACGTCACGCTTGTGCAGGCGGAACACCACGCCCTTGAGGTTCAGCATGACGTGGACCACGTCCTCCTGCACGCCGTCGATCGACGAGTACTCGTGCAGCACGTTCGCGATCGTGACGTCGGTGGGCGCGTAGCCGACCATCGACGACAGCAGCACGCGGCGCAGGGCGTTGCCCAGCGTATGACCGTAGCCGCGCTCGAAGGGCTCGAGCGTGACCTTGGCGCGGTGGGCGCCCTTGGCGGCGCTCAGCGGCTCGACGTTGATGGCTTTCGGCTTCAGCAGATTGGTTTGCATCAGGTCTTCCTGTCACTACCCTCGGCTCGTTACACCGATAAGGCTGATGGAGCACCGGGACCCGCTCGCTCGGAGCGGCCCCGGACCGGAAATGGCGCTGGCGAGGTGCTCCAGGCACCCCGCGCGAGGCTCAGCGCGAATACAGTTCGACGATCAGCGACTCGTTGATGTCGGAGCCGAACTCGTCGCGATCCGGCGTCTTCTTGAACACGCCTTCGAGCTTGGTGGCATCGACCGCGACCCAGCCGGGCATGCCGATCGACTCGGCCAGCTTCATCGACTCGGTAACGCGCAGCTGCTTCTTCGCCTTCTCGCGCACGGCCACCGTGTCGCCGGCCTTGACCAGCGCCGACGGGATGTTGATGACCGAGCCGTTCATCGTGACACCCTTGTGCGAGACCAGCTGGCGCGCCTCGGCACGCGTCGACGCGAAACCCATGCGGTAGACGACGTTGTCCAGGCGCGACTCGAGCAGCAGCAGCAGGTTCGCACCGGTGTTGCCCTTGCGGCGCTCGGCCTCGGCGAAGTAGCGGCGGAACTGGCGCTCGAGGACGCCGTACATGCGCTTGACCTTCTGCTTCTCACGCAGCTGCAGACCGAAGTCCGAGGTGCGCGAGCCCGAGGTGCGGCCATGCTGGCCGGGCTTGGTTTCGAACTTGGACTTGTCCCCGATCGGGCGGCGCGCGCTCTTGAGGAACAGGTCGGTGCCTTCACGGCGGGACAGCTTGGCCTTGGGGCCGAGGTAACGTGCCACGTTGCTTCCTTGTCAATCTGACGCAGCCATCGAGATGCTGCGCGAGTCCGGCGGATGTTGTTCTGGGCTCGGACGGTGGGCTTGCGGAGCCATGTGGCTCCAACGAAAACCGCCGGCGGCACCTTCGTGCCTACCGGCGAGTCGGGAAAACGCGAATTGTAGCGTGCCTGAGCACGCTACCGCGGTCGCTCAGATGCGGCGGCGCTTCTGCGGACGGCAGCCGTTGTGCGGCACCGGCGTCACGTCGGAGATCGACACGATGCGGATGCCCAGCGAGGCCAGCGCACGCACCGACGATTCGCGACCCGGGCCCGGGCCCTTGATCTCGACCTCGAGGTTCTTGATGCCCTGGTCCTGCGCGGCACGCCCGGCGACTTCGGCAGCCACCTGGGCGGCGAACGGCGTCGACTTGCGCGAGCCCTTGAAGCCCTGGCCGCCGCTCGAGGCCCACGACAGCGCGTTGCCCTGGCGGTCGGTGATCGTGATGATCGTGTTGTTGAACGAGGCGTGGACGTGCGCCACACCATCCGCGATGTTCTTGCGGACCTTCTTGCGCACGCGCTGGGCGGCGGTGTTGACAGGTGCTTTGGCCATGAGGTGCTCTCTCGATTCTGTGGGGCGGCGCCGGGCGGCTTACTTCTTCAGCGCGGCGGCCGACTTGCGCGGGCCCTTGCGGGTGCGGGCGTTGGTCCGCGTGCGCTGGCCGCGCATCGGCAGGCCGCGACGATGGCGCATGCCGCGGTAGCAGCCGAGATCCATCAGGCGCTTGATGTTGATCGTGGTCTCGCGGCGCAGATCGCCCTCGATCGTGATGCGACCGATCTCCTCGCGGATCTTCTCGAGATCGGAGTCGTTCAGATCCTTGATCTTCTTGGTGCGCGCGATGCCGCAGGTGTCGCAAATCTTCTGCGCGGTCGTGCGGCCGATGCCGTAGATCGCGGTCAGGCCGATTTCGGCGTGCTTCTGCGGCGGGATGTTGATGCCAGCGATACGTGCCATGGTGTTCCTCTAACTCTGTGCTTCGCGAACGCGCGGGTCAACCCTGGCGCTGCTTGTGACGCGGATCGGTGCAGATCACGCGCACCACGCCCTTGCGGCGGATGATCTTGCAATTGCGGCACATCTTCTTGACCGATGCAGCGACCTTCATGATCTTCTCCTTGACCTCTTACGCTCTTCCGGGTCTTTACTTGTCACTCACTTCGCCCGGAAGACGATGCGAGCACGACTCAAATCGTAGGGCGTGAGCTCCACGGTCACCTTGTCGCCCGGCAGGATGCGGATGTAGTGCATGCGCATCTTGCCGGAGATGTGACCGAGCACGACATGCCCATTCTCCAGCTTCACACGGAAGGTGGCGTTGGGCAGGTTCTCGAGGATCTCGCCCTGCATCTGGATGACGTCATCCTTGGCCATCTCAGCTTGCCTTGAAATTCGCCTTTTTCAGCAGCGACTCATACTGCTGCGACATCACATAACTCTGTACCTGCGCCCAGAAATCCATCGTCACGACAACGATGATCAGCAGCGAGGTGCCACCGAAGTAGAACGGCACGTTGTACTTCAGCACCAGGAACTCGGGCAGCAGGCACACCGCGGTGATGTAGACCGCGCCCCCCAGCGTCAAGCGCCCGAGGATGCGATCGATGTGCTTCGCGGTGTGCTCGCCCGGCCGGATGCCCGGGATGAAGGCACCGCTCTTCTTCAGGTTGTCGGCGGTCTCTCGGCTGTTGAAGACGAGCGCCGTGTAGAAGAAGCAGAAGAACACGATGGCCGCGGCATACAGCATCACGTAGATCGGCTGGCCAGGCGACAGCGCCGCCGCCAGATCGCGCAGCCAGGTCAGGCCGTCGCCGGTCGCAAACCAGCTGACGATCGTCGTCGGCAGCAGGATGATCGACGAGGCGAAGATCGGCGGGATCACGCCCGACATGTTGATCTTCAGCGGCAGGTGCGAGCTCTGGCCACCGTAGACGCGATTGCCGACCTGGCGCTTGGCGTAGTTCACCAGGATCTTGCGCTGCCCACGCTCGACGAACACCACCAGATAGGTCACACCAATCACCAGCACGATGATCAGCAGCGACACGATGATGCTCATCGCACCGGTACGCACCAGCTCGAACAGCCCGCCGATCGCGCTCGGCAACCCGGCCGCAATGCCCGCAAAGATGATGATCGAGATGCCGTTGCCCAGGCCACGCTCGGTGATCTGCTCGCCCAGCCACATCAGGAACATCGTGCCAGCAACCAGGCTCACCACCGCCGTCAGCCGGAACCCCATGCCCGGGCTGATCACCAGGCCCGGCGATCCCTCCAGCGCAAGCGCGATGCCCATGGACTGGAAGATCGCCAGCGCCAGGGTGCCATAGCGCGTGTACTGGGTGATCTTGCGACGCCCCGACTCGCCCTCCTTCTTCAGCGCCTCCAGCGAGGGCACCACGTGCGTCATCAGCTGCATGATGATCGACGCCGAGATGTAGGGCATGATGCCCAGCGCGAAGACGGTGAAGCGCGACAGCGCCCCGCCGGAGAACATGTTGAACAGGCTGAGAATGCCGCCTTGCTGTCCCTGGAACAGCGCCGTCAGCTGATCCGGATTGATGCCCGGCACCGGGATATGCGCCCCGATGCGGTACACCACCAGCGCCAGCAGCAGGAAGACCAGCCGACGACGCAGGTCTCCGAACTTGCCGGTCTTGGCGAGTTGATTCGCGTTGGTTGCCACGCGCCAGTCCTGGACGGTTCCGCTCGCCTCAGACCACCGAGCCGCCGGCGGCCTCGATCACGGCCTTGGCGCCCGCGGTCGCTCCGACGCCCTTGAGCGCCACCTTGCGGCTGAGTTCGCCCGACTTGATGACCTTGACCACCTTGGCCAGCTCACCCACCAGGCCCGCCTGCTTCAGCGTGGGCAGATCGACCTCGTCGGCGCCCAGCGCCTGCAGATCGGCCAGCGTGACCTCGGCGTTGTACTTCAGGCTCAGCGACTTGAAGCCCCGCTTGGGCAGACGGCGCTGCAGCGGCATCTGGCCGCCTTCGAAGCCGACCTTGTGGTAGCCACCGGCGCGCGACTTCTGGCCCTTGTGGCCGCGGCCCGCGGTCTTGCCCAGGCCCGAGCCGATGCCGCGACCGACGCGACGGCGCGCCTTCTTGGCACCCGAGGCCGGCTTGATCGTGTTCAGTTCCATCGTCTTTCCCCGAAGGCTCAGAGCACCTGCACCAGGTAGCTCACCTTGTTGATCATGCCGCGCACGGCCGGCGTGTCCTCGAGGACGCGCACGCTGTTGAGCCCGCGCAGGCCGAGGCCACGCACGGTGTCGCGGTGGTCGGTCTTGGTGCCGATCGGGCTGCGCACCAGCTTGACCGTCAGCGTCTTCTTGTCCGTCATGTGTTTCCCCTGGCGGCTCAGTTCAGGATCTCTTCGACCGTCTTGCCGCGCTTGGCCGCCACTTCAGACGGCGTCGTCGAGCGCTTGAGCGCGTCGAAGGTCGCGCGCACCATGTTGTACGGGTTGGAGGTACCCAGGCTCTTCGCGACGATGTCGGTGATGCCCATGACCTCGAACACCGCGCGCATCGGGCCGCCGGCGATGATGCCGGTACCCGGCACCGCCGGCGCCAGCAGCACCTTCGCCGCGCCATGCTCGCCGGTGACGTTATGGTGGACGCTGCCGTTCTTCAGGCTCACCTTGACCATGTTGCGGCGCGCCGCATCCATCGCCTTGGTGACGGCAACCGGCACTTCCTTGGCCTTGCCCTTGCCCATGCCAACGCGGCCGTCGCCGTCGCCGACCACGGTCAGTGCCGCGAAGCTCATGGTGCGACCGCCCTTGACCACCTTGGTCACGCGGTTCACCTGGATCATCTTTTCCTTCAGGCCGTCGTCGCGGCCCTCGTCGGCGATGCGGGGTTGAAACTTTGCCATCTCGAATTCCTTCGGTGTGCCGTGCGCCGGCTCAGAACTGCAGGCCGGCTTCGCGCGCCGCCTCGGCCAGCGCCTTCACGCGCCCGTGGTAAGCGAAACCCGCGCGGTCGAACGCGACCTTCTCGACGCCGGCG
>CAYOXW010000196.1:0-5089 GCA_964408005.1 uncultured Methylibium sp.
GATTTCGACCCGCACGATCGAGCGCTTGATCAGCTTCTCGATGTCGCGCAGGTAGGCGAGTTCCTCGTCGTCCACCAGCGACAGCGCGGAGCCGCTGCTGCCCGCGCGGCCGGTGCGGCCGATGCGGTGAACATAATCTTCCGGCACGTTGGGCAGTTCGAAGTTCACCACCTGCGGCAGCTGGTCGATGTCGATGCCGCGCGCGGCGATGTCGGTCGCCACCAGCACCTGCAGGTCGCCGCTCTTGAAGTCGGCCAGCGCCTTGGTGCGCGCGCTCTGGCTCTTGTTGCCGTGGATCGCCATCGCGGTGACGCCCTGGCCGTTCAGGTACTCGGTGAGCCGGTTCGCGCCATGCTTCATGCGGCAGAACACCAGCACCTGGTGCCAGTCCTGGCGCTTGATCAGGTGCGTCAGCAGCTCCTTCTTCTTGTCGCGGTCGACCGGGTGGATCTTCTGCGCGATCGTCTCGGCGGTCGTGTTGCGGCGCGCGACCTCGATGACCTGCGGGCTGTTGAGCAGCCGCTCGGCCAGGGCCTTGATCTCGTCGCTGAAGGTGGCGCTGAACAGCAGGCTCTGCTTGGCCTTCGGGACGATGGCCAGCACCTTCTTGATGTCGTGGATGAAGCCCATGTCGAGCATGCGGTCGGCCTCGTCGAGCACGAAGATCTCGACCTTGCTGATGTCCAGCGTGCCCTGCTGGTGGTGGTCGAGCAGGCGGCCCGGCGTCGCGACCAGGATGTCGACGCCCTTCTTCAGGCGGTCGATCTGCGGCTGCATGCCGACGCCGCCGAACATCACCATCGAGCTGAGCTTGGCGTGCTTGCCATAGACGCGCACGCTCTCCTCGACCTGGGCCGCGAGCTCGCGGGTCGGCGTGAGGATCAGCGCGCGAATCGGCAGCCGGCCCTTGGCATCGCGCACGGCCGGCGCGGCCATCAGGCGGTGCAGCATCGGCAGCACGAAACCGGCGGTCTTGCCGGTGCCGGTCTGGGCGCCGGCGAGCAGGTCGCCACCCTTGAGCACGGCGGGAATCGCCTGCTGCTGGATCGGCGTGGGGGTCTCATAGCCGGTTTCGGCAATGGCCTTGAGCAGGGGCTCGGCGAGCCCCAGGTCTTTGAACGACATTGGGAGGGAGCGCCCGGGGAGGGCGTGGTAGCCGGTCTGCCGCGGCGTGCAGCGCACGCGCACCAGTCGCAGAGGGCGGATGAACAGGTCGGAATCGACTGCAGCGAGGGGACTGGAGCGTCTGCTGCGGTGCACAGTGTACGGGAAAGCCCCGGTTCGCGCCGCCGCGCTCCCGGTTCAGCGCGGCGGCGCCGCGTCGATGCCGACGAAGCCGTCGCGGTTGGGCATGCGCACCGCGGGCAGCGTGCGAGCGTTCATCTCCGCATCGGCGTCGATCACGCCGTTGATCTGCAGCAGGTAGGCGCTGAGCGCGTAGACCTCGTCGTTGGTCAGCGAGCCGGGCGTCCCCATCGGCTTGGCGCGGCGGATGAAGTCGAACAGCGTCGTCGCGTAGGGCCAGTAGCTGCCGATGGTCTTGTCCGGCGTCGCGCTGTCCAGCGGCTCGCTGGCACCCGCGAGCTCCTCGGCGCTCGCGCCGCGCCCGCCGGCGCCATGGCAGCCCTGGCAGTGCCGCCGGAACAGCGCCGCGCCCTCGGCCGCGCGGCCGGCGCCCGGCGGCAGGCCGCGGCCGTCCGGAAAGACGTCGCGGTCCCAGCGGGCGACTTCGGCGGCGGTGACGGGCAGGCCGAGGCGCGGCGCCGCCGGCGTCTCGGGCCCGCCGGGGCTCGCGCAGCCGGCGGCGAGCGCGGCGGCCGCGGCCAGGGCGTAGGCCGGCGCGCGGCGCTCAGGCATAGGCATGCGTCACCGCGCCGTCCGTGTCGATGGCCCAGGCGACGATGGCGTTGTAGTGGAAATAACCGTTCGCGCCGCGCGCCGCGAGCAGCGCGGCCCGCTCGGGCTGCCGGGCGCCGGTCTCGTCGATCGCGCGGCTCTTGAGCACCGCGGGCCGGCCGTCCCAGCGCCAGGCGGCGCGAAAGCGCGTCAGGCAGCGCGGCAGCAGCGGGCCGTCGAGTTGCGCCGCCGCCCAGCTCTGGCCGCCGTCGGCCGAGACCTCGACGCGCCGGATGCGGCCATGCCCGCTCCAGGCCAGGCCGGTGATCTGGTAGACGTCCGGGCCGCGCAGCCGTTGGCCGTGCGAGGGCGAGGTGATCAGCGACTTGACCTCCATCACGTGGGTGAACTGGCGCGCGCGGCCGTCGGGCTGCAGCTCGGTGTACTTGGCGGTCTCGTTGCGCGCCATCACCGGCTGATCGGCGATGTGCAGGCGGCGCAGCCACTTGACGTTGAGCACCCCTTCGCAGCCCGGCACGACCAGCCGCATCGGGTAGCCGTGCTCGGGGCGCAGGCGCTCGCCGTTCTGGTAGAGCGCGACGAGGGCCTCGTCGCGCAGGCGCGCGATCGGCAGGCTCACGTGCATCGCGAAGGCATCGGCGCCCTCGGCGATGCCCCAGGCCGCGCCTGGCTCGAGCCCGGCCTCGTCGAGCAGCAGGCCCAGCGGCACGCCGGTCCACTCGCTGCACGAGACCAGACCGTGGAAGGAGCCGGGGCTGCGCTGGATCGGCTCCGGGTGCCAGCCGGCGTTGCTGTTGCCGCCGCACTCGATGAACAGCAGCTGCGAGCGCATCGGATAGCGCAGCAGGCGCTCGACGTCGAACACCAGTGGCTGGCGGACCAGCCCGTGGATCATCAGCCGGTGCTGCGCCGGGTCGATCTGCGGCACGCCGTTGTGGTGGCGCTCGAAGTGCAGCCCGGCGGGCGTGACGATGCCCTCGAGCTCCTCGATCGGCGTGAAGGCCGCGCCGTTGCCGGGCAGCACGCGGTTGGCGGTGATGCGCCGCGCGACTTGGCGCTCGTGTGGCGAGGGCTGCCCGTAGGGGCTGAAGGGCTCGCCCGGCGTCTTCATCCAGGCCGGCACCGCCCCGTCATCGGCGGCGCGCGCGGGGGGCGCGACCACGCTGGCGCTGGCCAGCGCCAGCCCGCCGCGCAGCAGGACGCGGCGGTCCAGCAGACCGCCGCCGGCGACCGGGCGCAGGGCCTCGGGCGCGGGGGGCGCGGCGCCGCGGCGGCGGCTCACGCGCCGGTCTTGGGCTGGACCGCGAGCGCGGTCTCGAACTTCAGGTTCTCGCTGTCGACCACGGTCGCGCGCAGTTCACCCGCGCCGGTGGGCACGAACCAGAAGCGCACCACCGGGTTCTCGCTGATCGTGAAGTCGACCTCGGCCTCGAGCACCGGCTTGTCGGCGTAGCGGGCCTCGATGCGGCGCACGAAGTGCGGCTTCGGCGCGAGCCGGGTCAGCTGGTCGATCGCGAGGCCCGAGACATTGGGGTGGCTGACCATCAGCTGCGCCAGCACCGGCCGGCCGGCGAGCACCTCGCCCTCGACGCGCAGCTTCATCTTGCCGAGGCTCGCGAGCGCCTCCGCCAAGTCCTTGCCGGCCGGGGCCGAGCACCCCCCGGAGGCCTTCACGTAGCGCGTGTGCATCACCAGGTGGCCGTCGTTGAACTCGGCGACCGCCCGCACCTGGCTGTACTCCTCGATGCGCACGCGCGTCTCGATCTCGGCGCGGCCGCTGTCGGGCGTGAAATGGAAGATCGCGCCGACCGGCGAAGGGTTCTTGTCGATCACCAGCCAGACCTTGCGGATGTAGCGGGCCGGCGTCTGCACGAAGCCGGTGCGGATCGCGATCGGCACGACCGCCGCGTCGGCGGCGCGCACCGGCGCGTCGAGCTCGATCACGCCGCGCGCGTCCTCGGAGATCGGGCGATCGGCGAACAGCGCCCGGCGGATGTCCGGCCAGCGCTCGTTGTCGACGGCCGGCTCGACGGCGGCGTGCACCGCTGGGGCGGCGAACAGCGAGGCGCCCAGGGCGGTCAGCAGGCGGCGACGAAAGAGGGTCATCTCGGTCTCCTGGTGCGGCGGCGGGCTCTGCGGCCCGCTCCGGTGCCCATCATGCTCCCGGCGCGCCGGCTTGTCAGTGGCGTGGTCACGCAGACCCGGCGGGAGGGTGCGCTCGGCGACAATGCGCGGTCGCGCGGCCCGGCCGTGCCCCACCGTTGTCCCGAAAGAGCCTTTTCCATGGCCCAGTACGTCTACACGATGAACCGTGTCTCCAAGACGGTTCCCCCCAAGCGGCAGATCCTCAAGGACATCTCGCTGTCCTTCTTCCCCGGCGCCAAGATCGGCGTGCTCGGCCTGAACGGCTCGGGCAAGTCCACGCTGCTGAAGATCATGGCCGGCCTCGACAAGGAGATCGAGGGCGAGGCCGTGGCGATGCCCGGCATCAAGATCGGCTACCTGCCCCAGGAGCCGCAGCTCAATGCGGAGCAGACGGTGCGCGAGGCGGTCGAGGAGGGCATCGGCGGCGTGCTGGCGGCCAAGAAGCGGCTCGACGAGGTCTACGCCGCCTACGCCGAGCCGGACGCCGACTTCGACAAGCTCGCCGCCGAGCAGGCCGAGCTGGAGGCCATCATCGCCGCCGCCGGCAGCGAGAACACCGACTTGCAGCTCGAGATCGCCGCCGATGCGCTGCGCCTGCCGCCCTGGGACGCCGTGATCGGCAAGCTCTCGGGCGGCGAGAAGCGCCGCGTCGCGCTGTGCCGCCTGCTGCTCTCGCAGCCCGACATGCTGCTGCTCGACGAGCCGACCAACCACCTGGATGCCGAGTCGGTCGACTGGCTCGAGCAGTTCCTCAAGCGCTTCCCCGGCACCGTGGTCGGCATCACCCACGATCGCTACTTCCTCGACAACGCGGCCGAGTGGATCCTGGAGCTGGACCGCGGCCGTGGCATCCCCTGGAAGGGCAACTACTCCGACTGGCTCGAGCAGAAGCAGGCCCGCCTGGAGCAGGAGCAGAAGGCCGAGGACGCCCACACCAAGGCGATGAAGCAGGAGCTCGAGTGGGTGCGCAAGAACACCAAGGGCCGCCAGGTCAAGAGCAAGGCGCGCCTGGCCCGCTTCGAGGAGCTCTCCGACGTCGAGTACCAGAAGCGCAACGAGACCAACGAGATCTTCATCCCGGTGGCCG
>CAYOXW010000197.1:0-5070 GCA_964408005.1 uncultured Methylibium sp.
CGGCCGCATCGCCGCGACCAACGCGATCAGCGACGTCTACGCGATGGGCGGCCGACCGATCCTGGCGCTGGCCCTGGTCGCGATGCCGATCGCGCAGCTGCCGATCGAGGTGATCGGCCGCATCCTCGAGGGGGGCCAGTCGGTCTGCCGCGCCGCCGGCATCCCGGTGGCGGGCGGCCACACGATCGACTCGGTCGAGCCGATCTACGGCCTGGTCGTCATCGGCCTGGTGCACCCGGCGCGGCTCAAGCGCAACGCCGACGCGCGTCCCGGCGACCTGCTCGTGCTCGGCAAGCCGCTGGGCGTCGGCGTGCTGTCGGCGGCGCTGAAGAAGGACCGGCTCGACGCGGCCGGCTACGCGCGCCTGATCGACACCACGACGCGGCTCAACACCCCCGGCCCGGCGCTGGCGGAACTCGAGGGCGTGCACGCGCTGACCGACGTGACCGGCTTCGGCCTGGCCGGCCACGCGCTCGAACTCGCGCGCGGCGCCGGCCTGCGGGTCACGATCGACTGGTCGGCGGTGCCGCGGCTCGAGGGCGTCGAGGCGCTCGCCGCCGCAGGGCTGGTCACCGGCGCCTCGGGCCGTAACTGGGCCGGCTACGGCGCCGAGGTGTGCCTGGCCGAGGACCTGCCGGCCACCGCACGCGACCTGCTCACCGATCCGCAGACCTCGGGCGGGCTGCTGCTCAGCTGTGCGCCGACGGCCGTCGACGCCGTGCTCGCGCGCTTCCGCGACGCCGGCTTCGACGCGGCCGCGGTGATCGGCCGCGTCGAGGCCGGACCGGTGGGCCTGAGCGTCGGCCCCTGAGGCCCGGCGCTTGCCGTGATCCGCACGAAACCGGGCAAACTTCCGGCATGAAAAGCTCCAACGCCTCGCTGTGCCTCGACGAGCAGTTGTGCTTCGCGCTGTATGCGGCGACCAATGCGATCACGCGCGCCTACCGCGCGCCGCTCGCCGCGATCGGCCTGACCTATCCGCAGTACCTGGTGATGCTGGTGCTGTGGGAGCACGGCACCCAGAGCGTCAAGGGCCTGGCGGACCGGCTCGACCTGGACTCCAGCACGCTGACGCCGCTGCTCAAGCGGCTCGCCGCCAACGGGCTGGTCAGCCGGCTGCGCGACACCAGCGACGAGCGCATCGTGCGCATCGGCCTGACCAGTGAGGGGGCGGCGCTGCGCACGCCGGCCGCGCAGATCCAGGGCCATGTGGCCTGTCGCACCCGGCTCGGCGGGGAGGCCTTCGTCGGCCTGCGCGCGCAACTGCAGCAGCTGGTGCTCGAGCTGGCGCAGCAGGAGAGCGCCGCCGTGGTCGAGGCCGGCGACGAGCCGGCCTGCGCCTGAGCCGCCGCCCGGCGCTTCAGCCGCCGCTGCGCGGCATCGGCGCGTAGCGCTCGCGCGGCTTGTCGGACTGGGCGTACAGCGGCTGCACCTTCGGCAGCTTCTCGCGGATCTCGGCGATGCGGCTGCTGCTCGACGGGTGGGTGCTCATCCACTGCGGCGGCGCGCCCTTGTTGGCCTGCTGCATCTTCTCCCACAGCGTGACGCCGGCGGCCGGGTCGTAGCCGGCGCGGGCCGCGAGTTCCATGCCGACCAGGTCGGCCTCGGTCTCGTCGTCGCGGCTGAACTTCAGCGTCAGCAGCTGCGTGCCGAGGTTGGCCGCGGCGTCGCCGAGCGAGCCCAGCCCGAGCAGCTGCGCGCCCAGCGACAGGCCGATGCTGGTGGCCGAGCTCTTGCCGACGCGCTCGCGCGCATGCTCGCGCAGCGCATGCGCGGCCTCGTGGCCCATGATCGCAGCGACCTCGGCGTCCTCGAGCTGCAGCTGCTGCAGGATGCCGCTGAAGAAGGCGATCTTGCCGCCCGGCATGCAGAAGGCGTTGAGCTGCTTGGAGACGAGCAGGTTGACCTCCCAGCGCCACTGCGCGGCGCGCGGGTTCCAGGGCCGCGCATGCGGCACGATGCGCTGCGAGATCGCGCGCAGGCGCTTGACCTGCGGGTGCTCGTCGGGGCCGAGCGAGCCCTTGCCGCGCGCCTCGGCCAGCATCTGCGCGTACTGCTTGGCCGCGGCCGCCTCGATCTGCTCGGCCGAGACCAGCTTGGTGAACATCGAGGTGCTGCCGACGTCCTTGGCGACGCCCTGGGCGGCGGCCGGCAGCGCGGTGGCGGCGCCGGCGGCCAGCAGCGCGCGGCCGAACAGCCGCCGCTCGGGCAGGGCCGGCGCGTCGGTGGACAGCGCCGACCAGGCCTGGCAGAAGCGGCAGTGCGAGCGGGACGGGAAGAGGTCGTCGTTCATGGCAACAAGCTTAGGGCAGCGCTCAGACCCCTGCATCGTCCGAACGTTCCAGCATCCGCCGCACCGGCGGCAGCAGCAGGTAGGCCGGGAAGCTCAGGAAGAAGGTCAGCAGGAAGTAGACCGGGTAGCCGAGCTCCTGCGCGCCGATGCCGCCGGCCCAGCCGGCGACCGCGCGGCTGAAGGCGAAGATGCTGGAGAGGATCGCGTACTCGGTGGTCGCGCGCGCCTTGCTGGTGATGCCCATCAGGAAGGCCAGGAAGGCGCCGGTGCCGAGGCCGCCGGTGAAGCTCTCGAGCCCGCTGGCGGCGTAGACGATGGCCTGGTGCGCTGGCTCGACGCCGATCGTCGCCGCCGCGCCCGGCGTCAGCAGCGGCACCGCGTAGGCCGCGCCGGCGTAGCCGAGGTTGGACAGCGCCTGCCACAGCCCCAGCACCCACAGGCCGCGGTAGATGCCGCGCTGGTCCACGTACCAGCCGCCGACCAGCCCGCCGGCGATCGACAGGCCGAGGCCGAGGTTGACGCTGACGAAGCCGATCTGCGCCGCGCTGAAGCCGGCGTCGACCCAGAAGGGCTTGACCATGAAGCCCATCGCCGCGTCGCCGAGCTTGAACAGCAGGATGAATACCAGCACCGCCAGCATGCCCGGGCGCATCAGCAGCTCGACCCAGGCGCCGAACACCGGGCCGTCGCGCAGCTCGTGGGCCTGCGGGCCGCGCGCGGCGCGCACCAGCAGCGCGGCGCCGGCGAACATCAGGCCGACGGGGATCGCGCCGCGGAACCACCAGGCGCCGGCGACCGCCTGCACCGCGCTCCAGCCGGCGCCGCGCGCCAGCGGCCCGAGCACCGGCCACAGCAGGCCGGCCAGCACCAGCGCGATCGCGACGACGAACAGCGGCTGCGCGCGCAGCAGCACGAGCTCGGCGCCGACGCTGCTCGGCGCATGGCCGACGCGCGGCCGCTCGGCCGGCGCCATCAGCGCCATGCCGGCGTTGAGCAGGAAGACCAGCGCGCCGAGCGCGTAGGCGGCGCTCCAGCCGAGCGTGCCCGACACCATCAGCAGCACGCCGGCCGTCAGCATGCCGGCGCGGTAGAAGCCGATGCGAAAGCCGTTCGCCATGCCGTACTCGCGCGCGTCGAGCAGCTCGATCGTGTAGCCGTCGGTGGCGATGTCGTTGGTCGCCGAGAAGAAGGTGAAGAGGCCGATCGCCACCCAGGCCCAGGGCCCGATCGCGATGCCGGCCGCCGCGAACGCGAGCATCACGCCGGCCATGCCGACGTTGGCCGCCGCGACCCACCAGCGGTGCCGGCGCGCCCAGTCGACCGCCGGCGCCCACAGGAACTTGACCGTCCAGGCCAGGCCCAGCAGCGATAGCAGGCCGATGTCGGCCAGGTTCACCCCTTGCTGCCGGAAATACACCGGGAACAGGTCGTAGAAGACCCCCAGCGGCAGCCCCTCGCTGAAGTACAGCAGCGCGACCCAGAACAGCTTGCGTCGGTAGGCGGGGGTCGGCGCGGCGGCGGGCACGGCGGTCATCGCGGCGATTCTAGGGACGGGGTGGCGGCGCGCCGGTCACACCGCGCCGGCGCGCCGCAACGCCCTCGCCCTGGCAGGGGCGAAGCGGCACCGCTACATTGCCTGAGCGCCGCACCACGGCCGCCCGATCGACCCACGCAAGGAGACCCCGCGATGAAGAAGATCCTGTTTCCGCTGCTGCTGGCCCTGGCGGCCGGCAGCGCCCTCGCCCACAACTGCCCGAACGAGATGAAGGCGATCGACGCCAAGCTCGCGGCCGGCACCACGCTGTCCGACACCGATCTGGCCAAGGTCAAGGCGCTGCGCGCCGACGGCGAGACCGCGCACAAGGCCGGCAAGCACGATGCCTCGATGAAGGCGCTGGGCGAAGCGAAGAAGCTGCTCGGCCTCTGAGCGCCGGCGACCGCCTCGAGCGCCGCGGGCCGGCTCAGGTCGGCAGGCTCAGCGCGGCGCGCGCGGCCAGCGCCCGCTCGCGCACATGGCAGCCCTCGAGGTGGTCGTTGACCAGGCCCATCGCCTGCATGAAGGCGTAGACGGTGGTGGGGCCGACGAAGCTCCAGCCGCGCCGCTTCAGGTCCTTGCTCATCGCCACCGACTCGGGCGAGCTCGTCATCGCCTTCAGCACCTCGGCGGTGAGGTGCCGGGGCCGCGTGTGCGGTGCGGGCTCGTGACGCCAGGCGTAGGCGGCCAGCGAGCCGAACTCGGCACGCAAGGCCAGGACGCGGCGCGCGTTGTTGATCGTCGACTCGATCTTGCCGCGGTGACGCACGATGCCGGCGTCGCCGAGCAGGCGCTCGACCTCGGCCGGCCCGAAGCACGCCACCCGTTCGGCGTCGAAGCCGGCGAAGGCGGCCCGGAAGGCCTCGCGCTTGTTGAGGATGGTGAGCCAGCTCAGGCCGGCCTGGAAGCCCTCGAGGCAGAGCTTCTCGAACAGCCGCCGGTCATCGGTGACCGGGAAGCCCCATTCGTGGTCATGGTAGTGGCGGTAGAGCTCGCTGGCCTCGCACCAGGGACAGCGGAACAGGCCGTCACCGCTCATGGCCGGCTCAGCGCGGCAACTCGTCCGCCGATACATCCTCGACCACGATCAGCCCGTCGCGCAACTCGCGGCTGGACTCGTACCAGCCGCTCGGCGCCGGCGCCTCGGGCACGTCGCGGCGCTGCGGCGCCAGCCGCTGCGCCGGCAGGGCGGCGGGGTGGAGGAACAGCGAGGCGCGCGGTCGGGGCGTGGCGTTCATGGCGG
>CAYOXW010000198.1:0-5061 GCA_964408005.1 uncultured Methylibium sp.
ATCGACGTGATCGACGAGGCCGGCGCCGCGCAGCGCATCCTGCCCAAGAGCCGGCAGAAGAAGACCATCACGCGCGCCGAGGTCGAGGACATCGTCGCCAAGATCGCGCGCATCCCGCCCGCGTCGGTCAACAACGACGACCGCAGCAAGCTCAAGAACCTGGACCGCGACCTCAAGAGCGTGGTGTTCGGTCAGGACCCGGCGCTCGACGCGCTGGCCTCGGCGATCAAGATGGCGCGCTCGGGCCTGGGCAAGCCGGACAAGCCGATCGGCAGCTTCCTGTTCAGCGGCCCCACCGGCGTCGGCAAGACCGAGGCGGCGCGCCAGCTCGCCTATATCCTGGGCATCGAGCTGATCCGCTTCGACATGTCCGAGTACATGGAGCGCCACACCGTTAGCCGCCTGATCGGCGCGCCGCCGGGCTACGTCGGCTTCGACCAGGGCGGGCTGCTGACCGAGGCGATCAGCAAGAAGCCGCACGCGGTGCTGCTGCTCGACGAGATCGAGAAGGCGCATCCGGATGTCTTCAACGTGCTGCTGCAGGTCATGGACCACGGCACGCTGACCGACAACAACGGGCGCAAGGCCGACTTCCGCAACGTCATCATCATCATGACGACGAACGCGGGCGCCGAGACGATGAACAAGGCGACGATCGGCTTCACGACCAAGCGCGAGTCGGGCGACGAGATGGCCGACATCAAGCGGCTGTTCACGCCCGAGTTCCGCAACCGGCTCGATGCGATCGTGAACTTCAAGCCGCTGGACGAGGAGGTCATCCTGCGCGTGGTCGACAAGTTCCTGCTGCAGCTCGAGAGTCAGCTCGCCGAGAAGAAGGTCGAAGTCACCTTCACCGACGCGCTGCGCAAGCACCTCGCGAAGAAGGGCTTCGATCCGCTGATGGGCGCGCGGCCGATGCAGCGCCTGATCCAAGACACGATCCGCCGTGCGCTCGCCGACGAGCTGCTGTTCGGTCGGCTGGTGGACGGCGGGCGTCTGGCGGTCGATATCGATGCCGAGGGGCAGGTGCAACTCGACATCCAGCCGATCAAGAAGAGCGACAAGCCGAACAAGGCCGAGCCCGCCACGACCGACTGAGAGGCGTCGATCGACGGACCCCGAGGGCGCTGAGGCGCCCCTTTTTCATGGCCGTCTCAGCGCTGCGCCGGGTCCTGGCGGAAGTAGCCGACGAAGAGCTCGTAGAGCTGGGGCTGTTCGGCGCGCAGCGCCTGCGGGGCCACGAAGAAGGCCTCGGCGGCGACCGGGAAAAACTCCTCGATCGCCTCGGCGCCGTAGGGGTCGAGGAAGGTGTCCTGGCCGGCATCCAGGGCGCGGCAGAAACGCCCGTAGGCCGCTTCGATCACCAGGGCCCAGTGCCGGCGGGCGGCGGCATCGGGCAGCGGGGGCATCGCGTCGGCGACGCCGTCGGCCATGTCGATCAGGTGGACGAACTCGTGCACCACGACGTTGTAGCCTGCGTCGGCCGAGGTGCCGGCGGCATGCACGTCCTGCCAGGACAGCATGACCGGCCCTCCCTCCATCGCCTCGCCGGCGAGCACCTCGTCATACTCATGCACCAGGCCGGTGTCGTCGTCCGTGATGCGGCGGCGCGCCAGCACCTCGCCGGGCTGCACGACGATGCCGACCGTGCGGTCATACAGGCCCAGGCCGATCTCGAGCACCGGCAGGCAGGCCTGCGCCGCGATCGCGACGGCCATGGCGTCGGTGATAACCAGGCCGTTCGCGCCGGTGAACTCCTTGTCGGCCAGGAAGACGGTTGCGAGCGCCCGCAGGCGCTCGCGGTCGGCGCTGTGGCGGTGCGCGATGAAGGGGTAGGCGGCGAGCGTCGCATCCCACAGCGCGTCAGGGATCGCGCGGCGCGCGAGCACGCGCTCGATGCGCCGTGCGCGCCACCAGCGGCCCAGCATGAGCAGCTCAGCCGGCCCGCGCCGGCGCGACGCGCTCGAGGCCGAAGCGGCTCAGCCGCAACACCTCACCGCGTGGCGGCCCCATGTCGAACTCCCAGTCGCTGAGCACCATGCGCAACAGGCCCGGTGCGATCGGCTGGTTGCCCGGGCGGTGGGTGTGGCCGTGCACCAGCACCGGCGTGCCGGCCTCGTGCATCCAGCGGGCGGCGGTCGCATCGTCGACGTCCGCCCAGCTTTCCTGCGCCTGGTCGCGCTGGTGCTGCATGCTCGCGTCGCGCATCTGCGCGGCGAGCGCGCGGCGCTGTGCCAGCGGCCGAGCCAGGAAGGCGTGACGCCAGGCGTCGGTCCGCACCTCGGTGCGAAAGCGCTGATAGGCCTCGTCATCAAGGCACAGCGCGTCGCCGTGCGTCAGCAGCAGGCGCTCGCCGCAGGCGACCAGCACCGTCGGATCCGCCAGGGCCAGGATGCCGCAGTCGCGCAGCATCTCGGTGCCGAGCAGGAAGTCGCGGTTGCCGGGCATGAAGGCGATGCAGCGGCAGCTCGCCGCGTCCTGCAGGATGTCGGCGACCTCGGACTCGAACCCGCTGTGACGGGCGTCGTCCCCGACCCAGGCTTCGAACAGGTCACCGAGGATGAACACCGCGTCCGCCGGCGTATGACGCAGGTGATCCGCGAAAGCCGCGACGGTGCGCGGCCGGTACGCCTGCAAATGCAGGTCCGCGATGAAGTCGATCGAGCGCCAGGCCTGCGGCGCGACGAATTCCCAGAACTGCGGCAGCGCCGGCCTGGCGGCGGCACGGTCCATGGCGGCGGTCAGGCGACTTCGACGGCGCGCTGGATCACCACGTCCTCGAGCGGCACGTCGTCGTGCATGCCACGCCGTCCGGTGGCGACGCGCTCGATGGCATCGATGACCTCGGTGCCGGCGACGACCTTGCCGAACACCGCGTAGCCCCAGCCTTGCGGGCTTTCGGACTTGAAGTTCAGGAAGGCGTTGTCGGTCGCGTTGATGAAGAACTGCGCGGTCGCCGAATGCGGCGCATTGGTGCGCGCCATCGCGAGCGTGTACTTGTCGTTCTTCAGGCCGTTGCCGGCCTCGTTGTCGATCGGCGCCTGCGTGGGCTTTTGCTTCAGGCCCGGCTCGAAGCCGCCGCCCTGGACCATGAAGCCCTTGATCACGCGGTGGAACACCGTGCCGTCGTAATGGCCGGCCTTGACGTAGGCCAGGAAATTCTCGACCGTCTTCGGCGCCTTGGCGTCGTCGAGTTCAGCGCGGATCACGCCGTGGCTGGTGTGCAGTTCGATCGTCTTCATGTCATTTCTCCAGAGTCGCCTTCTTGATCACGATCGGCTCGACCGGCACGTTGGCGTGCATGCCCTTGGTCGTCGTTGGCACGTCGCGGATTTTGTCGACCACCTCCATGCCCTCGATCACGCGGCCGAACACGGCATAGCCGTTGCCGTCGCGCGAGTTCGGCTGGTCCAGGTAGGGGTTGTCGGTCAGGTTGATGAAGAACTGCGCGGTCGCCGAATTCGGCTCCGAGGTGCGCGCCATCGCGACCGTCCCGCGCTCGTTCTTCAGGCCGTTGCGGCTCTCCAGCGGGATCGGGCTGCCGGTCTTCTTTTCCACCATCGCCGGGTCCATGCCGCCGCCCTGGATCATGAAATTCGGGATCACGCGATGGAAGATCGTCCCGGCGTAGAAGCCGCTCTTCACGTAGCCGAGGAAGTTGTCGACGGTCTTGGGGGCCTTCTCGCGGTCGAGTTGCAGAACGATGTCGCCGGCAGTGGTGCTCAGGCGCACCTTCTGCGCCCAGGCGGGCGCGGCGAGGGCGACGAGGAGGAGGGCGGCCGTCAAGGCGGCACGCGGCAGTGCATGCATCGGAGTCTCCGGAGGCGGGGCGGCTCGGGCCGCTCCTCGCAAGCGCGCATTGTCGCTCGTCCGCGCCGTCGTTGTCGGGCCCGTCGCTATACTGCGGCGCTCCTCCGGGCGGGTTGTCCGCCACCGATCCGCACCCCGATGAGCCTGCGCCTGCACAACACCCTGAGCCGCCAGATCGAGCCTTTCGTGCCGCTCGAACCAGGGCACGTGCGCATGTATGTGTGCGGCATCACGGTCTACGACCTCTGCCACGTCGGCCACGCGCGCATGATGATCGCGTTCGACGTGCTGCAGCGCTGGCTGAAGGCCGGTGGGCTGCGCGTGACCTACGTGCGCAACATCACCGACATCGACGACAAGATCATCAAGCGCGCGGTCGAGCGCGGTATCACCATCCGCCAGCTGACCGACGAGATGAGCGCGGCGATGCACCGCGACATCGGGGCGCTCGGCGTCGAGCCGCCGACCCACGAGCCGCGCGCGACCGAGCACGTGCCGGGCATGATCGCGCTGATCGAGCGGCTCGAGCAGCGCGGCCTGGCCTACCGCGCCAGCGGCGGCGATGTGAACTACGCGGTGCGCAAGTTCCCCGGCTACGGGCGGCTGTCGGGCAAGTCGATCGACCAGTTGCGCGCCGGCGAGCGCGTCGCCGTGCTCGAGGGCGGCAAGGAGGACCCGCTGGACTTCGTGCTGTGGAAGGCCGCCAAGCCCGAGGAGCCGGCCGACGTCAAATATGACGCGCCCTTCGGGGCTGGCCGGCCGGGCTGGCACATCGAATGCTCCGCGATGAGCCATGCGCTGCTGGGCGAGCGCTTCGACATCCACGGCGGCGGCATGGACCTGCAGTTCCCCCACCACGAGAACGAGATCGCGCAGAGCGACGGGGCCTTCCACCTCGGCAGCGGGCAGAGCTTCGTCAACGTGTGGCTGCACAACGGCTTCGTCAACGTCGACAACGAGAAGATGTCCAAGAGCCTGGGCAACTTCTTCACCATCCGCGAGGTGCTGCAGAAGTACGACGCGCAGACCGTGCGCTTCTTCATCCTGCGTGCGCATTACCGCAGCCCGTTGAACTATTCGGATACCCATCTCGACGACGCCAGGAGGAGCCTCGACAGCCTCTACTTCGCGTTGCGCGACGTGCCGCCGGTTGCGGTCGACGTCGATTGGGACGGCGATTTCGCTGCGCGCTTCGCGGCGGCGATGGACGAGGATTTCGACTCGCACGGCGCAATTTCCGTGCTGTTCGAA